>JBAXUS010000019.1:0-50315 GCA_037129555.1 Planctomycetota bacterium
GGTGCTGGAAATGGCGGAGACGGAGGTAATGGTGGCAGCGGTGGCGGAAATGGTGGCGGTGGTGGCAATAATAAAGGTAATAACGGCGATAATAAGGGTGATTCGATGCGGTGGTTTTCGTCGCTCGATAACGCGACGGGCTGGGCGATTACCGGACAATTCCCGGTGATGGCTTCTATTGCCCGGGCAACGAATGCGGACGATTTGAAAGCTCAAGAAAAGATTGGTTCGTGGCCGTCGATTGAAACGATCAGTACGACGCATTTCGCTGCGGTAAAATTGATGAGCACGTCGCCGGATGCGGTTGAATTGGTCAAATTGATGGGAACGAAAAGTGTGCCGGGATTGATCTGGGTGGACGCGTATGGCAACCCGATTTTAAGTCAGCCGATGCCGGATGTTGCGGCCAGCATCACGTACGTGATTGCGAATTGGAAATCGACGCTGGCGAGCGTGGACAAATTCTTCAAAGATCATCAAGCACGTGGCGATATCTATGTAAAAAACGGCAAGTTGCGTGAGGCCTATGTCGAGTATTCGATGCTCGCGAAATTCAAAGGACCGAATGCGGACAAAGCGAAAGATGCGAAAGCGCTCGTCACAGCGTCATGGCTGAAAGTGGCTGTTGCAGCAGCGAAATTGCCAGTGGGGTCGCGCGACAGTTTGGCGATGCTGAAAGGGCTGCGTGAAGAAGTGAAGAGTCTGGACTTCGCGGCGGTGCTCGAAAAGGAATTGTTGAACGCGATGATCGCAAATGACGCTGCGAAGACTGCGGTCGCGGTAGCGGATGGCGAGAATAAACCCGCTCCGGTTCCTGTCGAATCGACTCCGGCGCCAGCCGTGGCTGCGCCTGAAATCCAGGCTGCTCCGGTAGCTGAGGCGCCAGTTCAAACGACGCGCCCACTGGCTGAATTGGCGCGGACATCAACGCCTGCTTCGCGCGAACCGTCTGAGTCTGTGATTAACGTGAGCTATTTGGTGTCGAGCACGAATCCAGCATTAAAGCAGGCAGGCGAAGCGCTCAAGAAGGGGATGGCGTCGTACCAAAAAGCGACGGCGGATTCGATGGAACGTGGTGAACCTCGAAACGCGTTGCTGCGATCAGCGCATGAGGATTTTGACAAGACGATTACGCTGATTGAAAATGCTCTTGCAGCGAAACCGGATGACGTCGTGAGGCGCTTGGAAGAGCGCGTATCGATGATGTTGTATGCGTCTCTGAAGTATCAATCGTTGTAGTTCGTTCTGTGTTGAATCGCGATTCCTATATGCGTCGGTCCGCTTATTTATAAAATCAGCCCCGCCCAACATGACATTCAATTTCATCGCTGAATCTAGCCTTGACGAATGCCATTGTAACGGTTATTTCCGTACCGCTTTCTTTACCTTTAATTTCTTGGCGAATGTACTTTCATGTCAGAAACGCTCAACGTCGGTTGTGGGCAATCCAAAACATCTGGCGCGCCTGAAATCAGTTTATTGAATTGGAAGTTGTGAAGTATCGACAGTTTCGGCTGGCGCGTCACGTAAATAGGGAGCGTTTTGTGAGCAGTGAGTCCGAGATGTCGTCGCAATTTGTGCCGTATGATCAGGTGCGTGTTTTGGCATTAGACTCCGTCTGCTGGGACGTGCTCCTGCCGTTGGTTGAAGACGGTACTATGCCGATCCTCGGCGCGTTTTTGAAGAGCGCCAGCTACGGCATTTTGGAGTCCACAATCCCGCCGCATTCGGCGACAGCCTGGACGACATGGCTTACGGGCAAAGAGCCGGGATTGCATGGCGTCCTCGATTTCGTGCGTTTCGATCCCGGCACTCACCGCTTCCGCTTTCATGATAGCTCCGTTCAACGCGACTCCAGCATTCTCAGTATTCTCAGTCAAGCGGGCATCTCGGCGGGTTCGATATTTTTGCCGCGCAATTACCCTCCGTATCCATTGAAGAACGGGTACATGGTCAGCGGCTTCGAGACACCCAATGTTGATAGTCAGTTCACTAATCCGCCCGACTTGCGCGACGAAATCCTGCAACTCGCGCCCGAGTTGCTCTTTCAATTCGAAGAAGGCTGGGAGAAAGATACCGGTGACGACGCCGCGTTTGAGCGCAACATCGGACGCGCGATCTACTCGGTGGACGTGTTGGAATTGCTCGCCACGCATCTCCAGAAGACGCGCCCGACGCGCTTTCAAGTCGCGTACTTGCAGACAACTGACATCGTCTTCCACAAGGCATGGAAGTGGTGCGACGCAGCATCGAAACAGACACGTGAAAATCCTATGCGACGAGCCCTGATCCAAACGTTTTTCCGTCGCATCGACGACTCGATCGCGCGTGTCCTGGAACTGAATTCCGGCGACAATCCGCGCACACTGCGATTGATCTGCTCGGATCACGGTCACGGTAGCAGCGACGGGCGCGTGTTCGTCAACAACCTGCTGCGCGAATGGGGCTATTTGAAGCCGCTTGGCGGTTTCGACAAATTCCGCCGCCGCCTCACCTCTTTCAGTTTCAAGAAATTGGAACGCAAGCAGAGCAATAAAGAAATGGCGCTCGACTGGAGCCAGACGAAGGCCTACATGGCGCACGTCGGCATTCATGGATTTGTGTACCTGAATAAGAAGGGCCGCGAGCCGCATGGCATCGTGACGCGTGATGAATTCGATACCGTGCGCAACGCACTGATCGAAAAGTTCCGAGCTGTTAAAATCCCCGGCACTGATCTGCCGGTGTTTCAAGACGTTTGGAAAGGCGAGGACATTTACGCGCGCAAAGAAGAGCTGAATCTCCCCGACATCGTACTGGGCGCGACAAACGGCTATTTTCCGCGCAATAAACTTTCGCGCAGTTTCACCGTCCGCGCTACGCCGAACACTATCTGCGGAGTTCACCGACCGGATGGCGTCTACGCGTTCTCCGGCCCTGGAATTAGGCCCAGCAACGGCGAGGCTCCTCGTGCGAGTATTGCGGATATTTGCCCGACGCTGCTCGCCGCTATGGGGCTGCCCATACCGGCGGATGTGACCGGAAAAGCCATGCAGCACATTTTCGAAACGAAACCGAACCTTCACATCGCAGCCAACGCAGCACACATCGCCACCGCTCAGCCTGTCGTGGAACAGCCGGTCTACACGAGCGAAGAGCAGCAGGCCGTCGAGAAGCGCTTGGCTGATTTGGGTTACTTGGAATAAATTGATGCGGCCATTTTGGATCAGACATACATCTATTTTAGATTCGTGTCTGTCTTTAAAATTCTAGATTATGCATTGAATTAAATTCGAAATTCATGTAGCGTTAACACTTAAAGCCTATCCCGAAAACTGCAACAAAAAATGAGGCGCTGGCGACATGTCGGCGAATGTAGCATGTGAATTCATCGTGAGTTGCGTGTTCTTTTGGGGCTCAAGTTAATTACGTACTAATGTCGGTAGTAACATTGCGCATTCAGCGGCTGCGAGCGAATTTTTAAAGCTACTGCCTGCAAATTACGTCTTATTGTCATGGAATCCACCAAAACAAAGGAGGCAACACAATGAACGATTATGGGGAAGCGGGTAAGCCGAAACCGTTGTTTTACGTTGTTGTGGCGCTTGTGGTCATGGCGTTGGCAGGATATGCGGTGTTTCGGACTGATTTGATTTTTCCGAAGAATAAACCGAATGACACGATTGGTTCGAAAGATGCGACAAAAAATTCCGACACGAAGACTACTGCAGTGGCTGCGGGTGGAACGGAAGCCGCTGACGCCAACGACGGCCTGACCGCGAAGAAATACGAATACGTACCCGAAGACAAGTTGCCTCCTGTCAAGGGCGCTGCGTCATATGCGAAAATGAACGATGAGACGGTGCGCTTTGCGTTGAACGTCTGGGCCGGCTGGGCTCCGATTGTGTTTGCGAACGAAGGCTTCAAGCCTAAAAAATTGTGGAAGTCGCCGGACGGCAAAACGTTCAAAGTCGAACTCGTCTTGATCGACGATCCGGTTGGGATGCGCGATGCTTTCGCGGCGGGCAGCGTCCACATCGGCTGGGGCACGGTCGATATGTTGCCGCTGTTGATCGACGGCTTGAAGAAAGATTCGCGCACCATGCCTCGTGTCTATCAGCAGATTGATTGGTCGAACGGTGGCGACGGAATCGTCGTGCGCGACACGATCAAATCGATCAGCGATTTGCGCGGCAAGACGATTGTGCTGGCGCAGAATTCGCCTTCGCAATATTTCATTCTCAACGCGCTGATCAATGGCGGTGTGCAGCCGTCTGAAGTGAAATTCAAATACACGAGCGACGCGTTCGAAGCGTCAAAAGCGTTTGCAGTGGACAAGACCGTGTCGGCGTGTGTGTCGTGGGCACCGGACATTTACAAACTGGAAAAAATAAAAGGCAACAAGATGCTGGTGACGACGCATGACGCGAATCATCTGATCGCAGACGTCTGGTTCGCACGTGCGGATTTCGCCAAGGATCATCCGGCAATTATGGAAGGCCTCGTCCGTGGGATATTCGATGCCGTGGACGCTCTCGACGCTCAAGACAAACAGGCTGAAGCAGCGAAGTGGATGGCCGACGGCTTTTCGATTCCGCCTGCGGATGCGCTGGGCATGCTGGGCGACGCGCATTGGACAAACTTCGCTGAGAATCAGGAGTTCATGTTGAATTCCAACAGCCCGACGAACTTCCAGCGCACGTGGGATAACGCGTACTACCTTTATAAGGCTGTCGGCAAGGTCGGCGCTAAAGTGGACTTCGATCAGGTCGCCGATTTCTCGATCATTCAAAAGCTCGGAAAAGAAGAGAAGTACGCGGCTAGTAAGAACAAATACATCACGACGTTTGTGCCGAAGACGGTCTCGTCAATCAAAGCCGAGTCGGGCGAAATCTTGACGAAGACGGTTGTGATCCGCTTCTTCCCTAACAGTTCCGACTTGAAGAAGACGGTCTCGCGCACGGGTGCGAACGGGAAGCCGGTCGACGAACTCTACGATCCGCAAGTCGATTTCACGATCGATGAAATCTCGAAAGTCTCTGGCCAATTCGGAGCGTGTCGCGTCGTGATCGAAGGCCACACGGACGGATCGATGCAGGGCAAAATTCCGGACTCCGCCGTTAAAGAGTTGTCACAGCAGCGCGCAAATGCCGTGCGGCAGACATTGCTTGCGAAGTATCCTTCGATTCCACCGAACCAAGTCTCGACCATCGGCATGGGCTGGGACCGTCCGGCTGATCCGACGAATCCGTTCGATCACGCAAAGAACCGCCGCGTGGAAGTGAAGATCTATCCGCTGGAACAATAGTAATGGAGTTGTTTGCAATTAGCCCCGAAAGGGCGAAATAATGTAGCCTAGGGCGTAAGCCCTAGGTTTGACAGTAAAGTGAATTGATAGCCCCAACGGCGCGGCATAAATTAACAGAGCGTTCGGTTCAATGGCAATTTATGTCGCCCTTTCAGGGCTTCAATTAGTCGGGTAACATTTCCCAGGCCTTATGGCCTGGGCTACATTATGCTGCCCCTTTGGGGCTGAACATTTAGCCGCGCGTTCATTCGTTCCGAACTCATCTCGAAACGGAGCTCATTGATCATGCTCTTCAAATTGCGCGGGGAACCGAGTCTGGCTTGGCGCATTGGTGCCGGGGCGACGACGGTCGCGTTGATTGTGCTCGCGTGGTACTACGTGACGCGCGCGCCCGACGCGGAATCTCGGATTGTCACGCCATTGATTTTGCCGAGCGTGGGCGAGACGCTGGCCAAGGTCAAGCCGCTGTGGTTTGAAGCTGAACTGTCGCGCAATTTGTTGGCGTCGCTGATTCGCTTGGTGTCGGGATTTGGATTGGCCGCATTGGTGGGAGTGCCGCTCGGAGTGGTCTGCGGTGCGTGGCCGCGTGTGCATGCGTTCTTTATGCCGATCTCCGTCTTCGGGCGTAACGTGCCGGTCTCAGCGCTCGTCCCGCTGACGTTGATGTGGTTCGGTACGCAGGAAACGCAGAAGGTGCTCTTTATTTTTGTCGCGTGCGTCATGTTCATTGTCTATGACTCCGCGACGGCGGTCGCTGACGTGGAAGAGCGATTTGTACAGACATCGATGACCCTGGGTGCTAAGACGTCTCAGACGTTTTTCAAAGTGCTCGTCCCACTTGCACTGCCGAATATTTACAGCTCGCTGCGATTGCTTTTTGGCTTGGCGTTCGGATACATTATTTTAGCAGAGCAGATTGATACGACTTACGGGGCCGGGCATTTGATCGACGTGTCCAAGCGGCGCAGCGAAACGGAGTACGTGTATTTGACACTGATTGCGATCACGCTTGCGGCGTTCGTCATCGACCGCATGTTGCTGGCTCTACAACGGTACCTGTTTCCATATAAAGAAACTGCGTAAAATTGTTGCGTACTATTTAAGCCACAAGCAATACGTGCTTCGGGGGACCGACAAACAACGCTATGGAAAACGCTCCTTTTGTTTCTCAACAGCCGGTACATGTTTCAAGCATCGGATCGAATCGACCGCATGTTGTCGATTTCAAAAACGTAACGAAGACCTATCACGCCGGGACGAGGCGTGAATACACGGCGATCAAGAACGTGTCGTTCCATGTCGAGGACCTGGTCGGCGTCGGCGAATTGGTCGCGTTGCTCGGGCCATCAGGCTGTGGGAAAAGTACGCTGCTGAAACTCATTGCCGGACTGGAACCGCAATATCCGCCGACATCAGGCGAGGTGCTCGTTTTTAATAAACCGGTGACCGGCCCGGAAGCCGATCGCGGCATGATTTTTCAGGAGTACACAGCGTTCGACAACCGCACTGTGTTGGATAACGTGGCGTTCGGGTTGGAGTGTCAGGGCGTCAAGCGCGGTGAGCGGCATGATCGGGCTGCCGATTGGATCGCACGCGTGGGTTTGGATGCGAAGCGCGACGCGTTGAAATACCCGCACCAATTGTCGGGAGGGATGCGGCAACGCGTGGCGATCGCGCGGTCACTCATTTTAAATCCGCGCATTTTGCTGATGGACGAACCGTTCGGCGCGCTCGATCCGATGACGCGGTTGCGCATGCAGGATTTGCTGATCAATTTATGGGCGAAGTCGGAAGCGACGATATTTTTTGTCACGCATTCAATTGAGGAAGCCGTGTTTTTGGGTGACCGCATTTTTCTTTTTTCAAATGCGCCGGGTACGATCATCGAACAGTGTCACGCCCCGCGTCCGGACCGGCCCGCAGTGGACGCGCAAGCCCAGCCGGTTTTCGCCGAGCGAGTACAATACATCCGCGCTAAAATCGCGAAGATGGAAGCGGAAGCAGGAGTCGTGTGATTCAGTACATGGATCGTAGGGTGATCTTCATCCGTAAAATGGGTGGTTAGACAAATCTGGAGGCGGCATGTCCGGCTCGGTTGGTTTCGGAGACTATCTTAAGGCGGCGTTCTGGCAGCACTGGAATCTGCTATACCTCTTCACGTCCGCTGGTATTTTTCTACTCGCGCCGGGATTTCGCGATGCCGTTTTCGCTCTGTCGATGGCAGGCGAAATCGCGCTGTTGTCGGCGATGGTTGGGAACGCGCGTTTTCGACGCCACGTGTTGGCCCAGTCCGGTGCGGAGACCGCTGCGGTTTCAGAAGACGAAATGGCGCTGCGATTCAATCGGTTGTTTATGGGCCTTGATCCGCAGTCGAAAGCACTCTTCGAGCAATTGAAAAAGCGCTGCGAATCCTTGCAGAGCACACCGTCCGGGGGCGACGATGACAAGAATCCGTTGTCCGCTGAAACAATTGTGGAATCGCAAGTCAACGGCGCGAATCGGATGCTGTGGGTTTATCTGAAATTGTTGCACACGCAGGGGGCGCTGCAACGCTTTTTGAGCACCACGGACGTGGGTGAAATTGACGCGTTGGAACTGGCGGCCAAAACGAAATTGAACGAGATTCAGGACAGCGATGTCAGCGACCTTGCCGCGAAGAAACGGCGCAGCCTCGAAGACACGCTCAAGACCGTCGATGATCGTCACGCCAATCTGGATCGCGCCAAAGAGAATCTCGAATTCGTCGAATTGGAACTGGCTCGCATCTATTCGAAAATTTCAGCGCTCTCGGAAATGACCGTCATGCGCCAAGACCCGACCCGCATTTCCGGCGAAGTCGATGACGCCGCGCGCAGTGTCGAGACAACTGAACAGGCCATTGGTGATTTACAAATGTTCAACGGTTTGACCGCTGAAGATGTTCAAGCCCCGAGGATCCTGCGGCCCAAGTCTGTCGCTTTGAGAGTGTAAGTGAGTCAAAATCGCGGACAAACAGCAGTAAAATAAAGCTCGTGATACGCATGCCTTCATTATTGTTCTGTCAGCACAAATTGATATGGGATTGAGTACCAAAACGCGACGGGAACTCCGTCTTTTAGTGCGCCGGTGAAGCGCCATTCTTTCGCTGCGCTGATCGCTGCTTGATCGAGGTCGTCGTGTCCGGACGATGTTTTGACGGACACGGTTCCGACTAGTCCCGTCGGCAGTACCTCCACATTAAGCACGACGGTTCCTTCGTGGCGCGCGCTTCGAGCGGAAGACGGATAGATGCCCCGGCTCATGCTGACGACGCTCGGCTTTTTCGAGACCGCGACAGGTGCCGCCGTGCCGATTCCGGACCCGATGTTTGAGCCGTTGACGCCTGCGCCCGAGCCGGTTCCCGAACCTTGACTTCCCAACGCGCCGGAGCCATTTCCGTTTCCAAGCCCGTCCCCTGCTCCGGGATTTTTTAATACGCCGGGAGTTGTGGCCGGGCGCGAGACGACGGCATCCGAATCCGCTTCTAGTCTGTTGGCCGTGGTCTTCCAAATCTTACGCGACCACACGCGGTCATTGCTCGCTTCATGTCCGAACGTTTCAGATTCTGCATTTTCGCCGCCGCCTCCGCCGGACTTCACGCCATCCGGGCGCAACGCCGTGCCGCCTTCTTGGGTATCGAGAAATCCGTTGAGTTTCTCGGGCTCAGGTTGGAACGATTCGAACAAGTCGGCGGGGAGTGAATTGGTGATCGGAAACGGTTGTGCGGCGGAGTCGGTCTCGTTCATCGGCGGCACTTTTTCGTCGGCGTAGTCAATCATCGGCGGCGACAGAATCCCGCCGAGTGCCGTCGTCGTGCGCGGAGCATCCGGCTCAATCCGAATCTCCGGCATCGCAATTCCCAACACAACAACAGCCAGCGCGTTGAGCGCAAGCGACCCGGCAAGACACGTCAGCGGGTGCCTCAAGAGGCTTTGTTTTTTGGGAACGACTGTTCGCATGAGGGCCTGAAAACTCGTGTGTTATGTATCCTAATTTATTCGAGAGAATCGAAAAGAGAATTGAATTTCCGATAATGCGTGGAATGGGGAAAGTGAACAATGGATGTCGTGTTATTGGGATGCCGATCCTCAATCTGAGATTGTAACGAATCATCACATTATTCCCCAAATTTTCACGATGCGAGCGCGTCTTAATGGTGTACGATTAAGCACGGATTCGGAGACACTCGATATGAAGTTTAAGCTCATTATTGCCACACTTTTAGCCGCCGCTGTGTCATCTCAAGCGGCTCAAAACAAGATCGATTTCAATCGTGACATTCGCCCGATTTTGTCCGACACGTGTTTCACGTGCCACGGGCCGGACGAGGCCAAGCGCAAATCGAAGTTGCGGTTGGACGAACGCGATAGCGCACTCAAGCCCGCCAAGTCCGGTGCGAAAGCCATCGTTCCCGGGAAGTCCGTTGAGAGCGAATTGCTTAAGCGCATCACATCTAAAGATGACGACGAACGCATGCCGCCGGGAGTGGGTAAGAAACTCACGCCTGAGCAAGTCGAACTGTTCAAGCAATGGATTGATCAGGGTGCTGAATTCCAAGGTCATTGGGCGTTCCAAACGCCCAAGCGTCCGGAATTGCCTGAGACTAAAAACGCTGCGTGGGTGCGCAATCCGATCGATAACTTTGTGCTCGCACGACTTGAAAAAGAAGGTCTGAAACCGACGACGGAAGCCAGCAAGTACGCATTGCTGCGCCGCGCTTCGCTCGATTTGACGGGCCTCCCGCCGACGCCTGCCGAAGTGGATGCGTACCTCGCCGACACCTCGCCCGACGCGTATGAAAAGCAAGTGGATCGCCTGCTCGCGTCGCCTCGTTATGGCGAAACAATGGCGCTGAAATGGCTCGACTTCGCACGCTACGCCGACAGCAACGGCTACCAGGCTGACGGCAGCCGCGACATGTGGCACTGGCGCGATTGGGTCATCGACGCCTACAACAAAAACATGCCGTTCGATCAATTCACGGTTGAGCAACTTGCCGGCGACATGCTTCCGAATGCAACGCGCTCGCAGATCATCGCGACGGGTTTCAATCGCAACCACCGCCTCACGAATGAAGGTGGTTCTATTGCTGAAGAATGGCGCATCGAAACGGTTATTGATCGCGTCGAGACGACGGGTCAAACATGGCTCGCGCTGACTATGAATTGCTGCCGCTGCCACGATCATAAATACGATCCGATTACGCAGCGCGAGTTCTACAGCATGTTCGCGTTTTTTAATAACGTTCCTGAAAGCGGTATGTGTGGCAAAGACGGCACAAACTCCGCACCTCTTTTGAGCGCCCCAACCGCGGCTCAGGCCGCTGATCTCGCTCGGTTGGAAAAGGAAGCTGCGGTCGCGCAAGCGAAGGTTACGGCGGCTCAAAAGGATATTCCGAAACTTGCCGCCGCGTGGGAAAAAGGTTTTCTGGAAACACTGAAGAAAACAACCACTGCATGGAATGATGTGGAACTCAAAGACGTCAAGAGTCAAGGCGGCGCGACGTTCACGCGCCAGGCCGATGGCTCGTGGCTTGCCAGTGGAAAGAATCCGCCGAACGACACATACATTGCGAGCGGTCCGATTGCTGCGGGTGAATGCAGCGGGCTGCGGATCGAAGTTTTACCGGATGCCTCGCTACCGAATCAGAGCCTCGGACGCTTCACGAATGGTAACTTTGTTTTGACCGGTGTCGAAGCAGAAATAACCGCGCCTGGATTGGCCACGCCCATTGAGATCGAATTTGTCAAAGCCGCCACGGACTATGAGCAGGCCGGATATGAAGTCAAATTTATCGTTGAAAACAAGCCCAAAAAAGGGAAGGGTGCGAAGGATAAAAAGGGCTGGGCCGTGAATGGTAATGAACCGGAAAAACGTGTCCCGCGCAAAGCGATGTTCCTGGCCGCTGCGCCCGTTGCCATACCGGCAAACGCGACGATCACCGTGAAGCTGAAACATGAACTCATCGCCGGGCACAACATCGGACGCTTCCGCTTATCGACGTCGTCGTTGCCGCCCGCGTTGGTGAAATTGACCGGCGAAAACGTGCCTGCTTCGTTGCGTGCCGCGCTTGAAAAAGAAGCCGCCAAACGCACTCCGGCCCAGCGAACGGAGATCGAAAAGTTCTTCCGCGAAAACACCGACAACCCGGTCAAGCACGCTGAGATGGACGCGGCGAAAATTAAAAAGTCAATCGATGACTTGAACGAAAAAATCTCTACGACGATGGTCATGAAAGAAATGGACAAGCCGCGCGACGCGTTCTTATTGATTCGCGGACAGTATGATAAGCCTGGCGATAAAGTCGTAGCGGCGTTGCCCGCGAGTCTCCCGCAAATGCCCGCTGGAGCGCCGATGAACCGGTTGGGTCTGGCGAAGTGGATCGTCGATCCGTCGAACCCGCTCACCGCGCGCGTTCAGGTGAATCGCTTCTGGGAAAAATTCTTCGGCTACGGATTGGTGAAGTCCACTGAGAACTTTGGTTCTCAAGCCGATTGGCCGAGCCACCCGGAATTGCTCGATTGGCTCGCGACAGAATTCATTCGCGTGGGCTGGGACATGAAGGCGTTCCAAAAATTGATCGTGACCAGCGCAACGTACCGTCAGAGCAGCAGCGTGACGCCAGCATTGATTGAAAAAGATCCCGAGAATCGCTTGTTCGCGCGCGGCCCGCGCTTCCGTCTCCAAGCCGAAATCATCCGCGATCAAGCGTTGTTCGCGGCGGGATTGCTGGTCGAAACCAGCGGCGGACCGTCCGTCCGCCCGTACATGCCCGACCGAGTGTGGGACGAAACCAGTGCCTACGGAAATCTGCGCAACTACAAGCACGACACCGGCGACGGCCTCTATCGCCGCAGCATGTACACAATTTGGAAACGCACGTGCGCCCCGCCACAAATGCTGATCTTCGATGCCTCCGGTCGCGAAACCTGCACGATCAAACGCTCACGCACGAACACGCCGCTCCAAGCGTTGACGTTGCTCAACGAAATGACCTACGTCGAAGCCTCGCGCTCGCTGGCTGAACGCATGATCAAAGAAGGTGGCGCCACACCCGCCGACCGCGTGACCCTCGGCTTCCGTCGCGCAATCGGTCGCGCACCGACCGATGCGGAATCAAAAGTCTTGCTGACCGGTTTGCAAAAGCGATTAGAGAAGTACAAATCCGAAACCGATTCGGCCAAGAAACTGATCGCCATCGGCGAAACAAAAGCGGATCCGAAACTCGATCCGGTGGAGTTGGCGGCGTACACGATGACGGCGAATGTGATTTTGAATTTGGATGAAATGGTGACGCGGGAGTAGAGTAACTCCAACTTAATTGCGAGGAGTCTACGTATGGTCGATGCCTCGGCGAAGGCGCGAAAGAGGATCTTTACAATTGTCGCGCTTGTGTTGATGCTTGCGTTTGGATATCGATGTTTGTGTGCCTTTGTTCCACCTAAAGTGTCTTTAGAAGCGTTTCTCTTTGCGTCGACTCGCGGTCAGGATTTGCGCTCACCTGACGGTTCCCAGACACTGAGCGTTTATATCAACGATGCAGGTGCCATGCACAGCGGCAACCATTGGGTTTGGATTGTTAAAGATGACATTGCTTTTGGGAAGCGCGTAGTTGTCGAGGGATACATAACGGCGCTTGAACGCGAACGTTTAACGTCGGTGCCTTTGACGGTGACATGGAATGACAGAACGCTTTCTGTTGACTTTTCGCGAAGCCGATATGGCTCAGAGCGCGTGTTGAAAACTTGGCGGTATTGAGATTTGATTCGAAGTGAATGCACAACGGTTGCGTGCCGATTGTTCGTCGCTTAATAGTGATTGGGCGAATAGCCTAGGATTGAGATGGGGAGATTATTATGTCCAAACAGATCGACACATCCGCGTTGAAGCTTCAAGACGCCATGAACCGCCGCATCTTCCTCAAGAAGGCCACCGCCGGCGCGGGCATCGCGGCGTTGAGTTCCCTCATGGGCCGCATGGCCATGGGTGACGACAAATTCGATTCGTCGAAATTCGGCGGGATGAACGGCATTCCGCATTTCGCACCGAAGGCCAAGCGCATCATTTATCTGCACCAATCCGGTGCGCCGTCGCAGTTCGAACTCTTCGATTACAAACCAAAGCTCGACCAACTTCGCGGACAGGATTTGCCGGACTCAATCCGCAAAGGCCAGCGTATTACGACGATGACGTCCGGTCAGAAAAAATTCCCGGTTGCGAATTCGATCTTCAAATTCAAACAGCACGGCAAGTCCGGCGCGTGGCTCAGCGAACTGCTGCCCTACACATCCCAAATCGCTGACGAGATGTGCATCATCCGCTCGCTGAACACGGAAGCGATCAACCACGATCCGGCGATCACGTTCTTCCAAACCGGCGCGCAATTGGCCGGACGCCCCAGCTTCGGCTCGTGGGTTTCGTATGGTCTCGGTAGCGAAAACAAAGACCTTCCATCGTTCGTGGTACTGACATCGATTGGTACCGGGCGTCCCGACGACCAGCCGTTGTATGATCGGTTGTGGGGCAGCGGATTTTTGTCGTCGAAGTATCAGGGCGTGAAATTCCGAAACGGGCGCGACCCGGTGTTGTACTTGTCGAACCCCGATGGCGTAAGCCCTGAGGTACGGCGCGAAACGCTTGACGAACTCGGTGCGCTTAATACAGCTCATCTCGGTACTGTCGGAGATCCAGAAATTTCGACCCGCATTGCGCAATACGAAATGGCGTTCCGGATGCAAACGTCGGTGCCGGAATTGACGGATACGTCGAAGGAGCCAGCGAACATCATTGACATGTACGGCCCGAACGTCAAGAAACCCGGGACGTATGCGGCGAACTGTCTGCTCGCGCGGCGGCTGTGCGAACGTGGCGTGCGATTCGTCCAGTTGTATCACAGGGGCTGGGATCAACATTTCACGCTACCCAAGGCCATTCGTGGACAGTGCTCGGATACCGATCAGCCGACAGCGGCGCTGATCAACGATTTGAAACAGCGTGGCATGCTGGACGACACGCTCGTGTTCTGGGGCGGCGAATTTGGTCGAACCGTTTATTCCCAAGGCGCGATGACCGAGGACAATTATGGTCGCGATCATCACCCGCGCTGCTTCTCCGTCTGGATGGCTGGCGGCGGCGTGAAGGCTGGGACGACGTTCGGCGAGACCGACGATTACTCGTACAACATCGTCAAAGACCCGGTCCACGTTCACGATTTGAATGCGACGATTTTGCACTTAATGGGCATCGACCACACGCGCCTGACCTACCGCTTCCAAGGCCGCGATTTCCGCCTTACTGACATCCACGGCGAGGTCGTCAAAAGCGTCATCGCGTAAAATAAACCGCCAATGTAGAACGGGCTTACCAGCCCGTTTTTTTGCGTGCGAATTCAAGAAAACCGGGCGGCGAAACAAAGCCGCCCACTTCTATTCCTTCTTCTCTGGAATCACGACCACGTCTTTTTCTTTCCCATCGCGAATGATGCGGATTGGCGTCTCAACGTTCGGCTTTGCCTGCGCGAGCGCGTTCATGTAGTCGTTGATGTTTTCAAGTTTTCGACCGCCGAGCATGATTAAAATATCGCCCGCTTTGAGTCCACCTTTATCTGCGGGCGAACCTTCGCGGACGCCATTGATGCGCAGGCCTTTTCCGTCGTACGCATAATCCGGCAGCGTCCCCAAACGAATGCCGCCCATGCCGCCGGTGATCTTCGGTGCTTCGACTTTCACGAACTTCGGACGCTCGGGCGCATTGATCAGATCGACCGCTGTTTGGAAGGCCAGCGCCGTGATTTTGGCTTGAGCAGCGACGTCTAATTTGTCCGCCGTGTCGCTGGGCTTGTGGTAGTCCGCATGCGAACCGGTGAAGAAAAAGAGCACCGGAATTCCGGCATTCATGAACGCGAGTTGATCCGAGCCGCCGAAGCCGTCGGGGCTTGTTTTCAATTCCATGCCGATGCTTTTGTCGTTGCGCTTGAGCAATTCACCAAAGCCCGTTCCCGTCGCAGCGCCGTAGACCATCAGTTTGTTTTCTTTGCAGCGCCCGACCATGTCGAGGTTCACCATCGCCGCTACGTTCTTGATGTCAAAATCAAACGGCGGTGTCTTGACGAAATCATTCGACCCCAGCGTGCCCATTTCTTCTGCGCCGAAGAACATGATCCAGACGGTGCGCTTCAACGCCGCGCGGTTCTTGTACATCGCTCCGGCCATTTCAAGCACCGACGATGTGCCCGACGCGTTGTCGTCCGCACCGCGATGAATCTTGCCCATGTCGGCTTTGTCGGCGAGCGAGAATTCATTACCGGTACCGAGGTGGTCATAGTGCGCGCCAATGACGACGATCTCGTCTTTCAATACCGGATCGTTCCCGGGTAGCACGACTGCGAGGTTGTAATCCGTGGCGCGTTCGCGGATGATATCGACTGCGAAATTAATCGTGACGCCGTCAACCGCGAAACTTGCTGGGGCGAGTTTATCGCTGATTACTTTCTTCAAATCCGCACACTTCTTGCCGCCATCGAAAAACTTTTCGGCAACGTCGGGCAGCACTTGAATCAGCGGAAAACCGCAGTGTCGGCGTCCGCCCGCGCGAATCATGTCGGGTTGAATTTTCTTGTCGGGCGCGATGCCGCGTTCGCCATCAATGATGATCAACGCCACAGCGCCTTTGTCGCGCGCGGTGCTCGCCTTGTAAAAGAGGTCACTGTACACATTCGCGGCGGCGTGAGGATCGTTTGAACCGCCGATGCGAGTACCGTCAGCTTTCTCTGGTTCGCCACGCAAACAGCAGACAACTTTGCCCTTCACATCAAGCCCGGCGTAATCGTCGTAGCTCTTGTCGGCGGCGCTGATCCCGTAGCCCACGAAGACGAGCGTTCCGCTGCCTTCACCCGCCGCGCTGATCGGCATGGGTTTAAAATCAGTGATGATCTCGAACGCGATGGTTTTCTTCACACCATCACGCAGTTCCAATTTATTCTTGTCACCCATCCGAACATCGCCAGTGAATTGAAACGGAAATTGGCGGACATTGTCATAGCCAATATCGAGCAGATTTTTGATGAGGTACTTGCGCGCTTTCTCTTCGCCGGGGCTGCCCGCGAGGCGTCCGTTGCATTCATCGTCTGCTAAATAAACCGCGTGATTGAAGAGGTTGCGCGCCTTGAACGTAACCTTTTCGGTGAGGCTCGGCGGTTGAATTTCGATCGTAAAATCGCGATCAATCACGGGTGCGTCTTGCGCGGTGAGAACAGCGAAAGGGAGGAGGAATAGTGAAAAGAGCAGCGAGCGGAGAGTCGTCATTGAATTCGGATACCTATGGTGGTGTCTGCGAAACGGCAACGGCATTTAAACATCGAATCGAGCGAATGAACGCGAATCGTCGCGAATGATTTTAGAATGAGACGCGCAACATCTCAACTACTTCGAAAGATCAAGACAGACGAGGTCGCCGTTGGCGTTGCGGCAATAAAGACGTCCGTCCAAAAGCACGGGAACGGTCCAGCATTTTTTCGGAGGTCCTTTGCCCCCGGACGGTTTTGATTCGAGCACTTTTGCGCGCGCCAATTCTGTATACTTTTCAGGCGACGCTTTTACGATGATCAACTCGCCTTCGGTCGTCATCAGAATCAATCGGTCTCCGGCCAGCATGACTTGCCCCAATAAGTCGTTCTGGGTCCACTTTGTCTGACCTGTTTTAAAATCGACGCAGCTCATACTGTACGGCTTTTCGGCTGTCGGCTTGCGATGTATGAGGCCGGTGAATCCGTACAAAAATCCATCGCTTAGAATCGACGTGGCTATGTGATTTCCGAACGCTTTGTTCTCCCAGACGCGCGTCGGTTTTCCGTCTTCATTTAATTTAAACAACGCCGCACCGAGTCCGTGGCCCGACGAAATATAAACCTGATCACCGACGATGATCGGGTCCGGATTATTCTCGCCCCACGCTGTCTTCCACGGGATTTCCCAGAGCGCTTTTTCATCGGCAAGGTTGACACCGTACAGCGTCTCTTTTCCGAAAAACGCAGCGCCGGTTCCGTCTTTTATTTTAAACAAAACGGGCGACGCATACGCGCTCACACCGGAGCCTTTCCATATCACGTCGCCCGTGTTTTTGTTCAACGCCAGGCCGCTCGCAAACACGTTGAGCAACAGGGTGTCGCCGGAAATAACGGGTGATGACGAGAACGCCCACTCCGGTTTCGGCGCACCGAAATCCGTGACCGCGTTCTTGGTCCATTTTACTTTACCCGTCGCTGCGTCTAGGCAATGAATCTGCGCGTGCTTGCTCATCGTGTATACGAAACCGCCATCGATGGCGGGCGTCGATCCCGGTCCGCCTGCATGGGAATGCGGATCGAGTTCGCTGGGATAGGCGAAGCGCCAGATCACCTTTCCGGTCGCAGCGTCCAAACACCAAACGATGTCCTCGCCTTTCTCGTTACCCATTGTCAACACGTGACCATCTTTGATTGCGACGGCCGCATAACCCGTTCCGATGGATGCGGACCACAGGACTTTCGGGCCTTCTTTCGGCCATGTTGAGGACCACGCGGTTTCGTCGGAAATAGCATTACGATTGGGGCCACGCCATTGTGGCCAATCGCCGCTCGATGCAAAAAGGCAGTGAAGCGCGAGGGTCACAAACAGGAGCGAAGAGCGACGAGTTGTCAGCATGGGCGGATGATCTCTTTCAAAAATGAACGGCACTCAGTATACACCGTCGCCGATTGAATTCGCGTTTCGTCATCGTGTCACACTAGCGTTCATCGCGTCTCGGTGTAGCATCCAGATAAGAACATCCTGACGATTTGTTTCCGCTCCGAACACGGTGACTCATGCGCACGGCCCTCGGCATACTTGCTTGCATTGGAGTGGGGATCGCGCTTGGCTGGTTTATGTTCGCTCCGCCCTCCGAAAAAAAGTCGCTGCCGCTCGACATCAAAGACGGCGGAATCTACCGTGTACGTTCGGTCGTCGACGGTGACACGGTCGTTCTCGAAAACGGTCTGCACATGCGATACAACGGCATGAACGCGCCCGAGACCACGCGCTGGTACAAGGACCCGGCACCGATGGCTCGCGAGGCGACTGCAAAGAATATCGAATTGGTCGAAGGCAAACGCGTGCGCGTGAAACTCGCGAGCGATCCCATCGACATGCACGGACGCGTCGTCGCGAATGTGTTTCTCGTTCCGGACGATGCCTCAAAACCGGAAATCGAACTGCGCGAAATCATGCTCAAGCAAGGCTACGCGATCGTAATGCCGCTCGGAATTTCGAAAGACGAATACGTGCTTTTGAAAAGTTGGCAGGAGGAAGCAAAAGCAAATCAAGCCGGAATGTGGGGATTAAAAAACGAACCGAAAACGCAAGAAGAAGCGAAGCCGTTTTGTGCGTCTGGCGGAAGCAAAACCACGACGTATCACAAAGCAGAATGTTCTATCGCGAAGCGCCTCTCCGCAGCGAGTCGACACGACTACGCAACAGCAGCGGATGCGGAGGCTGTGGGACTGAAGCCGTGCTCGCGATGTTTGGGGAAGACGACGGATAATACCGCAGATTCAAAACGACAGTAAAAAAAGTGTGCCTGATCTCATCAATCAGGCACACTCACTTCCCTCTTTTTCTTGGCGCCTTGGCGGTTCTTTGCGTCTTTGCGTGAAAGCTGTTAATCCGCGATCTTCAATTTCATTTCATCTGAATTCGCTTTCAATTCCGGAGCGTACATCGCGCTGGCTCGTGTTGGCAGCGCGCTGAATGTTCCGGGGATTTCGGCGCGCATCCGGTATGCGACGCTGTGCTTGCCTCGGGCCAGGCGGCGTATGAAGAGGCAGACGCGTTCGTCGCGGAATTCGACGTAGGCGCCCATGTCGTTGCCGTTGTAACCGCTACGAACTTCCACTGCTTCGAATCCGGCGGCTTTTGCGTCTTCCAACAGGATGTATTCGTAGTCGTTCTTGCTGTCGATCACCATCTCGATTTCGATCAAATCGCCGCTCTTCAATTGAGCCAGATTCGCCAGCGGTTCGCGTTCGTATTTTTCGACTTTCTGGCCGACGGACTGGCCGTGTGCGCCTTCGACTTTGATCGATTTCTCAACGCGTTTCAATTTGTAAAATTGGCGTTCGACTTTGATCTCCAAGCCCGCTTTTTTGATGTCATCTTCGAGCGTGAAGTTTGTCGAGTATGCGTTGAAATAAATTGGGCCGGTGCCCTTCTTGCGGAACTCGAGTTTGTGTTCGCCGCTCGTGACTTTGTCGCCGGTCAGCACCACTTTGTTGTCGAACGAGAACAGGTTCGACGAATTGATCGTGACCGTCTTGGCGACCTTGCCGTCGAGCACGACATCGAGCGTCATGTCGGGCGCGTCTTCGCCGCTAGCGGTCATGAATTCGGCCATCGCTTCAACGCAGATTGCAGTGTCGCGCGTGCTGTTCCAATACGTCGCGTGGCGGCGGTTGTTCAATAGGTATTTGACGAGCCGCGATGCCTTTTCGTTCTTGGGATCAACGGCGGCGAGGAGCTTCAAATAGTACGCCTGCGCTTCGTATTCGCTGCCGTACCAATTCCACCAATAATTGTTCTCGGGCAGCTTCAGATACGCTGTTTGGTTTTCATTGTCCTGGACGAGGAACTGATCGATGTTCTGCATGATCATCGCGAGCTTCTCGGCCTGCTTCTGCTTGTTCAGCGCCAGCCCGAACATCGCTTTTGCGTAGACGGCGAGGTTGACACGGTCGCGGTAGATGAATTCGCGCATCTCAGCGTTGTCGATGTTGCCATCGACCAGAACCATGTACGAGAACGCGTCGAGATTGTCGGCGGATACTTTGTATGGATTGGTTTTCGATGGTGCGTTCTTGATCATCGCGAGTTCTTTAGCCTGACTGGATTTCAGCCAATTGATGCCGCGTTCGAGCATGTTCGGCGGGAGGGTGACGCCGCTGTTCTTGGCCATCTGCAAACCGTGGACGACGTAGGCCGTCGTGTGCTGGGACGAGTATTCGCCTGTGCCGCTGAACCAACCCCAGCCGCCGTCGCCGCACTGCATCCCGGCGAGGCGGTCCACTCCTGCTTTGACGATGCGTTTCACTTCAGCTTCATCGAAGACGGGATTGATGTCGGTGCGTTTCCATTTCTTCGCGCGCTCGACATCGTTGCCGATCTCCTGCGCGTTCAGGTTCGTGATCTTGTCCTGCACGTCCTTCAGATTGATGTTCATCCGCAGCAGCGTCTTCTGCGTGATCGCGGCCGGGAGGAAGCGGCTGAGCGTTTGTTCGGTGCAACCGTATGGGTAGTCGAGAAGGTAGGGGAGGGCATCGACCATCGCGCCGGCAAGCGTCGGCGAATAGCGGACTTCAAGCCGGCTGTCGGCAGGACGGCGTTCAGCGGGAACAGAGAAGACGATGCTCGCGGACTCTTTGTCCGGGCGAATGTTCCCGGAGAACGAATCCGTCTTCAGGATGCCGTGGATGTAGGCTGGGAACTTGAGTTCCATCGCGTCCGATTCTTCGTTCGTCAACGCTTTCACTCGGATGGCGGCTTCACCGGACGCAACAACGCGGACGCGCCAATCGACGCGCAACTCGCCGTTCGCTTCGACTTCGACCGTGCGCTTCAACGCGTCCATTGGTTCGATGAGGCCACCATCGAGTTCCAGCGCGACCTCGACCTTCTTCTTTTCCTTGAGGAAATTGTGGACGTTCGCGGAGAGCACGACTTCGTCTTTCTGCGTGAAGAAGCGCGGGGATTGGAGGCGGATGATGATGTTCTTTTTCGTGATGACTTCCACATCGCCCTGGCCCACGCGCGTGCCGTTGGACATGGTCCAGACTTTCATCTTCCAGGTCGTCAAGCTTTCCGGCATATCAAATTCGAATTCGGCGATGCCCTCTTTATTGGTGTTGAGCGTCGCGGCCCAGTACGCCGTATCGGCGAAGTTTTTGCGGACGTTCGCTTCGACAGGAACATCAGCTGTTTCGGCTTCGCCCGCTGCTTTGCGTTCGGCTTGTTTGTCGGAACCTAATGCGCGACGGTTTTCTGCCATGCCATTGTTGCCGCCGGGAGCGTTGGAGACTGTCCCACTAAGTACCATAGCTGCCATCGGCGCGGCATCCATATCCATCCCAGCCTTTTCATCTGACAAAAAGGATTTGCTCATTTCTCCTTTGAAGCGCATCCCAACGCCGCCACCGCGACCACTTCCGGGCTTGCCGCCGCCGAAACCTCCTTCGCCGGGATCGTCATTTAATGCTCCGAAGACGCCGAGGAAGCCCATGCCGATTTCATTGTTCTTCAGTAAATTGTGCCCGGATTTTGTGAGGGATGATTCGTTCTGTGGGTAATTCTGGCGGCGCCATTTCCAGAAGAAGCTGCGGATTTCCGGGACGTTTGAACCGCCCGAAATGTACTCCACAGATTTGTCGTAAACGGCGACGGCAGTCGTTCCGGAAATCGGTTCGCCGGTGTTGTCGGTGATCTTGATTTTGACCTTCGCCTTCTGCCCCGGCTTGTATTCTTTTTCGTTGGTCAGGATTTCGACATTGGCCACGCGGCTCTCGGGCGGGACGACGATTTCTTTCGTCTCCGAGAACACTTTCCCGCCGCTGACGACGACGGCTTCGATGAAGAAGTTGGGCATGTCGCGCTGCATAACGAAGAGCCCCTGAATCGAACTTTTGCCTTTGAGATGGAGCAGCGTCGGCTTCTCGCAGACGCCGTTCGACGCGCGCGGGAAGAATAGCACGGTGGCGTTTTCGCGGTTCGTGTTGACCATCAATTTGACCGTCTCGCCGGGAGCATACTCGCGCTTTTCCGGGACGATTTCGATGTCGTTGAAACGGAACGCTGCGCCGTCGAAACCGGCTCCGTGGATCGTGAACATGTAGCCACCTTCAATGGCGTGGTTCTTCTCGTCGGTGACGGTGTAGCTGAGGCGATATTGCCCGGGCGCAGAGGCTTTCATCTGCATCCGCGACTTGCCTTCGTCATTCGTGTCGAGTGCCCATTCCTGGACGGATTTCTCAGCCGGAACGCCGTCTTTTCCGTACGAAATCTGGAGCAGCTTCAAAGCACCTTTGCCTTTGACCGGTTTGTTCGCGAGTGTCTGAGCAGAGAACTCGGCATTGATTGCGTCGCCGGTGGTGTAGTGACCGCGATCCACCCAGCCGTAAACTTTGAATGGCTTGCGTGCAACGATGACGCTGCCGGTACCGACGATGGTGCGGCGCGAATTGTCGGTGACTTCGGCCGTGATTTCGTAATTGTGGTCCGTGTTGCCGTGCGTGGCTTTGGCGATGGCGGTGTCGATCTCGACTTTAAACGTGCCGTCGGGATTGAGCGGGACTTCGTTTTCGACGATGACTTCAGGCGGCGTTTGAGCGCGGCCCCACCACCATGCGACGGGGCGTTTGTGGCCCCATGAATTCCAGCCTGGATACCACGCGTAATCGTAGCCGAACCACCAGTAACCCGGTTCGTAGAACCAGTCCCAGCGACCGGTCGGATAGTATGACGCACTGTGGTCGTTGCGCAGGATTTTGTATTTGACTTTGCCTTCGGCGACGGGGGCGCCGAAGTAGTATTTCGCGGTGATCGTCGCGGTGATCTTTTCGCCGAGCATGATCGGTTCGGATGGCGCGTCAACCTTGACTTCGAATTCAGGCTTTTTATATTCTTCGAGACGGAATGTGAGCGCTCCGCCGATGCTCTCAATCACGATGGAGTACTGACCCAGCGTGGCTTCTTTGTCGAGTTTGAATTCGCCATCTATCCCGCCGAATTCGTCGGCCTTGTAACGCTTCTCAAAAATCTTTTCGCCCTTGGGATTGTGAATCAGAACGTTCAGGTCTCGCCCGGCGAAGGCCGAGGGTCCTTTCTGATCGTACTTTGCGTTCTCGGTCCAGAATTTAAATTTGATCTGCTGATCGGGGCGATAGACGGGACGGTCGGTGATGCCAAACGATTTGGCCTGGTTGTATTCCGGATCGTAGCGCTGGCCGAACCAAATGCCGTTGAAACCCATGTGCGCAAGGCGGCCGTCGGGCGTCGTTGCGGTGATCAACCATGAATGATTGGGGGGCAATTCTTTGGGGCTGAGAAACGCCTGACCTTCGCCGTCAACAGGGGTGCTGTAGTCAGCGGTGTCGATGGTATAGGTGTTGTTGTTCCACTGTTGTTTGTAGCCAAAGAAATCGAGTTTCGCGTTCGGAATCGGCTTGCCGGTTTCGGCGTCGGCGACATAAAACAAGTCCTTCAGATCAAGCTGCTTTTTCACAATCGCGGTGTCGGCGACCCACATGACGATACGGCTGGTGTTGCCGTTGGCCATCGTTGCGGTGACGAGGTAGGCACCCGCTTTTTTGAGTGGCGTTTCGACGGTGACGCGGCGGTCGAAATGCTTGTCGCGGGGCTTGAGATCAAGTGCCCACGACGCGGCTTTCGCTCCGAGATACTGCGTCTGATTTTCAGTCACGAGACGGTAGCCGATGTTGTCGATGTTGATCATCTGCCAGGCGAGTTGTTTGGGCTTGGATTTGATGTGCGCTTTGACGTCGTCGAAGAGTTTGGTGAGATTGATTTCTGTCGCTTCGAAACTGACTTTGTTGCCGTTGCGAAATCGGTAGTCGATCACAGCTCCTGTCAAGGCAGATTGCGTCGAAACGCTTTCGAATGTGCCCCAATTCTTGAGGATCTGATCGAGCTGTTGCTGAACGTGATCGCTCTTGCCGTATTCGGCGATGCTGCGATTTAAGTACTCGGCAGCGCGGTCGTATTGCTGGCGGTTTTGAAAGATCGTTCCGAGTGTCTGGAGCGCCGTATTTGCGTAGTTGTTTCCTTTGTATTGGTCGGAAATTTTCTGATAGATTTTGATGAAATTGAATTCGTCGGGGAGCTTGAACCGCTTGATGCCGTTGGCGAGTTTTGCGATGGTTTCGTCTTCGCCCAGCGTTTGAACCGCGAAGGGACCTGCCTCGTCTTTGTCGTCTGAATCCGAAGAGCGGGCGCCGAAACCGGCCATCGTTTGGACGTCGAATTGGCTTTGCAAAAATTGCGCGAACGTGGTGCGAAGTTCGGCTGCGCGATTGGGGGCGAGTTCTTCGGCTTGCATCAAACAGAAGCGCCAGCGCTCGCCGTCGTTGATCGCGGATTCAAACGACTTCGGAACACGGTAATAAATGGGTGCGCCTTTGTCATCGACCGGGGCAGGATGGACGCCGCCGTATCCGCGGCCTCGCCCGCGATAGCCGTAATAGCCGTCTTCATAATCCGGAAGCTTTTCAATGTCAGTGAGGTCTTGAAGCTTCCACGCTTCGTAGTTGCCGCCCAGCAACAGCGTCGCGGCGAACTGCGAATAGAATGAAGAGGCAGCGTTTTTGTCGGGTTCTGTTTTGGTTGCGGCCATCGCTTGATTGAGCAATTGAAGCGCTCGGACACGGTCGCGGGCTTGAGCGTTGACGTATCGCCCTTCGCCGCGCCGGTGACCGCGTGAGAATTTTCCGGCGACGATGTAGCCGACGTGATTGCCGTTCGTCAGCGTTGCGACGGCTGTAATGAGCACTCGCCAATTTGTCGCATGAACCGCAATGGCCTTTTCGCGGAAGTCATCGACTTCGTCCTCGCGATTTAAATTGAGGAGACATTGAATGGCGATCGCGAGATCGCCGGTCGCGAGCTGCGGATCGTCGGCGGGATCAAGGACCAGTGCGCTGAATTGCGCATAAGCGTCTTTGAAATTCCCGGCCTTCTGAGCCTTTTGTGCCGACGCACGTTTTTGCGCGTTGGTTTCTTCGGCTCTTAATAAAGGCGCGCAGAAAACGAGAAGCGCGAGCAACGTGGCGATGGGTGCTGCGGTGCGGATGGAAATCGATGAGCGCATAGCGAAAGTCCTTGCGATGGATGAATACAAATCGAACATGAATCGTCCTAGTTATGTTGGACACCGAGCGTGTTCATTGGTTGCGCGAATTCGTGAAAAAAGTGTCGCAAGCGGTCCGTCCGCATCGCGGATTTCGACTCCACGAATGAACGCATATGGTGTAGTGTAGTGCAGGTTCGTAAACATACAACCCGGAGAGACTCCATGAACGTTGCAACAGTTGTACTTGCCTGCGCCGCCACGCTGATCGCGTGCAGCGCGTTTTCAGAAGACACCGCGAAGAAGTCCGTGTTGGATTTCACGCTTGATAGCATCGACGGCAAGCCGTATCCGCTGGCCCAGCACAAGGGCGACGTGATGTTGATCGTCAATGTCGCGTCGCACTGCGGCAATACGCCTCAGTATGCGGAACTCGAAGCGATGTATAAGAAATATCACGGCAAAGGCTTGACGATCATCGGCGTTCCAGCCAACGAATTCAATAAACAGGAACCCGGTTCGAACGCGGAGATCAAGGAATTCTGCACGTCCAAGTACCAAGTCACGTTCCCGATGCTCGGCAAGGTCGTCGTCAAGGGCGAAGGCATGACGCCGTTGTACCAATACCTGACAAAAGAAAGCCCGAAGCCCGGCGACGTGAAGTGGAACTTCGCAAAATTCCTCGTCGACCGCAAAGGTAACGTCATTGACCGCTTTGATCCGAGATTAAAGCCGAACGATCCGACGATGGTCTCCGCGATTGAAAAGGCTTTGGCAGACAAGTAAGAAATAGTCTCTCGCAAAGGCGCAGAGACGCAAAGAACAGTAGTAAATTAAACGGGCGAGTAAGTGGATTCACTTACTCGCCCGTTCTTTTTTAGTGCAGACCAATTGCGTTGTGAATCACTCCGCCGACAATCGTGTAAATCGGCGCGCCTTTTAAATGCCAGCCTTTGAACGGACAGTTTCGCGCTTTGGATTTGAACGTCGAGACGTCGAGCGTCCAGTCTTTGTCGAGATCGAGAATCGTCACGTCCGCCGGGCCGCCTTTTTCGAGCTTGCCGGTGACACCGAATTTCTCGAGGCCGAGGCACCGTACCGCAGCACTTGTCCACGCTTCGACAAAGCGTGCGAGCGGCAACTTTCCCGGCACGACAAGCTTCGTGAGCAGGACGGCAATGTTGGATTCGAGGCCGATGATGCCGTTCGGCGCGTCGACGAACTCGCGCGCTTTTTCTTCGCTGGTGTGCGGCGCGTGATCGGAGGCGAGGCAGTCGATGGTACCATCGAGCAGGCCTTCGAGACAGGCTTCGATGTCGGACTGTTCGCGCAGCGGCGGATTCATCTTGAAATTCGTGTCGAAGTTGCGACAACCTTCGTCGGTGAGCAGCAGATGGTGCGGGCTGACTTCGGCGGTGACGCGGACGCCTTTGGCTTTGCTTTCACGAACGAGCGCGACCGCGCCTTTCGCGGAGATATGCGAGACGTGAAACCGTGCCCCGGCGAGTTTCGCGAGTCGGATGTCGCGGGCGACGATGAGTTCTTCGGCGGCGCTGGGATAGCCGTTGATGCCGAGTGCTGCGCTGACTTTGCCTTCGTGCATGATCGCGCCGTTGGAGAGGTCGTGATCTTCGCAATGCTCGACGATCACGCGATCAAGTGCTTCAGCGTATTCGAACGCCGAGCGCATGATCTGCGAGCCGGGGACGGCGGCTCCGTCATCGGTGAATGCCACCGCGCCGGGATGTCCGCCACCGCCACGCGACATGAGTCCGAGTTCCGCGAGTTCCAGCCCCGCTCGCCCTTTTGTAATGCAGCCCATCGGAAAGACGCGCGCTTTGCCGGCATTCTTGGCTTGCAGATATTGGTACGCAATCGACGCGGGATTATCGAGCGCGGGATCGGTGTTGGGCATGACGACGACGGTCGAAAATCCGCCGTGTACCGCCGCAGCAGAACCGGTCGCGATGGTCTCTTTCGCGCTGTTGCCCGGCTCGCGGAAGTGGACATGAATATCAACGAAGCCGGGGCAGACAAGCTTCCCGGAGCACTCGATGACGCGGTCGCCAGACAGGTTTACGCCGATGTCGAGAATCGTGCCGGAGGCTTGATCGATCAGCACGTCGCCGATGAAATCGAGCTTCGTGGCGGGATCGAAGATGCGGCCGGAGCGGAGGAGGAGAGTGGGCATGGGAGAATCCTAGGGATAGACGGATTGACGATTGACGATTGACCGATTGGGTTGGGGACTTTGTGTCAACTTTTCACACTCATACACAGCGCCAACACCGCCATTCTTACCGCCAGCCCATTCTGAACCTGATCTAATATCACGCTACGTTCGCCATCGGCGAGTTCGGGTGTCAGTTCGATGCCTCGGTTGATCGGGCCGGGGTGCATGATGATGGCGTTGGGTTTGCAGGTAACTCAAAAACTTTTCGTTTTAATGTTTTTAGATGTGGATTTTGTGTAACCTGCTTTTAGGGCGCTTTCTGTACTATCGAAAAATATAATGTTATCGGTAAGCTGTTTAAAAGACGACATGTTTTGAAAGAATTTTTTGTTTGATATGTATCCATAACAAGCTGGCGCAACCTCATGTTCGCAGTAAATGCATCTCAAAGTGTCGGATATAGTATGATAATCTAAATAGTAAAATTCTGGTCGAAGATAACGCTGTTCGCTTCTTTCTTCGGTAATGCATCGGGTATTGGTGCAGCGAATACCTCCAATCGGACTAATGTAATCGCGATAACTATTGTTTGGGGCCATTTGTTGCGTTTGATGTGGTGCTTTTAATTCCAACAAGAAAGTAATTAATGCCATCCTAACAGCAACGCCATAAGCGGCTTGCCTAAAATAAGCGCCGCGCGGATCGTTATCCATGTCATAACCAAGCTCTTCATTTCGCGGAAGCGGATGTAAAACCGTTGTATTCTTGTATTTATCGGGTTTTAGAAATGCTTGATTTACAACTGTTGTGTATTCTTTTGTATCGGCATTAACAGATAATCGTTCTTTTTGGAGGCGAGTCATGTAAAGGATATCGATGTTCATATTGAGCTTTTGCTTAAATTCTTTGCTAAAATTGACATCCCATCCCCGCATCTCGTTGATCTGATTTTGGCTACTCTCGCCTTGACTATCAGCAATATAGACAACGTCCGCACTATTCAATTTAGTGGGCACGGCTGAAAATTCCTCGCGTAATCGCCTTTTTGCGTGATCCGGCAACTCAAGACCTTTTGCGGCTTGTGTGCTGATATATGCACCAAACCTAGCCAAAGCGTAAACAAGAGAATGAATTGTGCGTCCGTGTTTGAGGTCACCAACCAAAACTACGTGTAGGCCTTTTAAATCCTTTTTTTCTTTTTTTAGCGTGTACAAATCACATAAAGTCTGCGTAGGATGCTCGTGACCGCCGTCGCCACCATTAATCACAGGAATTTCCGAGTAGTCTGCCGCGACTCGTGCAGCCCCCTCAGAAGGATGGCGGATAACTATAATGTCTGCATAATTCTCTATAACGCGTACACTATCAGCGATTGTCTCTCCTTTTGCTGCTGAGGTCATGCCAGGGTTGTCAGATGAAATTACGTGCCCTCCGAGGCGTAGCATCGCAGTTTCAAATGAAAGTCGCGTCCGGGTGCTGGGTTCGTGAAAAAGTGTGGAGAGAATACAATTCCGGGCCAAATCAATTCGCCCTTTAATTTTTATCGATGGCTTACTCGCCATTGTCTCGAGAAATGAGTCTGCAAGTTCGAATATTTTCAATATTTCGGAATTTGTTAGATCAGCTATTGTAATTAAATCTCGTTTCATGCGTCACTCCGGTTTGTCATCTTTTTGCAGCTTGATTCTGGTGTAATGCGTTGATCGAAAAGTCGCTCTCTGCGAATTCAACTTTTATTTTCACTTTACTAGGACTTTAATGTTATGTCTTTACTGTATTGTGTGCATTTTCACGAGGGCCGATCTGCTTAATAACTAATAAAGTTCTAAACTAGTATACAGCTCAATGGCACGCTTACTACTTACTCGCATCCACAGAACCGCAGATCCATTTCCTTCGCCGCTTTCGTTTCGTCCACTTTTCCTACGACTGTCGTGTGCGGAGCGCCGATGACCAACTCAGGCGTTTCAAGCGCTTCTTTGGCGATGGCTTCCATCGCTTCGCAGAACTTGTCGAGCGTCGCCTTGCTTTCGGTTTCCGTCGGTTCGATCATCATTGCTTCTTTGACGACGAGCGGGAAATAAATCGTCGGCGGGTGGAATCCGAAATCGATCAGACGTTTGCCGATGTGAAGTGTTCGGACGCCTTTCTTCAGCATCTCGTCAGTCGGTTGAATGATGAATTCGTGCATGCATGGCGCGGCCATCGGGCGCGCATACGTCTTGGCCAAACGCTGGAACACATACGCGGCGTTGAGCACGGCGTTCTTACCGATTTCGGGCAGACCGTCAGTACCATGGTGGCGCATGTATGTAAACGCGCGGACGAGCACATTGGCGTTGCCCTGGAACGTCGAGACGCGACCGATGGTTTGTGGTTTGTCGAAGGCGAGCGAGTACTGATCGGCGCTCTTCTTCACATACGGAACCGGGAGGAACGGGCGCAGGCGTTCTTTGACGCCAACTGGACCTGCGCCGGGACCGCCGCCGCCGTGCGGAGTCGAGAACGTTTTGTGGAGATTCAAATGCACGACATCGAAGCCCATGTCGCCCGGGCGCGCGACGCCGAGGATCGCGTTGAGATTGGCGCCGTCGTAGTAAAGCAATCCGCCCGCGTCGTGGACCTTCTTTTGAATGACACGAATCTGTGATTCGAAGAGGCCGAGCGTATTCGGATTCGTGAGCATCAACGCTGCGACCGTGTCATCCAGCGCGGCGTCGAGTCCGGCGAGATCGACTTCGCCCGCTTCGGTGCCGGGAATGGAGACGACTTCGTAGCCACAGAGCGCGGCGCTCGCCGGGTTCGTTCCGTGTGCTGCTGTGGGAACGAGGACCTTCGTGCGCTTCGTGTCGCCGCGTGATTCGTGATAGGCTTTGATCAGCATGATGCCAGTCAATTCTCCATGCGCGCCGGCGAGTGGATTGAGCGTGACTTCGTCCATGCCGGTCACTTCGCTGAGGCCGCGTTCGAGATCGTAGAACAGTTCGAGCGTGCCCTGCGCGGTCTCGTCGGGCTGGAGCGGATGCATCGTTGCGAATCCGGGATCGCGAGCGACGGCTTCGTTGATTTTCGGGTTGTACTTCATCGTACAGGACCCGAGCGGATAGAAGGTGCTGTCGATGCCGACTTGGCGGCGGCACAGCGCGAGGATGTGCCGCACGAATTCGAGTTCGCTGACCTCGGGCAAACTCGGCGGACTCTTCCGCAGCAATGCAGCAGGAAGAATGGCGTCGGGTGTCTTAACGCCTGAAGGATTTTCCGCCGGATAGTAGTTTCCGGTGCGGCCTTTGTGTGACTTTTCGAAGATCAATTCCACTGTTACGTTTCCTGGTTATTAAATAATTGATTGAAAAAATCACGCGGCATGAACCGTGATTGCTTTGGACGTTGGCATCGGAATCGGCTCGCCCATTTCTTTTAATGTTTCGAGATGTAAAGCGACAGCTTCCCGAATGAGTGATTGTGCTTCATCCACTGTATCTCCGCAGCTGACACAGCCAGGCAAATCAGGAATGTAAACAGAAAAACTCCCGTCATCTGCTTTCTCAACAATCGCGACATAATCCATAACTCACTCCAATCCGGCTTGCCGGAGAATACTTTTCTTCGTTCCTGGCGGAATGTCTCGGCCCAATTTGCCGCCTGCCGAGACGGTTACGGTACCCTTCTTAACGGGATGTTGATACTGAAGATGGCTTCCCGTGATCCGGGAAAGTTGCCATCCATCCTGCTCAAGCAATCGTATTATATCGCGGTATTTAATGGTGTAAATCCCTACCAGTTTAATGACTCTCACCCACCGCCTTCACATACGCTTCGATCTCTTCGATGCTGCGCTTCTCGGTTACTGCCACAAGAATTTGGTGTGATCGCGCCGGGTCGTATTTACCGAGGTCCAGCCCACCCAGGATTCCGCGTTTTAATAATTCACCCAGCACATGCGCAGCAGGCTGCTCCGTTTCGTAAACGAATTCGTTGAAGACGGCGTAGTCCGCGACGTTCTTGATGCCTTTGGTTGTGCGCAGTTTTTCGCGGAGGAGGTTTGTCTTTCCAACACACAATTCGCCCGCGCGGCGCAGGCCAGACGGACCGACGCAGCAGAGGAAAAAGTGAGCCATCATGGCGCAGAGGGCTTCGTTGGTGCAGATGTTGCTCGTCGCCTTTTCGCGGCGGATGTGCTGTTCACGCGCTTGCAAGGTCAGCGTGAACGCGCGGCGGCCTTGGACATCAACGGTCTGACCGACCAAGCGTCCCGGCATTTTGCGAACGAGTTCTTTTGTGCAGGCGAGGAACCCGAGGTACGGGCCGCCGAATTGCAGCGGAACGCCCAGTGCTTGAGCTTCGCCGCAGACGATGTCCGCGCCCAGTTGCCCGGCGGCTTCAATCAATCCGAACGCGAACGGATTGCTGACCGCGACGAGTAGTGATCCTGTTGCGTGTGCGGATGCGGAGAGTCCGCGCGGATCGTTGATGGCACCGAAGAAATTCGGATAGCCGACGACGACGGCGGCGACGCTGTCGTTGGCCGCTTGCGCGAGCGCTTCGAGATTGCTTTTAAAGCAGCCCGCTTTCGGCGGGACGATTCGGACTTCAACGTTCTGCACTTTTAAAAGCGATTGCGCGGTGTGGATGTAGTTCGGATGAATCGCGCCGTCGAGCACGACCACCGTACGCGCGGTGTGGCGCAGCGCCATTTGACAGGCTTCGACCAGCGCGGTGGCGCCGTCGTACAAGCTGGCGTTCGATACCTCGCAGCCGCAGAGCGTGGCCATCAGACTTTGATATTCGTAAATGATCTGTAACACGCCCTGACTGATTTCGGGCTGGTACGGCGTGTAGGCACTGTAGAGCTCGCCTCGCAGAATCAACTGATCAACGACGGGCGGAATAAAGTGGTCGTACGCGCCTGCTCCGAGGAAACACGTGAGCGCGGATGCGGAGCGGTTCTTGCGCGCGCGTCGGGCCATCTCGGCCCCGAGTTCCATTTCGCCCAAACCCTTCGGCATGTTGAACGGAGCGGCTTTGACTTCGGCTGGAAGGTGGCTGAACAAATCGTCGAGCGTCTTCACGCCAATGGCATGGAGCATGGCTTCGCGTTCAGCGGTCGTATGCGGGATATACGTCATGTTGGGTTCCTGGGGCTTTCGATAGTTTTCAGTTGCACTGCAACGGCTAGGTTATTTGGTTGTGAATTCGTGCGTCGAAGCACTGGTAGGAGTACCTACCAGTGGCACCCAAATATAGGATTTTACAGTGTTGCGAGGAACGCTGAATACGCCGTCGCGTCGAGCAACTTTTCCAATTCTACCGGGTTGCTCAATTCGATTTTGACCATCCAGCCTGCGTCGTAGCAACCGGTGTTCAGCGTTTCGGGGGCGCCTGTTAAATCGGAATTGATGGCGGTGACTTTGCCGCTGACGGGTGAATATACGTCGCTGGCGGCTTTGACGGATTCGACGACGCCGACCGGTTTCATGTAGACGGCGGCGGATCCGACTTTGGGAAGTTCGACGAAGACGATGTCACCGAGTGCGTGCTGGGCGTGGTCGGTGATGCCGATCGTGGCGACGTTGCCGTCGAGCTTCACCCACTCGTGTTCCTTCGAATACTTCAATCCGGCCGGGACGTTTGATGACGACATGATGAACTCCTGGTTTCTGGTTTCGGGTTGATTTATTTGGCCGGTTTGTAAAAGGGTTTTTCGACGACGACGGCATCGATCCGGGACGTGCGGACTTCAGCTTGGACTGTCGCTCCGATGGGCGCTGAGCCGGTGCGGACGAGGGCGAGCGCGATGGCTGAATTGACGCTCGGACCAAACGTGCCGCTGGTGACTTCACCGATTTTATCGTCACCCACAAAAATCGAATGACCGGCGCGCGCGGGCAGGCGACCGGCGAATTTCAACGCGACAAGCGTACGCGGAATTCCGTCGCGTTCCTGCGCTCGGAGCGCGGCGGCTCCAACGAATTCTTTTTCAAGCGTCATCGCCCACTTCAATCCGGCTTCGAGCGGCGAAATGTCTTCGGACAATTCGTGACCATATAGTGGGAGGCAGCATTCGAGACGCAGCGTGTCGCGCGCGCCGAGACCGCAGGGCAGGACGCCGAACGGCTTGCCGGCTTCCATGATCGCGTTCCAGACGTGGACAGCTTCGGATTTTGCGAAGAACAATTCGACGCCATTTTTTTCGCCGGTGTACCCACTGCGCGAGACGATGGCCGGGACGCCCGCGACCGTCGTGTTGATCATGCGAAAGCGCTTGAGTTTTGAGAGCGGTTCCGAGCAGAGTTGGGACATGATGTCGAACGTCTTCGGGCCTTGCAAATCGAGCTTGTGGGTCTGCGGCGTGAGATCGGTCAGCGTCGCGTTTTTGAGGCGGGATTGTAGGACGGCGATGTCGTTGATCCGCGTCCCGGCATTCGTGACGATGTAGTATTTTGCGTCCGCTTGCTTGAAGACGATCAAGTCATCAATGACAGTGCCGCGTTCGTTGCAGAGTAGCGTGTAACGACCTTGACCGTCTTCCATCCCGTCGAGATCGCGGCTGACAGCGGCTTGCAGGCTGTCGAGTGCACCGGGGCCTTCGATCAGGACTTCGCCCATGTGGCCGGTGTCGAAGAGGCCTGCGTTTTGGCGTGTGGCAAAATGTTCTTGAAGAATGTGGGTCGGGTAATCGACGGGCATGTCCCAGCCACCAAAATCGATGACTTTCGCGCCCAACGCGAGGTGCGTCTCATACAAAGCGGTTCGGCTGGCCAAAGTTCAACGCCCCTTTCAGTTCGTCCCGGTGGATTCAAAATACATCCGAAAGCATAAGGAAAAATTGAAAAGTTAAAAGGCAAAAAGAGGCATCAAGTAAAGCTCCTGCGCGATCTGCGAAAAACGTCATGGCGACGTTGGTAGGTGCAAAGCGAAACCGTGCGCAAACCGACATGAGCGGTCATTTGAGCTTCGGTGTGGCGGCTTCCAATTGGGCCAGTTCCTGCTGCGCCCGGCGAGAAATATCAGGGCGTGGGGATTGCACGAGCAGCTTGAGAATATCGCGCGCTTCGTCGATGCGGTTGAGCTTTTTCAACGTATCGACTTGGCGCATACTGCGCAGTTCTTTGGTGCTGGGTTCACCCGTTTCGACGACGGAGTCACGATACAAAGGCGCGGCTTCATCAAAGCGTGATTCGAGGTACAGGACGTTGGCGAGTTCGAATTTACAAAGCGCACTCATTTCGCCGCGTTTGGGCGAATTGGCGAGCGCGCGGCGAAGCAGCGCTTCGGCCTCCGCCAGCAACGCGGCGCGGTCTTTGTCGGGGAAGGATGAGGCTCCACCGTAAATTGCGTTGGCAGCTTGGCGTGCGACTGACGGGTCGTTGCTGTAATGCGTTGCAGCGAATTCTTTGCACGCGGCCAGTGCTTGCGGGACGTTCCTCATGGAATTGATGCGGAGCGTGATTAAGCCGATGTATGCCTGGGCGACGGTGGCCATGCCTTTCGCGGTCTCGATGTGCCGCTGGTAAAGCGTTTCAGCGAGTTCGAATTTCTTGTCTTCGGTGAAATTGCGCGCCTGTTCGTAGACCCATTTCCAATCGCCCGCGTTTTGGGCCGCGTTGGCTTCCTGTTGCCGGGAGACGCGTTCGGCCAACAGTCGGATGTCTTTTTCATGCAGGTTGCGTCCGGCGTTGTTGATTTTTTTTCGGATTTCATCGTTGATCCGCTCGATGTCCCGCGAGCGCAGGCTCTGCAAATTGTTGCGTTCGTCAGGCGGCACTTCTTTCGCGAAGGTCAGTGGCGTCCCGGCAACTTTTAGTCCGGCCACATAGAAATCGCCAGCCTCTTTAATCTTGTTGTTCGCGAACAAATAGTGGCCCATGTCCATGTAGTTCGCGACGCGCTGCGGGTCTTTATCGACGCCGTTTTGAAGCATCGTCAGGACGAGGTCTTCGAGCGCGAAGTCTTTGAATTCCTGCGTCTGACCCGCTTCGAGCGCGATGCGTTGGGAGTAGGCTTTGAAGTTCGTTTTGCGGATCAATAATTCGTGCGAACCGGACGCGACGCCGCTTAATTCGAGCGGTGTGTGGCCGATGAGTTCGCCGTCCAACACGACTTCCGCGCCGACAGGTTCGACTGCGATTTTCAGAGTGCCTGCACCCCGGGCCGGGAGCGTTTCGTTCAATCGTGTGGTGCCCCAGCCAAGAACGACGGGAACGGAGAGCGACGCGAAATCTTCTTTTTCAAACCGGACGCTGTACGCTCCGCCACTGAGGCCGCTGACCTGGATCGGCGCTTTTCCGACTAGGCGACCGTTTATAAAAACGCTCGCACCTGTGGGCTGAGAGTCGATGGAGAGACGGCGGTTTAGCGCTTGGCGGACGGACATGGCGATCACAAAAACAAGCGACGCGGCGACCATGATCCGAATCGCGCTGCTGCCGAAATCGGAACGCTGTGGCGCTTCAGGTGCCGGGGTGGTTTCCGGCTGGGTCGGTGTAGTGGACTGAAGTGCTGGCGCGTTATTGATCATGTCAGGACCGAACGATTGCATTGAAACCCTTTGTTGTTCTCTCGATCAGTTAGACGGTGGGCAGCGTTACGGCTTCGATTCGTTTTGCTTCAAGACGATCATACCGTAATTTGCGGACTCGCGGACATTGGGGCGCTCACTGGCCTTCAGTTTATCATATACCTTGATGGCGCCCGCTCGGTCACCGGATTTCCGCAACGCATCAGCCAAGCGCAATTCGCGGTCCTCTTGTTTGCTGATCGCGCGCGTGCTGTCAATGGACTCGCGGAAGATCGGAATCGCATCGTTCGCGCGGCCTTGGTCAAGGACTGACAACGCAAGTTCAAAGAGCGAATCCGATTTACCTTCACTGTCGCACGGTAGTGCGAGACCCGCGCGTAACGATTTCTCGGCGAGTTGCTGAATATGTGTGCGGGCGTCTTTGCTCTTGATACGGTCTGCGTAGCCATTGAGAATCTTCCCGGCGGCGCGCAACGACTGCCCGTCTTTTTGTTGTTCATACAGCTTAAAAAACTCATCGACCTGTGCGGTGATTTTGGCTTCGTCACCGGTCCGGCAAAGTGCTTCGATCAGGGCTAGGTACGCGGTCGGAAGCTCGGGCGATTTGGGCGCGGCGGCGATGTGTTCTTTGTAGATCGCAATCGCCTGCTCGATATTGCCTCCGGCGAGTTTTTCCTGCGCGGCGATCTTCGTGCGCGTCCACGATTTTACATCTTTGCGAGCGCCCCGGTCGGTGGCCTCGGCCATGGCCAAGCGGAAGGCTTTAGTATCTTTTTTCGGGAAGCTGCGGTGCTTGTCGATTTCTTTAGGCAGACGTGACTGATCTTCGCGGCGCAGACGCTGCTGGAGTTCGATTTCTTCGGCAGTCATTTTACTTTTGCCGGGAAAACCCGGGCCGTCGAAATCCAGTGACGTGTTTGCGGTGATGGTTCCCAGCGCGTAGGTTTCGGCGGCGTCTTGAAAGCGGTCGTTGACGAAATAATAGTGGCCGAGATCGATGTAATGTCCGACGCGTTGCGGCTCGTTTTTGATCTGCGATTCAAGGTGTTCGAGCACTCGGTCAAAGAGTTCGATGTCTTCAAATTTACTAATTTCACCGGCCGCGATTTCGATGCGGCGTGAGTAGGACGAAAAGTTCGTTTTCCTTACGGTCAATTCGTGCGGTCCGATTTCGATGCCGTCGAGTTTGAGTGGCGTGTGTCCGGCGAGTTCGCCATCGATCAGCACTTCGGCATCGGAGGGTTTGATGTTGACGACGAGTGTTCCGCGCGCGACGGGTTGCAGCTTTTCGCGGACGGTGGCTGGCACACCGCTTGAGACTTCAACGCGCAACGAGACCGGTGCGAACTCGGCTTTTTCCAGGCGAATAGTGTAGCTGCCATTGCTGAGGCCTTTGATTGAAACTGGCGTGGCTCCGGCGACGTGGCCGTTGACCAGCACACTGGCCCCGGCTGGTTCGGATGTGACATTGACGCCCCCGCCGCCTCCAAGCGAACCGGCGATGGCGAACGCGAGGACGAGCAGCACCGCAAGACCGGCTGCGGACAGGAGGATAAGCCGGATGAAAGACGAGCTTTTTGGAGCGTCGGGTTGGGTGTGATACGAAGTCATGCGAACACAATTCCAATGATAAGAAATCGATACGCCATTAAATTAAAGTTCCACGGAACGTACGGGTTCCGTGGAGTGTACTGCGAATGAGGATGTACCCACGCGTCAAAACGTTTGCCGCTTACTTGCGTGTGCGGCTCTTTAGCGAAACGATTTTCGCGATGGAACAACGGGCACTTGGCCGGGCTTGTTATCGTAAATGGTTGTCACGGGCGCGGGCAAGAAATCCGGGCTTTCGGATTCTTGGCCATTGTCGCCCGAGATGCGGACTTTGCTGATCATAATGCCGTGTTCGTAAGTCCAGATCGCGACGCGGTCGCCGGTGAGCGGTGCGGTGTCTTCGAAGACTAATTCCGAACCTTTGCGGTCCGCCGATTGGAAGACGTGATCGACTCGGAATTTCATCTGGTTGCCCTGCCGTTCGGCTTTGAACGAGAACCAATGGCGATGGTAGTCCATCGTCGTCGGGATACGTGCGGGGAAGCGTTTGACAATGACGCCGTCGCGCATGATGTAACTTTCAGTATTCGCATTTCCGCCGAAGCTGAACGTGTAGCCCTTGGTCAGATCGGAACCGTCTGAACCGATGGAGACGTTCACGTCACGAGCGTAGCTATACGGATTGCCGCGCAGGTGGTCCATCTTGTTTCCGAAATAGAATTCAACCGTCACATCGCCGGGATACAGTTGCTTGCTCCACAGCACGGCGGGCTTGCCGGCGCGCATGTCGTTTTGCAGACTGAAGAACGTCCAGCGCGGATCGCACTGCCAGCGGTTGGTGACTTCAGCGATGGCGTGTCCGGCGGTGCGCCAGTTGGTCGGAGCGCTGGAGAACGTGTCGTTGCGGAAGTAATCGCTGGTGATGCGCATGGCTTCGGTCTTGACCAGAATGCCTTGCGTTTTGAACGCGACTTTGCTGCCCTTAAGCGGTTCGTTGTCACGGAAGGACAGGACGGCTTTACCATTGACGAGGCCGACAACGTACTTGCCGCAGCGGCGGATCGCGACGTTCGACAACTGGCGGATTTCTTCACCGATCTGCTTTTCGAGAACCAATTCGCCCTGCCGCAAAATTTCGACATGAATGCCGCTGCTGCCGCCGCCTTTCTTGTCGTCGGTGACCGTGTAGCGGAAGACGTAGCCGTTATTTTTGGTCAGGCCGTCTTTGGAGCACGAGAGCGCGACCATGTAGCTGGGGTCGGTGATTTCGCGGGGTTCTGCCATGAGTTCAACATCGCCCGGGAATTGGCTGCGGTGCCACAACAGGGTGACCACTTTGTTGTCCACCGTTTCGACGGTCGAATCGGACGGTGAGACCCATTCCGAGTTGTTGTTGCTCCATTCGTTCATGGAAGCTTCTTCGTCAAAGACAGCGTTGTTGGTCACGAGCGGTTCGGGTTCGGGCAGGAATGAAATGTGGAACGAGGCGAAGGATGCGGAGGGCGTTGAGGCGCTGCCGTTTGAGTGGACGTACAGCCCGGCGCGACCGCGCAGGCGCGATTCCGCGTTGAAGGATTCGACTGACGCGCCATCGTCGGCGGTGGCTTTGATGTAGCCTTTTTTGACGGATGCGGTGATGCGCACGGGATCGTTTCCGGCGGCGAGTTGCGTGTTGTCCTCGACGCGTTCGACGCCATTGGCCACGCAGACGAGTTTCAACATGCCTTCTTCGATTTTGACGACGTAGTAATTGCTTTCGTCGCGGTGCATCAGCACGATTCCAGCGGAGCCTTTGTTCAAGGTCTGGACGTCCGCTGTCACTTGATATTGCGACCAGCGACGATCACCGACGAGGGCTTTGGAATCGCCCGAGCAGCGGACGGACAGGAGATTGGTTTTCACGCCCGAGTTTTCAGTGTCTTGACCCGGCACAACGGACCAGTCGCCTTCACCCACAAGCCAGCCGGATTTCAGTGTGCCGGAGGTGGCGAAACGGTCTTCGAAATCTTCCAACGAGTGAATGCGCACGTCATCGAAGACGACGTGTTGGCGCATCATTCCTTCCAAGCTGTTGATTTGGAAATCGGCTTCTTTAGGGTCTTTGGCGATGTGTTCCGGAATGGGCACATCGCACCAGACTCCGGCGGCACCGGCGGTGAAGCGCGGGTGGGATGCTTCGAGCAGGAGGTGCTTATCGACGTACACACTGAGCTTCGAATAGCCGACGTTTACGGTGGCCTTGTACCATTGGTTGGGTGCATAGCCGCCGGGCGCTTGAGCGATGACTTCTTCTTGGCCGTCGCGGATGAGGACCAATTCGCGCTTGGCCGGAGTGCGTCCGTCAAGCCCGCGTGAACTCCAGCGGAACAGGCCGTAATTCTTGTCGTCTTTGTAGGCGAACACGAGGCCGAGCTTGCCGACCGCCGGACCGCGCATCGAGAGTTCGTAGACGTAATTGTCCCACCATGCTTCACCCGTCACGGAGTGAATGTTGGAGCCGCTGCCGAAGTACGAGAACGCGTTCGCGCTGAGCAGTGGATGGCGAAGCGACTTGACGTCGAAGTCGCCGTGTTTGACGTCGCCGTTGCCGCGCCATTGCGCGAGTTTGCCTTGCGTGATCATGAAGTCTTCGGCGACGTGAACGTCATCACGCGCTTCGGCGCGGATTTTGACCGGTGTGCCGCCATTCAACATGCGCGAGCCGACTGCGCCGTCGAGCAAGCGATCATCGAACGCGTAAGCCGCAAGTTCGCCGTCTTGGAAGACGCCCATTTTACAGCCGTGCCGGGCGATGCGAAGTTCGCCTTTGCCGCTGAGTTTTCCACTAGCGAAGTGCTGCTCGACACCGGCTTCACGCAGGCCGAACGTGGCTTCGGAGCCTTTGCGGTCGAGGAAATGGAAATGGTCTTTGTCTTTGTAATCGAAATAAATGCGGCAGTCGCCAGGGCCTTCGACCATCATGTCGGCCCAGACGAATTTGTAACCACCGGGCTGGCTTTCAGCGCCAATGAGGCTGGTCGGGCCGGGATCGGCGGGCGCATTCAAAGGAGAGACGTTGAGGCGGACGGTTTGGACGTCACGTCCTTCACCGCTGCCCGGTCGCTCAAAAAATATGATCGTCAGCGCCGCCATAAACAGCACAGCCAGCAATTGAGTCGTTGAACGTTTCATCGTGATCATCGCTACACTCCGCCCTTATTTCGCGCCGAACATTCCTATCTAAGTGATACACCTCTTATAGAACAAATTCGGTCGAGTTAAGGTCAAATAATAATTTAAAATAAGTGAGTCGGTTAGTCGATCACGCGGCCACGTGTGGGTTTTAAGTTGGCGTCAGCTGGCGAGCTTTTTGCTGTATGGGCGGGGGAGGGGTTGATGCCTCGCAAAATGTACTGCTGGACACGCTGATTGAGCCACATGGCGATGGATCGTTCAATCGGATTTATCACGAGGAAAAAGGACGCGATCTTCGAGATCGGGCCGGGATACCACGCGAGTACGCGAACACCGACGCGGACGTATTTCGTCACGATATCGCCCTCAGGAATCGGACGGCGTTTCAGCAACAGGGTCACGAGGATCGGGTAAACGATCAGCAGACTGATTTGCGCGGGCTGATTCAACCGAGGCCACATCCAATACAAAAGGAAGGGGTCGAAGAAAGCCACGAGTGGAAAGACGAGCAGCCACTTGAACATGGTCGGGAGTGTTACCGCCGGGCGTAATCGAATGCGGAACAGCGGCAGGAGTGCCGCTGCCCTATGTGAATGTCTGTTGCGAACTACTTGCCCGGAGCGCGACGACCGGTCTGCCAGAACGCATCGTCTGTGGACTTGCGCGTCAACCGCGTCGCCGTAACCGCGCTAAGGACTGTAGGCGCATTGGCCACGCCATTGTCATATTGATCGAGATCGATGCGGACGGTGAAGCTGAAGGCTGTGAACTGCTCGCCGCGAACAGGCAAGCCTGTGCCGCCGAAATTTGGATTGGACATGATGTCCCACGTCGTCACAACAAACGTGCGTTTAGCGGTATCGATGACGACTGTATGAATGCCGCCTTTTTGTCGATCCGGTTGCGTGTAGGTGATCAGATTTCCCTTCAATTGGAAGCGATCAATCGGAACGGTGATTTTGGTGGCTTCGTTGAACGTGAACACCCATTTTCCGGTGGGCGGGGAGGGTACACCTGCTGGCGGAACAATCACCAGTTGGTTGTTGGGGCGGGCCAGATAACCGTCGAATTCGAAGTAGTGCGAATGCGTGTTCTGGACTTCAATCGCTGAGGCTTTGTTGACGACGAAGAAGCCTTCATTGATGTCGCCGGTCTTTTTGACAAGATCGTACTTGCCGATGCTGCTGACGTTCAGAATACTTGAGTAATCAAAGGACTGAGTGAAATCATACGTCTGGGAACCGATGGTGATGGCGATGGTGACAGGCACGGACTTCGTCACGCTTTCATTCGTCGCGCCGGTCAGCAATAAAGCGGCGGCGAGGTTGGCTTTGCTGATCTGGAAGAAAATCTGCTGGTCAGGAATGTTGATGAACGCATAGTAGTTCGGGAACTTGAGATTGCTCGGATTCTGGAACGAATTTTCATTTCCGATGACGCCATTGACCACGAATGAATTGTTGATTTTGATCTGCGCCGCGAGATTCAACAGGCTGGGAGGCAGATCGACTGAATTGAACGCAGCGCGAAACGTGAATGAATCCAAATTCAAATTGGGCAAATTGGGTTTGTTGCGGATTATTTTAAAATTCGACGTAAACGGCGCGAGTCGGAAACTCATGTCCTGGGTTACGGGGCCTTCACCCGTCCCGTTGACCGTAATGACGACGGACGACGCTGGCGATTGGTTGCCCATGGAATCCGCGACGACGAGCGTTGCTGTATACGTTCCCGCGACATTGTAGATGTGTGAAACAGCCGCCGCAGTGGACGAGCCGCCGTCTCCGAATTGCCACTGGTATGAGACTGCGCCGCTCGCTGCGGAACCACTGCCATCGAACAGCACAGCCAAAGGAGCCGCGCCGCTGGACGGGCTGGCCGACAGCACAACCGACGGAGCCGATGCATGGGCGGACAGGACTGCGAACACACTCAGCGCGATACAGCGAAACAGACTCAAACTCATCGTCAAAATTCCCTTTTCCGAGACTCGGATTCGATCAAACGATAGATTTTCAGCACTTATTCTATCCGGCGTCTATAAAAAAGCCACGTCAGACAGACGTGGCCCGAAAATAATCTCCGAAGAATAATCCGAACTTATCGGCGACTTGACCGGTATCCGCCCGAAAAACCACCCGAGAACCCGCCTCGAATGCCACTGGAGTACCCGCCGTAGTAGCCACCATGGTTACTGGAATATCCACCATAGTACCCGCCCCGATAACTACCGCAGTAGCCATTGGAATACCCACCGTAGTAACGGTTTCCGTAGTAACCGCCATTTCCGAAGCTGAAGCTCAAGCCGACTCCACTGCTGTAGTACGGGTAGCTGTTGTAGCAACTGCTATAGTACGGTGAACCGCCATAGTAATACGTGCTAGGATAGACGTACGACGTCGGCTCGGAATAGACGTAACGCGTAGCCGGTTCGTAGCTGACCGTGCGAGGAACGGCGACAGTCTGGATCGGTGCTTCCTGCGTCTGGTAACGCGGCTGCTGTTGAGGCTGCGTCTGAGGCATCTGCCGCATTGGAGCGCGTACGCCGACTCGGAGCAGCGCGGCAATCGCGCGATCCGGAACTTTACCGTCTTTCATGCGCAGCACGTCAGCAGCGGACAAATCCGCTGAGCCTTGGCGTTCCACCCACGCGACAATGACTTCTTCACCGACGCCACCTTGAGCCAGCCGAATGCAATCGTCCACCACGTCAGCAAAGACGGGCAAAGCCATCACAGCCGCGAGCGCCAAAACAGATAAACGAGCGTATGTCATGTCAGTTGCTCTCCTTTTATAATTCCCACAAGAACCGCGTTCTCTTGTGTCAGTATGACGAACGAAGTTCACATCTATTGAAAGAATTCTGGAAGGAATTTTACGCACGGTGTGCAACGCCGCACGATAGATGCGTAGCCCAATCGTTCATCGCCCTGAACCAATAGCGAGAAACGCAAAGACACAAAGACACGAAGGCGCTAAGTTTTTCTAGCTTTTTTCGTCCCTTCCGTCCCTTTTTAGTTCACTTGCCCTTGCCCTTGCCGTTGCTGTTCCATTAAAAAGTCGTTAGCCGTTTTCGCGTAAATTCGCGTCCATTCGCGTTATTCGCGGTTAAAAGCCGTTCGCCGTTCATCATCCCTTCAAACACTCATCCAAATACGTCCGCGATTTATTAATCGCCGTCGTGACCTCCTCAATCGTCGGCAAAATCGGAATCCCGCGCGGCGTCGGGTGCATCAAGATTTCGACGAAGCCCTGATAGTTCAATTTCTTCAACGCCGCGACAACAGGCTTGTAATCCAGTCCGCCGCCGAATCCCGGCATTTGCATCATCTCTTCGTTCTTGGGCAGCTTGCCGATGAATCCTTTGCCGTGTTCCTGAGCATAGAAAAACGCGAGGCTTGGGCCCATGTCGGCCACAAGCTTGGCGATCTCGCCTGGCCATTTTGACAGATGATGCGGCGCGAACGCGATGCCCAGATTTGGAGACGTGTTGAGCTCCGCAAAGTAGCGCATCGAATCCGGCGTGAAGAGCATTTGAGCGCTGTGATTTTCAATCGCGATTCGGACTCCAGCTGCCGCAGCCGCTTCGGCATGAGGCTTCATTTTTTCCAGGAACTTCACGACCGCGTCGCGCGCAGCCTGACCGGTTGGCTCGTTGGCTTCTTTGTCGCTGCCGCAGACGATGACCTTTGCGTTCAGCTGTTTCGCCAATGCGAAATCGGCCTGCAATTTGAATGGCCCGGTCGCGTAACAGGTCAACGTCCCCACAGTGACGGCGTGTTTTTTAAGAAGGGCTTGAAATGCTGGGACGCCCATCGCTTCAAGCTGCTCACGCTGATCGCCATGCGGTTTGCGCCAGATGTCGATGGCCGTCGCGCCCGTCTTCTGGACTTCCGGCAAAATCGCGTCGAGCGCAAACGTGCCATACATCGCCGACGCGAGTTGATACTTCAGGCGGTACGCGCTGGGAGCATCGTCTGCATGAGCGAATGAAAGCGCGAACGACGTAGCAGCACTCCCGAGCATCGCGCACGCTTCGCGCCGGGAGAGTGTGTTAGTGGGGTGGGGTAGTTGCTCAGTGCGCATGACACATTCCTCATCTTCGAAATTGTTTCGCCGACCGAATTCAATCGGCGTATACAGGCTCAGTCATCTACACCTCGTTCACTTTTTTGGGAGCCACAAACGGTCATGCGCACGACTATTGAAATTCGCAATTCTCACATTCGAACGCTCATCGCGGTGCTGGTGTTTTCGGCGATAGAACTCCACGCCGCAGAAGCGGTCATCGCGCCGAAGTTGCAGCCGTTTGTGGATAGCCACTCGCTCGCCGGAGCGGTGACGCTCGTTGCGACGAAGGACAAAATCCTGAGCCTTGAATCCGTCGGATTTGCAGACATCGCCGCCAACAAAGTGATGAAGACCGACGACATGTTCTGGATCGCGTCACAGAGCAAGCCGATCACGGCGGCGGCATTGATGATCTTGGTTGATGAAGGCAAAGTGAACGTCGATGACCCGGTCGAAAAATACCTGCCCGAATTCAAAGGCCAGCAGGTGCTTGATGCCGCTGACAAAGACAAGAAAGCCACGAAAGCGCCGGTCCATCCGATCCTCGTGCGGAATGTTCTGTCGCACACCAGCGGTTTGCCGTTCGCGTCACCGATGGAAAAACCAACGCTCGATCAGAAGCCATTGAGCGAACGCGTCGCGAGCTACGCGAAGCTCACGCTGATGCACGAACCGGATTCGAAGTACCAATATTCAAACGCCGGAATCAACACAGCTGGTCGCATCATCGAAGTCGTCAGCGGCATGTCCTACGAAGACTTCTTGCAGAAGCGCCTCTTCGATCCGCTCGGCATGAAAGACACGACGTTCTGGCCGAACGAAGCGCAGATCGCTCGCATCGCGAAGTCGTACAAGCCGAACAAAGAAAAGAACAATCTCGAGGAAATCAAAATCAGCCAGCTCGCTTATCCGTTGAACGACAAGACGCGCCAGCCGATGCCTGCAGGCGGATTGTTTTCAACTGCCGAAGACTGCATGAAGTTCATGCAGATGTGTTTGAACGGTGGCGAATTCAACGGCAAACGCTTGATCTCCGAAGCGTCCGTCAAGCAGATGACTTCGCGTCAGACGCCTGCCGCATTGAAGGATTCGTATGGCTTCGGCTTCAGCACCGGCAACGGATTTGGCCACGGCGGCGCGGAAGCAACGAACATGAGCGCGGATCCCAAAACCGGCTTGATCACGGTCTGGATGGTCCAACACGCCGGCTTCCCAGCCGACGGCGGCAAGAGCCAAGGTGTCTTCCAAACGGCCGCAAAAACACTCGCGAAATAATTGAAACAGCAAGCACGGGCTAAAACTCCGCCCTACTTTATTGCTTCCGCGTCTTTCTCGATCCGTGCGCGCACCGTCGCGATCTTGGCACGTTGCTCGTCGAGTTTTGTTTTCCAATCGCGTAACGCGGCGGCTTTGTCGATGCAATCGGACGCCTCCGTGAGCAGGCGTCGGCGCATGTCAAACGCCTGTTTCGTCGTTCCCAGCCCCGATTGTGATGCTTCTCGCAGACGGATGTCCGATTGGATGACCCACGCCAGCGCCATCGTGCCCGGCTCGTAGAAGGTCTTCATCGAGGCGGCTGTGTACTTTTTGCCTTTCTCGCGCACGGTCAGATGCGCGGGCGGCACCCAGCCTTCGAGACATTCTTTAGCCAGACTGAGATTCTGCGAGGCCATCAGATGGTCTGCCATCATCACGCGCAGATCGAATTCTGAGCGGAAATTTGTCAGGTCCGGGCACTTCAAAGAGCGCTGGTAATAATAAAACGCCAGTGCCATCTCCTCTTGCGCGCGCTTCTCCGCGTCGGGCGTCCCGCTCTTCGCCGCTTTGAAGGATTCAATCGAATGAAATTTGAACGCGTACAATTGCGCCATTCCCGACAACGGCTGTCGTTCCACGGCGTCGAAAAAAAACGTGTTGCTGTCCACATAAACGGCGGAACGGAAGAACGCTGAGACGGCGATGAAGACAAAAAACAGCGTCGCCAGCGGACGCATTAACGACTCGCGGTGCGCCCTCAAAATCATTCCCCGTGCGCCGCAGCCGAAAGCCAGCAGCAATCCCGGCGCTGAAAAATACGCATATCGGTCTTGCATCCAATACGGAATCGTCGCAATGTTTGCGGCCGGTCCGAGCGCGGCAAAAAACCAAAAGACACCCAGCGCCGCAAGGAGTCGTTCGTGTCCCTGCGCGGCCCAAATACATAGCGCACAAAACGCCACGATAAACCCGCCGAACCACCACACGCGCGGATCGCCGAGCGAAAGAATCGGCTCCAGTCCATAGAACATGCTGAGGTTCGACGGTGCGACGATATTCGCGATGTACCGCGCGAAGATTTCAATATCCGTCAGCATCGCGGTATACAGACTGCCACCCGCATGTTCAACGAAATAGACCTGGTGAATCTGAAGATTCAGGACAATGAACACCGCGCAAATGGCCGCAGGAAATGCCAGCCGGGCCGCAGCTCCCAACCAAAATTGCGCAGTTGAGCTCGGCTCCGAAAGGGCCGTCCGACGTTCACGTTCAAGCAGGTATTCGAGCGCGAAAAAGACCGGCAAGAATCCGACCGCCGTGGGCTTGCTTCCACACGCGAGCACCATCAGGACACACGCCAGCGACACCCGTTTCCACGCCGCCGTCTCCCAACACCACGCCAGCAGCGCTGCAAATCCGAACACCGCCGCCAGCACATTCTTTTTCTCCGAAATCCAGCACACCGATTCGCAGGCCATCGGGTGCGCCGTCCACACCGCCGCTACCCAAAACGCAATGCCAGGGCTCGCCTTCAAACGCAGCAGCAGACGCCACAGCAACAGCCCCGCGAGCACATGACACAACGCATTCGTCACGCGCGTTCCAAACGCCCACGCCGTTGGCGACTCCATGTAATAATCATCCAACGGATGCGCCTGACCCCCTTCTTGGACAAACAGAACTTTATCCAACGACGGGCCGAAAAGGAGTCGGTCGAGACGCAACGCGAGCATCGAAACCGGGAGGAGTGTCTGTTCGTTTGAAATGCTGAACAGAACCGGAAGCGGGTCTTCCGTGGCGACTTTCAAATGGATTGCATCATCGAATTTACAAAACGGAGCATTCAGATTGGCACGCACGACGATACCCGCGCACATCACCAATGCGCAGAAAACAAACAGCGGTCGTTCGAGCCACGCCGTGATGCGTCCGGTGCCGGACTTCTCGGGCGGTTGAGTCGTCATGAACCTGCTCCTGATGTCATATCGAGTGCATCGCGGAATGACTACTCCACCTTGAGGAGATGGTAATCCTTCTTGCCCTTGCGCAGGACGAGGTACTTGCCGTGCAGCAAATCAGCCGTCGTGACTTTGCGGCCCATGTCTGTGACGCGGACGTTATTCAAATTCGCGCTCCCAGCCGGGATCGCTTTCTTGATTTCACCGCGCGACGCCCACAGCTTCGGCGCTTCAGCGAAGACATCCAGAACCATGCAGCCTTCGCCCTCAAGCTTCGCTTTCGCAAACGTCGAACTCGAAGCTTCCTTCACTAATTCCAACAGTGTCGCTTCATCCATATCAAGCAGCGAACCGCCGCCGAAAAGCGCCGCTGCAGCCTTCTCCGCGTTTGCACGTTCGGTGATACCGTGCACTTTTTCGGTCATCCACGCCGCAAGCTTTTTCTGTGCTTCACGCTTGGACGGATCGGTGCGGTGCATCAATTCAATCGAGTAAATCTCTTCGATGCCGAACTCGGTAAAGTACTTCAAATACTTGACCGCGTCCTCGTCGCCGATGTTGATCCAGTATTGATAAAACGCGAACGGCGACGTGCGCTTCGGATCGAGCCACAGCGCGCCCTGCGTCGTCTTGCCGATCTTCATGCCCTGCGCATTCGTGATCAAATGCGTCGTCAATCCGTACGCGTGATGCTGCTCAACGGGAACATCCGCACCGCGCTTGCGTCGGATCAATTCGATGCCAGCGGTGATGTTTCCGAACTGATCGCTCCCGCCAATTTGCAGGCGGCATCCGTACTCTTTAAAGAGGTGGTAGAAGTCATAGGCTTGGAGCAGCATGTAGCTGAACTCGGTGTAGCTGATGCCTTGGTCGCGGTCTTCGAGGCGCGAGCGAACGGAGTCTTTTTCGAGCATGACATTGACCGTGAAATGCTTGCCGACATCACGCAAATACGAGATCAAATTCATGCCGCAAAGCCAGTCGGCGTTATTGACCAACCGCGCGGGCGCAGCTTTGGAACCGAAGTCGAGAAAGCGTTCCATTTGCGCCTTCATGCCGGCGACATTTTGTTCGAGCGTCTCCGCCGTGAGCAGCTGCCGCTCTTCGGACTTCCCCGAGGGATCTCCGATGAATCCTGTTCCGCCACCGACGAGTGCGATGGGACAATGCCCGGCTTTTTGAAAGCGCGCGAGATTCAATAGTGCGATCAAATGATGTGCCGCGAGGCTATCCGCCGTCGGATCGAAACCGCAGTACAACGTGAACGCGTCCGCATTCAATTTCGATTCCAACTTCTCGTCGGTGGTCTGAGCGATCAACTCGCGCCAGGACAATTCGGCGATGATATTCTCGGGCATGTCAGGTTCCTTCTCAATGGATACGTCCGTATGTGAACACGCTTCCACAATCAGCAGAATTGCAGTCTAGCGAGAACATGAAATATAGCAGTGGAGCGTCGAATGTGGGAGAACATTTTAGAAGGAGGGTACATATCGGAGGAGTGTGACTTTCCCCTCTCCCCGAGGGAAGAGGGCGGACGAGCGTACTCGCTTGCCGGGTGAGGGGGTGGCGCTGGATTTAAACAACGCGTTTTGATTAATCAGCGCCTCCCCCTCACCCCGCACAGGTGTACCTGTGTCGGCCCTCTCCCCGAGGGGAGAGGGCAACGGCAGCCGCTCATTTACTTAGCGGGTTCTGCGTTCCACACTTTAATGTCATCGAACAATCCATCTTTTCCACCCACGCCCAATTCAATTTTTGATTTCGTCGCGTGCCCAATGCCCGGGGATTTCAGGTAGCCGACTGGCTTGCCGTCAATTGTCACGCGCATTTCCTCGCCAACCGTTTCGACGACCATCGTGTACCACTTTCCGGCTTCGAATGTGGCGGGATATTTGACGTACTTTCCGGCCATCAACTTATTGACTTCATCTTTCTTCGTCGGATCCTTTTTCAATTCCTTGATCTTCTCGTTCTGACTGCCGTCGCGTTCATCCATCATGATCACGCCGTCGAGTTTGATTTGAGCGCGGCACAAGTGGCCGTAGTGGCTGCCGGTGTATTTGCGGTCGTCGAATTCAACATCGATCACTGTCGCGCCTTCGAAGCGAATTTTGACTTCGATGACGCTGTCTTTCGTTGGGATTTCGAGGCCGTACACGGCAGCGTGAGCGGTCACGGCGGGCTTGCCATCTGCGGCGGGAATGTTCTTGTCGCGGGTCTGCGTGCCCTTCAACACACCTTTTTCAAAGACAAACGTATCGACGACGCGGTGCCAGACTTTAGGGCGCTCTGCCGCTTCGAAATCGTCTTGGAACAGCAGTTCTTTTTTCTTGGCAATTGATTCTGCCGGAATGGCCGGGAGGTCGGCGGCGAAGACAATGGCGGACGCGGAGAACAGGGCGAGTGCGGCGATGCTGCGATGAATCATGATCTACCTTTTTT
>JBAXUS010000190.1:0-12196 GCA_037129555.1 Planctomycetota bacterium
CATTTGCTGCTCGCTCGCCATGCGTTTCAATCCACGCCCCCACGCGGGGGGCGACGATTTCATGTGCGAGCATTTTGAGATGGAGATATGTTTCAATCCACGCCCCCACGCGGGGGGCGACGAACAACTAAGCCACATCACACTCAATGTTTTCCGTTTCAATCCACGCCCCCACGCGGGGGGCGACCAGACGTCGATCTACAAGTATTTGATGGACCGAAAGTTTCAATCCACGCCCCCACGCGGGGGGCGACACCGAGTTGGACCGCATTACATGAAGGTGATCGAGTTTCAATCCACGCCCCCACGCGGGGGGCGACTGAATCCCGCGCCGATACTCGCCTGTCCCGTTTGGTTTCAATCCACGCCCCCACGCGGGGGGCGACGATGCCCATTCCGTCACCCGGATCGGAGTGTTTCGTTTCAATCCACGCCCCCACGCGGGGGGCGACTTTCATTTTTGGATTCTCGATTCAGTGCGGATCGGTTTCAATCCACGCCCCCACGCGGGGGGCGACGAAGAACAGCGCCGCGCGGGTGCGTTGATGACGAGTTTCAATCCACGCCCCCACGCGGGGGGCGACAAGAGCGTTATGAAAAGTTGGAAGCTCGTTTGAAGTTTCAATCCACGCCCCCACGCGGGGGGCGACGATGGTGAACGGGGTTTTCGGGCCGGTCGTTTTGTTTCAATCCACGCCCCCACGCGGGGGGCGACGACACGGCCTTTAATCTTGACCGCACCCGCCATCAGTTTCAATCCACGCCCCCACGCGGGGGGCGACTCGGCACCGGCGGAGGCTGTCCAGTGTCGGCACCGTTTCAATCCACGCCCCCACGCGGGGGGCGACTGAGCGCAAAGAGGCGATGAACGAACGCTTCAAGTTTCAATCCACGCCCCCACGCGGGGGGCGACGGGTGTTATGATGACTTACCTGTATGTTATTGTGTTTCAATCCACGCCCCCACGCGGGGGGCGACTGCTTTGCTACAACCGCTTTAACCTCATCGGTTAAAAAGCGGTTTTCCGCGATCCTCTCGGTTTTGCAAATTGATAATTCGAATTTAAACGATTCAGAACTTACAACTCAACATTGCATTGTTGGTTACAATGTCCGCGAATCATCGACGTGATCACTGATCTCTTCAGGTTCGCGCAATCGCTTACACAATTAGCGGGCCTTCCAAATCCGTTGACGGTTTTGCGCCCAGGTGCTCCACCCGGCGTTGCCAGTTGCTCCCCAAAAAGTAAAACCGCAAACTGTCTTCTTCGGATTTATATTCGTGGGTCAGGGCCAAGCGTAATCGCGTCCATTGCGCTGGATCAACAATGCACTCGAAGACTGAATTCTGCACGCGCTGTCCGAAATTTAAACACGCTTTCGCGACACGACGCAATCTCGCTCGCCCTTCTTTTGTCGTTGTGGCCACATCATAACAAACGAGCACAAGCATTGTCGTCTTTACCCCACCCGTTTAAATTGCCATACCGTTACTTCCAAACGAACGGTGGATAGCCGTCCAAATCACCGCGTAAATAACGTGAAAACAAAAGTGCCTGAAGATGAATCAGCAGCGCCACAGTCGTTTTGTCACCTAAAAACGGATGCACGATTTCTTCCTGTTTACGTTTTTGATACGTGACCAGCACTTCCTTGCGCGTGGCGTCGTCCATCAGAACACCACCAGCTTCGCTTTTGCGAAATCCTTTCGCCTGCACTTGGCGAAGATTCACAAGCGACAATGCGAGCCGGTCAGCAATGAATGGACGAAATTCTTCCATAAGATCCAATGCCAAACCTGGCCGCCCAGGCCGGTCTCTGTGCAGATAGCCCACGGCCGGATCCAATCCCACGGATTGCAGCGCCGCCGAAACATCGTGGGCCAGCAATGTGTACAAAAACGAGAGCAGACAATTCATGTTGTCCATCGGTGGACGGCGGCTGCGCTCATGAAAGTAGAAATCGTCCTTCTGAGCCGTAATGAGGTGATCGAAAACTTGAAAATAGCTACGAGCAGCGTCGCCTTCAATCCCGCGCCAAGTATCCAGCGGCGTGCCAGGCCGGAGGTCGCCCAACACGCTGGCCAGCCGCCGCTCTGTTGATTTGAGTTCCGGCGCGCCTGCAACATCCGGATGGTCCCGCACTGCGCGTTGCAACACGGTTCTGCAATTCATGATCTTCGCCGTCACGATTGCACCCGCGACAACCGCCGATTGAGTGATGTCATCCGCGCGCCGGTACTGTTCACGCCGCACCAGCACGTTACCTGATACAGGCCCTTGAACGCGCGCCATGAAGCGCCCGTTCTCCGTCAGAAACGAAATCGCGACGCCGCGCTCGCTGCACATTTCCATGAGCCAGGGGCTGCACGAAACCTGACCGAAACAGACGATCCCACCAATGGTATGAATGGGAACACGCAGGCGAACTTCGTGCTCGACCTTGACCACGACGGCCTCGCCTTCTTTCGAAAGGTATGCGTTCTGCGTGGTCACGTAGAGGTTGTTTTGGAGCTGTTTCATAGGCCAACTCCTAAATTGGACAATTGATTTGTGCCGCCAACGCTTGGCTGAGATAAGCCACAGCTGATCGCCCCATCACCTTCGGTTTGCAAAGTTCCAACAACGAACAGCTCTCGCATTTTTTCTCGTAAAAAGGTTTCGGCGTAACGCGCGATTCGATCAGTTGATGCAACCGCGCCGCCGCCCGTTCGGTTTCAGCGCGCAACGAAGTGTCGAACGCCACGTCAAACCGATGGTGCGTGGCACCGTAAAAAAGCGCACCGCACGGAATCACAACGCCAAACGATTCTTCCATACATAGCGCCTGTGCGCAAAGCTGCACTTCATATGAGCGGCTACGCTGCGCCTTTCCGCGTTTGTACTCGACGGGAAAAGGCATCCATCGTCCAGCGGCACCAGGCAACACCGCACCCTCAATGCGCGGCGCATCGTCGTTGACTTTGTGGAACTCAACTACATCCGCCTTCCCCGTCAGTCCCATTCGAGCCGAACGGAGCGGTACACCCCGCGCGATTCGCACATCCTTGCGCGACTCTGTCTCCCCACCCGGCACATCCACCCGTTCATGAACATGTGTGCCTTCGAGCGTAAAAACGTTGTCGGTCCACAGATGTTCGATGTGATGCAACGCCGCGCGGCGCTCGCAGAAGATCAAGTCCGCGAGCGCCGACACGGGTAGCCAGTCCTCTTCAATCCAAGCCGCTGCTGGATCGCTCATGATTTGAACCGAATGGTTTTCGTCGGTAGCTCATGCCGAAGATTCAACACCACGCCCTTCGGCAAATTCTCCTCGTTCCAAGCGCATGTTACGTCGTAATCGTTGAAGGATTCCGGGAACGACTTTCCGTCTTTCAATTTTGCCGTGACGCCTTCGAGCAGTTTGTGCGCGTGATAACAACCGAGACGAGCTTCGCGTTTATTCTGCTCGGCATTGTTAACATGTTGACTGCCGACGTGCTCGAAGTCGTAGATCCCGCGCACGGCCATTTCACCACGAGCCGCGGAACGGTCGTGTTCGAACATATGGTTCAGCGCTTCGAAAAGTAATTCGAGATCGGCATTAGTGAAGCCGGTCTTTTCAGCGAACGGAGGCGAGATATAGCCCTTGGCCGCGTAGAGCGCGTAGGGGACGATGTGTTTGTGGCCCATCGTTCGCTCTTTAGACGCGTCTTCTTCCTTGGTAACGGCACAGCGGGTGACGGTGATTTCAAGCGGGGTAATTGGATGGAACGACTGTCCAAACGTGAACTGGACGGGGCCACGAACTTGGCCAAACGCAGAGCCCTTCATAATTTCGTCGCCGGTTGAAAGGACTGCCCCAAAAGCGCGTACATCAAAAAGCTCCCGACACAACCACCTCATGGCGGCCTCGGCCTTCTGATCATCCGACGCACTTTTGTCTAGCGATTCCCCCGCTGCTAGACGCCCCTTGGTAATTTCGGTGTTCAAAACGGCCCCTTGGCGAATCAAGATATTGTTGCCGCAGTCGCCCGCTTTTCGTTCCGGTTTGAACAACTCAACAAAGTTTCGCACTTTCCGTTTCAAACAGACATCGGAGACGATCCCCTTGTTGGTGTTGGGGTCGATGCGGGGCATGTTGCCTGCATCGGGGTCGCCATTGGGGTTGCCATTGGCGACATCGAAGAGGACTAGAAAATCATGGCGATTGGTCACGACGTTACTCATTTTGGGACTCCTGGTTTAGGTGAAACGGCGTAAATTTTTAGTGTTCAAATTATTTCAATGCGTCAGACGAGACCACTTCCAAGGGAGATGCATCTTCGGCCTTCTTATTATTGCGATGCTCACGGCGCGCGGCATCGTCAGATGCTTTTTGCTGATAAAATCCGAGTGCAAAACGGCCTTGCTCGACCAGTGTGAATGTGCGCGGAAATTCAGGCGGCTGCATGGGCACGCGTTGCGGGAACAGACTGGCAATATCGCCAATTTTGCGCTTGATTGCCGCTTCAGCAGCGCGTCCTTTGTTGCCTTGCTTCGAAACCTTTCTGAGGTGGTGCTGATGCAACCGCCACAGAATGCCGAATGCGCTGTTAGGTGACGACGACGCGGTGCCATAATAGCGTTCCACGACCCCCGCCCCTTCCAATTGATACTCATGCGCCGCCATCTGCAAATCATCGAAGACGGCCAGCAGCCGCCCGCAGTTGTAGGCGGCATCGTGCGTTTGGCAGACTCCCGGTGCAATTTCCATCGCGAATTCCTTTCCTTCACTTTTGGCTTTTCTTGCCTGCCGATTCAGAATCAGCTTCAGCAACGAAAAGCGGTTCGAGTTCAACAAAGTCTTCGGCCCAAATTTAATCAAATCCACTTCAAGCCGATGTAGAATCGGCTTAATCAACAACACGGATGGAGCGTCGTTTTCCAGAGCGGCACGATACAGTTGTGCCGGAATGTCAGCCTGAAGATCCTTTGCTTCGCGCACGGTCGTGCAGGCCAGCCGGAACAAGGACAAAGGCGGCGACGTTTCTTTCGCCGGTCCGCCGTCTTCTGTCTTTTTCTTTTTCCGAGCTTTCTCGGTGGATTCAGGATCGCCAAACGAAACGATGTCGAGGTCTTCAAACCATTTCTTGAAATTCTCGCGGGCTGTCTCGACCGTTGTTTGCATCCAGTGGCGCACAACGATTCGTCCGGCGTTACCGGATAGTGTCACGCTGTAAAACTGGTCCAGTGCAGCCGCGTGCCGATCGACACCAGCCCAGGGATTTTTAAGGAAGTCGGCGACGCTTTTGGGATCGGGCTTGGTGAGTAAATTGACCAGGAAAGATGTTGCTTTTGTACTCTGTTTTGCCCAAAAGCAAACAAGCGTGGGACCAATCTTCAACGAGTGATTCTCGTTGTCGATTAGCGTCTGAAGTCCCAGCGTATAACTCGCTGCCGCGTCTTCTGAGACGGGAGCATTTTCTCCCATTTTAAAACCATATGATGAAAATGCCGGACATCCTGACGCAAAAGAAACAACGTAACCGCCACTGCCAACATTCGGAACGCCCAAAATTTTAGGTTTGTGTGATCGGGCAATGGGGTGCCCCGTTTCACCGGTGATTAAGCAATGTCCCGATCCTTTTGTAGAACGTGTATTCGTTGGTTCATCGTCGTCTGCAAACGCCTCTTTTCGGTACGCAGTTCTCCAGTATTCAGTCAAAGGCGAAAGTGGATTACCATCAAAGACAACGTTACCATCTACTTGAAATGACAATGTGGCTTTGTCGAGGCGCACCCATCCACCCGAAACTGTAAGACCCCCAACTTCCGATTCTCCTGATTTGGACAAACGCTTTTCGATAAAGGGAAGGCGATGAGCTCGCCGGTCGTTCTCAACGTAAAGATACCTTTGCTGAAACTTCAAGAGCGATTCCAAAACGGGCAGAGATGTTTCATCGAATGCCGTCTTAATCCGTTCCCAAAAGTGCTGGAAAGCTTTTGCCGGATTCGACAGTTTCCTGTCCGAAACATCAACACCATCACCGCCATCTTTTTCGATGCCAAACATGGCTACACAAGACTCTGCAAGAAAATAAGATTTGCCTCCGTTGTTCTCGCCCGGAAACCTTGGCATCAGAAACGGCGCACCAGGCACGTCTTTGCCTTTTTCATTGGTAGAGGATAGTGGGATGAGAGCTTTCCCAATCAATTCGCCATCTGAATTTATCGGAATTAACAAGTGCATCGTTCGTTCTTGAAGATGAACGGAATCAAGAAGTTTTCTTTCTTGTGCAAAATCATAGAGGGCCTTTAAGAGCATCATCGACCTCCTTCCGTATTCTGGCGAATAATCCTCACCCGCTCCGGATGGCAATCCATCCGTGCATTTTCGACTTTTGCGTGAAAGAACGCCGCCTTGGGTTTGAGTGCCACGCCTTCGTAACGCTTCAGCGGCTCCTTCGCTGCGGCTTTCCTCTCGCCCTTCGGCAACTGTTCAATGTCTTTCAGCCGCGCGGATTGACTACGCTTCATTTCCTCATCGGAAAACCAGCGGAACCCGGTCGCGCGTTCGTCCGAATCGAATACATCGTAAAGCATCAGCCCCAAGTCTTCTTCCGGCCACTTTGCCAGTTCAATCTTTTGCGCTTCATCGAACCATTCGAAATCGGCGGCGAACTCACGCACTCCCAAAGCTGGCCGGTGAAAACATTTTCCCTGCCGCGCACGGCGTTCGATTTCAGCGCAGTACTTCTTGAGTTCCTGGTTGGCGTTACGGCCGACTTCGCTGAGCCGCACTTCAGCCGTCAGGACGTATTCCACGTCTTCAAGCGCCAACATGTTTCGCTGCGTCCCATCCGCCGCGCCGCCACCGGCATGTATGGGATCGAATTTGTCGGGCGCGTTCATCCACGTTCTCGCGTTGTCCAAGCTGACCGGCGAAACGACTTCGTTTCGCCTGAACGACACCCACCGGCCACGCTTAACAACGCGGACAGAATCCAGCACGTAATACATCTGTGGCTCCCAGAAAATGGCTTCCAGGATGCCGCGCGCAGCCGATGGCGTGACCAAAGGATAGCTCACGCGCTCCACTTTCATTTCGGGCCGGGTGAAGCAGGCGAAGTCGCCCCAGACCCGAACATTAACGAGCGAACTATTCATTGTACGAAATCCTCCGTTGGACGATTTTCAATCACGATTCCTAGTGATGGGTGGTAGCAGCCTTCTTCGAGAACAAATAATTCCAAACCATGGAGCAGCGGGGTTATGACTTTCTGAGCTTCGTAAAGCAGGAAGTCCTTTTTTCGGACATTCACCATAAAGCGTTGCAACCCGCGCAGATCATTTCGACTGAATCGTTGTTGCCCTTTTTGCAGCGAACGATTCCTAATTTCTTCTATCAATTCTTTTCCGCGACCGTACGGAACGATGACAGGCTGTCCTGCATCTTCAATCACTTTGGCCTTTGCGGACACCGTGCGAAAGCGCAACATCATGCGGTCATCCTGAATCTTTTCCCTGTCGGTTTGCGTCAATTGAAAGAGCGATGAAAAATAGCGTTCAAATAGATGCGTATCCACCGCCAGTGACGCCAGAGGAATGTTTTCCAAAAGCGCCGCAGTGTTCGCCGTCGCCGTTTTATAAATACCAGGCGGCACCGCCGCGCCTTCAATTTGGAAGATCGTCACCCGTCCGTGTTTGGCGTTGCCAGCCTCGTCCCGCAGTTTACCTTCGCGGTTACAGCGCCCCGCCGCCTGCACGATGGAATCGAGCGGTCCCATCGCGCGAAAGACGACGGGAAAATCCAAGTCCACGCCCGCTTCAACGACCTGCGTCGAGATGACGCGGCAAGGCTCGCCCCAGAACAGACGCCAGCGAATACTATTGCGGCCCGGCTGTATAATGTCGCCGAGCACCTCCGTTCTGTGTTCCGCGCACATCGCAGACGAAAGATGAAATATGCCGTTATGCTCCGCTTTCGAAAGGCGACCGCGCAGTTCCTCCCATAGTTCAAATGCGTGCTTGCGGACATTCACAATGCAGAGCGCCTGCGGTTCGTCCGCGATTTTCTGCGCCAATGTTGTCCAATCCCATGGACCAGCGCGTTGATAATCCACTCGCTGCAAAATCTTGAAAGCGACGGCCGTGTCGTGCGTGATCTCCGTGACTTCTCCCGCCTTGAATCCATCCTTCAAGAACTGTGAATATTTAAAGGCGGGCTGCGTGGCTGTTGAGAACACAAACGTCACTCCGTAGTTCTCTTTCAATTCCCGCAGGACGCTGAGTAACGGTTGCAGCAAGTGGGTGGGCAGTGTCTGAACCTCGTCCAGAATCACCACCGACCCGGCGACATTGTGGAGCTTTCGACACTTGGACGGCGAACTGGCAAAGAGCGACTCGATGAATTGAACGGAGGTCGTGACAATAATCGGCGCGTCCCAATTCTCCGTGGCGAGTTCCGCTGGCGACGGCGGTTCATTCTCAGCACGTTCACCCACCGAAACAGACGAATGATGCTCAACGAACATTCCATTGTTGAAGGGATCCAACACGCGCCGGTACTCGCCCACGTTCTGTTCAATGATAGAAAGAAACGGGATCACGACAATGACGCGGCGAAGGCCATGTGCTTTCGCATGGGCCAGCGCAAAGGCCATTCCAGAAAGAGTCTTTCCGCCGCCAGTGGGAACGGTCAGCGAGAAAAATCCCTGCGGCTGCATGGCGCTCTCGATGCAACGTTCGAATACTGCATTTCGAATCGAATTGACCGCCCCATCAACAGAGAATGTTTTTCGTTTTGCACTTATTCGTGCAAGAAGGTCATCGTTTATTTCTGTAAGCGACACGCTTAGGTTCCGCGCACCCTGATAGTGTTCTTCTGTATCGAGGTAATCGGCGTCCACAAGACAAGAGAAAATCATGCGGGTATAAAACTCAATGGCCCATTCATTGCTTGATGCAAACAATGGAGGCTCCGCCTTCGCAGGCACTGGCTCGACTAAGGTTTCAAATCGTTTGACGAGTCTGGGGAGCCGTTCCTCCGTTTTGTACTTGGGATTGGATACTAGGTTTTGTAAATCCCCGCAGTCATGCAAACCCGCATGATGCCCCGCGATTGCAAAGGCCGTACTGCACCATTCCATTTTGAACGCCAAGGCCGAGCCGTAAACCGCATGGTGTGTTTCTATGCTCTTGCTTCGTTTTTTCTTCAAGTATTCTTGAAATTCGTCCCGGAACTTCCCGAGGTCATGGAGCAATCCGGCTAGTCGCGCTTCGTCGAAACCGCCGAAACATTCTGCGAAATCTGAAGCCCGTTGTGCCACACCGCAAAGATGGTTTGCCAAAAGTTGCGGCTTACCTTGGGAGTTTTCGCTATGAGCATCAAACATAGTTTTCTGCCGCCTCCTTGTGCCGCTCCGCAACCAACTCCGCCAATTCTACGGGCTCTTCCACGCGGACATCGCTACCCCAGCTCAGTAGCCACGCAAACAATTCTTCGCTTTGTGAGCATTTCATTCGCAGGCGCACGTCCCCACCCGGCAGTTCCTCCAACGATTGAGTCGTATGCCAATGGCGTTCGCGAATGAGCTGGGCGACTTTCGATTTGAAGTGTAATGCTACGGGACACACGTTCACGCCAGCCACAACTCCGAACGCGGAGCGAAAGTGTTCGTCGGCATTAAAACCCTTCGGGCGTTCGAAATGCTCTTGAAGAATCGTGAGTTCTGTCATCCGGGCCGGGACGAACGTGCGCCGGTCCTTTCGCAGATGGCAATAAGCGATCAAGTACCATTGGCCCTCGCATCGTGTGATGTGCAATGGATCGAGTTTTCGGCGCGTGCTACGTTTTCGTGCCCGACCGGAGTAAACACACTCCACTCGTTGCCGTTTCATCGCAGCCTTAAACAGCGTTTGCAAATTTGCCGTGGTTCCGTTCGACTCTACCGCGTTCTCTCGACGTAACGACAGCGACGCAGCAATATCATTGAGCGAAAGTTCAAAGCGTTTCGGTACCATGAGCGCCAATTTCTGTTGAACAGATACCAAGACATCCTCAACCGGGGAACCAGCCAGAGCGCGGGTCGCTTCATCGAGCAGAAAAATCGCCGCCACTTCATCTTCGTTTAGAAGCGGCGTCAACCGTTGCGGCGTATCTTCCGGGTAATGATAACCGTGCCGTTGTGGTTCGTAGAGAGGTTCAACTTGAAAGACATCCGCGAGCAAATGGATGTACCCCCGAACCGTTTTCACACTCATTTTCATTTCGCGCGCAAGGGTGAAGGCATTTGGGAATTGTCCACGCGCGATAATCTTGTGAATACGCAACGCTTGTTCCAAACGAAATGCAGATGAGGTTCTCGCCATGAAGCACCTTTGTGGGTTTCAACTTGTCTTGAATGATCGTAACAGAGGGGTTGGTCGGAATAGGGGGTAATACTCGAAATTATTTTTCAATTACAATAAATTTTTCAAATTCGATTGAGCAAAACGATGAAATGAGAAGATAACGACGCTGTTGACGAGGTCGAGAAGGAACGAAATTTTCAGCCTCGTGTCAAGTGCTACCGGCGTCATGGAAAATCCCATAGCCAGTTGAACTCGTCTACTGAGCGATTTAATTCGTAGTCGAACGACCTTGATTTAGATTCTTTGTGGCGGCACCATCTGTCGCCTGGTCCGTATTTTTCCGAGTCAAGAGTACGTACATCCCCGAGGGTCCCATGTCTGAATTGTATCTTCGGTCCATGCGGCGTGATGAATGGGCCACCGTTGCTGAATTGATTTACGATTCGACCAACGCCTGGTATCTAGCGCACGGACGCGGGCCAATATTCAATGGGCCGCGGTCACATGCTGAATTGTTTTGCAAAGTCTACGAGGCGCTGGATCCCAGCTGTTGCTTGTTGGCCGAAGATCGAGCCACCGGTAGGCTGGCGGGATCGTGTTTTTATCACCCGCGTCCGACGCATGTTTCACTTGGAATTATGAATGTCCATCCGGACTATTTCGGATGCGGCGTCGCTCGGAAATTATTGGAATGGATTGTTGCTTTCGCTGATGATCAGCGCAAGCCAATGCGCTTGGTTTCCAGCGCCGTCAATCTCGATTCGTTCTCGCTTTATAATCGCGCCGGTTTTGTGCCCCGCGTGATCTACCAGGACATGACACTACACGTACCGTCGTCAGGTTTCAATGTGGTTGTGCCCGGCCGCGAGCGTGTGCGTGCTGCGGTGCTGGACGATGTGCCGCGAATGGCCGCGCTCGAATTGGAACTCAACCATATCCAGCGCGAAAATGACCTGCGCCATTTTGTCGAAAACCGTGCCGGGATCTGGAATGTTTCCGTGCTCGATGGCGTTGGCGGAACACTCGACGGTTTTCTCGTCTCGGTTAAACATCCGGCCAGCAACATGCTTGGTCCTGGCATGGCGCGAACCGAGGAATACGCCATCGCGTTGATTGCAGCAGAACTGGATCACCATCGCGGCGGCCAGCCGGTTTGGCTGGTTCCTTCTCAATGCCAAAACATCGTCAAGATGATGTACGACTGGGGCGCGAAAAACTGCGAACTGCATTTCGCCCAGGCGCGCGGCACGTGGTTCGCCCCGACTGGTGTAGTCATGCCGACGTTCATGCCCGAAAGCGGTTGATAAAAGGGCCCGAGCGTTGCAACATTGGTGCAACACGGTTTTCGTTTCATAGGGAAATCTAGCGTTTACAAAACCGCGCGCTTCGCAACACGCGACTTGTTAGTGGTCTTGAGCGTTGACTTGGCCACTTGGATATCGGCGGTTTCAGCCGTCTCTTTCTTTTCAGCTTCGATCCGATCTTGCGCGGCGACTTGCCACTTCGCATAGTAAGTCTTGGTCCGCCAGACGGCCAGACAACTAAATGCTCATGCTAATTCAATCGGTTTAACAAGAGCGCGCGCTGTTAACAACCACGATTGCCGCAGCGCGCCGGGAAGACGATCCCAAACGGAAATCAGTTCGGCCAATTCAGCCTGAAGTTGGAGATCTTCGGCTCCGTCTTTCCGTAGTCCACTGGGTAGTCCACAAATGAGCGGATTTAAGCGGATGTTAGCGGATGTCGTCGGAATTGAACTTTCTTGCAAACCCATGTCATCGGAAGAGATCAGTGGTTCAACGGACGTGGGCGGATTTTGCAAATTTCCCCTCATAATCCCTTGGTCGCTGGTTCGAATCCAGCCGGGCCTATAGAAAATTCCAA
>JBAXUS010000191.1:0-12162 GCA_037129555.1 Planctomycetota bacterium
AACATACCGAGTGGAGCGGTTGATCGCATTCCGATTGGTCGCCCTGCCTGACGGCAAAATCCCCATAGTGGATGATTCGGTTCGGTCTGGACAAGCCTCATTTCCCGCCTCGTCAAACGTGTGATCTCGGAGACATGGGCTGTGGAAAATTTCGATTCCACCATTCGGGCGACAACGGGCGCTTCGTACGGTTGGAGTAGTCGGGCAAGATCACCAGTACGAATGGAGCGAAGCGCTTGGTCCAGCCCGTTGACTGTAGATTGAAAAAGTTACGGAAGAACAACGAGGAATTGAGGCGGGACGTTGAACGGATGAAGCAGGTGAACGAGGAACTGAAGAAAAAGTACGCACACTCGGCCACAGGGATGCATCAACAAGTCGAGGAGTTCGTGAGAGCTATCGACGATCTTCAGGGATAAAATTTCGATGAAAACGATGGGATTCCATTCGCTCTTTACGTTTTTCGGTGGCAATCCCGCAAAATGCATCTCCGCAGTCAATTTCGAAAATTTGCAAGGAGACTTGGATGCAGCGCTGGACGATCTGAATTTGCTTGGAGAATGGTGTGCTGTTCCGTCCCAGATAGCTAAGAGGTAGCTTACGAGCAGGGTACGGCATTCGGGTACGGCATCGATGTTTTTTGTAAATTTAAGTCTTTATATTTGAATGCTTTATAGTTTCCGGACTAGGATTCGAACCTCTTGATAGTAATGGACTTACAGAAGTCATGGCGAGGACATCTCGGGTGCATTCTGAGGAACAGCAACACGTTGTATCCGAATCGAGTGGACATTCCGCGACACCTCGGGAACAGCCAAATGACATCCAAACCCACGCGCCGTGTGGCACCGGTGTGGCACGGAAACGCACCGATTCGCCTGTGCCGGAACTGCTGGAACTCTCGCTGGAACTTCGGAAAATCGTGAGCCAGTGGCCGAGTCTCCCGGAGCACATCCGCGCCGCGATTATGACACTCATCGGCGCTTCAAGCAAGTGAACACAATTATCGTACGTGTTCACCTCAATACTCGTAGCCCATCGCCACCCAATAATGCCAGTCTTCGACCGCTTGCTTTGTGGATACGTCTGTCGAGGCAATCGGTTTCAATTGTGACAACGGAACAGCCAAGCCGTCTTTCTCCCAGCGAATCGTGACGAACACTTCGTGCCCGCACTCATCCTCGTCGGGCAATCCAAGCACCTCCACTTCATCGCCCACTTTCAATGGGGAAATGGCCCGCTTGGCGCTGCAAATCGCGGTAAATGGAATCTTGAGTTCGTCTTGAAGGTAATAGTACCACCCCATCGCACGCTCTCCCGAATCGTGCGCATCGACAACAATGTCATCGTAAATTCTGCGCTCGCGTTTGTCGTCCCGCTTGGGCTTTGCTTTCGCCACGTCAGCCTCCGATCATTCCAATCGTATCACGTCAGCGTTTCGTGATACGATTATCGTATCACCCTAAATCCGCTGCCATTTCGCCTGTGGGCCTCGGCCAAGGCACTTGACCTTTTTTTCCTTGCGGAGGTCTTCAAGTGCGCGTTTGAGCGTCGGGTAGCTCACGCCGGGACATGCCCGCTGCAAATCGCTGATCGAGAAATGTCCCGGCATTCGTCCAATTGCCGACGAAACCATCTCCCGCTTGGCACCTTTCGCCGACGAAATGGAGCCAACCCGCGCCTCGAACTCCTTGTATGCCGCCGTCAACATGCCCAGAAAATAATTCCACCACGGCCGCAAATCGTGCTGGCCTTCGTGCCAGCCCTGCGAACTTTTGAACAGCGCCTCATAGTAAGATTCTTTGCTCTCCTCGACGATCCGCTCCAGGCTGATGTACCGTCCCACATCGAAGCCAGCGTGATAAAGCAGCACCAGCGTCAGAAGGCGTCCCAGCCGGCCGTTGCCATCCGTGAACGGATGAACGCACTCGAAATCGAGAATAAACGACGCGATCAACAGCAGCGGGTCAGCTTTACCGTCCGTGAGGGCCTGATCGAACAAAGTAACGAGACGCTCCATGTAATCCGGCGTAGCTGCCGCGGACACCGGCCGAAAACGAACGTTGCGTCTTCCGTCAGGCTCAATCTGAATAATCGCATTGTCTTTCAATTTCCACTCGCCGCCGCGTTCATTCGTGAATCGGTACAAAGAGCGGTGCCAATCCAGGATGAGATGCGAAGACACTTGAATTTTGGACGGGTGAGCGTGAATTGTGGACAGCACGTCACGGTAGCCGGAGACCTCTTGTTCGGAGCGATCCTGGGGCTTTGTCTTCTTCAAGACCAGCGCCTCAAGGCGCTCGGGAGCGACCAAAATGCCTTCGATACGATTGGACGATTCGGTGCTCTGAACCACGGCGACGCGGCGCAGCGTATCCAGCACCTCGGGAAACTGTTCGCCGTAGAGCACCTGCCGTCCCCGGCATTCTCCCAAAGCGCGCATCGCCATGACCAAGCGATGCGACAGCGGAACGTCCATCAGGTATCCGTGCTCAAAGGACCTCAATGCAAACTCCTAATATTTTCGCCGGATTCGCCGCTCCTGACTTCCCTGCCGCAACCAGATGCTTCACCGCCGCTCATCTTCAACGTGCACAGTTTTCAGTGCAAGAGTTTTAAGTTTTACAGGCCGGACAAATGACACTCCGTTGTTCTCTTCACTTGGGTTCGACCATCTGCGTCGTGATCGTGTCCACTATTTCCCCAGTGTTGTCTATGATTAGAATTCTGTTGTGGTGCGCAAGGCAAATCGCAATTTTCGTACCGTCTGGCGAGGGATAGCTCGCATATTGCATTAGGGTCAGATAGCATTCACCCTCTTTTAAGAGCATCTTGCGTTTTCGTAACGTTTGAACCTGCGCCTCCAAGCGCCACATGGTTTTCTTGCCCTCTTCTTCTTTTTTGAAGGCACAGAGCTGTAGATCGGTTTTTGGAAATCGATAAAACCAGGTTACGTTGCCTTCCCCCGACAGAACCTGTATCGCATTTTCCTTAAAGGTATGAGTCATATTTTCCGTATCAAAGTCGAATACTCCATCTGCGAAAACAACGCGTGCAATATTCTTATCCCACTCCGTTGATAACGGCAATTTATTCTTTAACTCTGGCACGTCAGGACATTCGCGAATCCAGCCGTCTAATGTAATAAAGGCGGGTCCACGTCCGCCAGTCAGCAATCCCTTTCCATCGGGACGAACCCCACCATTGGCGAAACCATCAACCTGAGCGGCACCGAACTCAGTCCACTTGTCTGTTTCACAATCATAGATCATTGAATACTTTTCTTCGTCAGCAGTAATCAATATTTTTGTAGGGGACAACGACCACGAGATCATCGAACGTGGTTTTGAATTGGTTGTTTCCGTTGCTTTTGTTTCAAGCCTAGTCGTTTTGACGTGAATGCTGGATTGTTTGTGTTCGCGCCCGTCGAGATCGCAAGTAGTAACCTGGTAGGAAAGATTGGATGTGTCAGAATCCTTCAGGCTCGTGCGTTCCAATTTCGCAAAACCACAGCGTGTGCCTTCGGGGCTGACGGCAACTTGATGCACGTCCGTGTTCGTGTCTTGTACAATAACCTTTCGCGCCTTCCTCGCCAAGTCGTAGCGCACGATCTGCGTTCCGACCTTGTCGGCGTAAACAATTCCGCTCGAATCTGGTAACCAAGCGACGTTTGGACACACACAGCCCGTCGTGCCGAATAACACAAAAGCCGAAAGGAGGACGCCGAACAGAAGTCTTCTTGGTTGTTTCAAAGTTCCGAGCATCTTGGTGCCTCGCGTTGAAAAAAACTCGGTTCTGGTATTTCTGCAACCTCTATCTTGATCGAGAATCTTGATTCCATTGCGTCGTGATCGTGTCCAATATCTCTCCCGTGTTGTCAACGATCAGAATCTTGTTGTTTAGAACGGCGAGAATCGCGATTTTCGTGCCGTCTGGCGAGGGATAGCTGTGCCAAATGAAGTCGTCTAGACTGCGTTCGCTCTCGGTTATGATGATCTTTCGCTTGCGTAAAGTTGGAGACTGCGCCTCCAATCGCCATGTTGCTGCCTTGCCCTCTTCTTCTTTCTTAAAAACACAGAGTTGCAGATCGACTTTTGGAAATCGATAAACCCAAACTACGTTACCATCCCCCGGCAGAACCTGTACCGTATTTCTCTTGGATATGTGTGTCATGCTTTCCGTATCAAATTCATGAACTTCCTCTTGGGATACAATCCGCATAATATTCTTATCCCACTCGTATGATAACGCTTTCACTCCATCATGCTTGTCGGGAAACTCTGGACGAAATGCTGAAGTCCAGCCGTCAAGCGTAGCAAAGGTAAGTTGATAGGTGAGAAATCCCTTGCCGTCGGGGCGTACTCCGCTGTTGGGTAAAATAAATGCGGGGACGGCACCGAGCTCGGTCCACTTGTCATTTCCCCAATCATAAATCATAGAATACTTTTCGTTGGCGCTAATCAGCATCTTTTCGGACCCCAATGTCCACGCGACAAACGCTGATTTGGTGTCATGGCTCGCCTCGGTGGCCTTATTTTCAAGCTTGGTCGTTTTAAAGTGGGTGCTGGACTGCTTCAGTGTCTGGCCACCGAGATCGCAGGTAGTGACTTGGTAGGAAAGATTGGAGGTATCGGAATCTTTCAGTATCGAACTCTCCACCTTCGCAAATGCGCAGCGCATGCCGTCGGGGCTGACCGCAACTTGAAACGTCTTCATGTTCGGGTCTTGTACGACGACCTTGCGCGCCTTCCTGGCCAAGTCGTAGCGCACGATCTGGGTTCCCACCTTATCGGTGAAAATAATTCCGCTTGAATCCGGCAACCAAGCGACGTTGACACAGAAGTCCTCAAAACAACCCGTCATGCCGAATAGCATGAATGCGGCAAGCAGGATGCCGAACAGGGGTCTTCTTGATTGCTTCAAAGATTCGAACATCTTGGCGCCTCGCGTTGAAAAAAACTCGGTTCTGGTATTTCTGCAACCTCTATCTTGATCGAAAATCTTGATTCTACGTCCTGCAACAACGACGACGGCTGTCGTAAAGCCCCCTGATTGCTTCATTTCGGCTCAACCATCTGCGTCGTGATCGTGTCCACAATTTCTCCCGTGTTGTCGATGATCAGAATTTTACCGTTATGAACGTGGTAAATGGCAATTTTCTTGCCGTCGGGTGAGGGATAACTCTGAATTGGGAGCATACTTAGATCACATTCGCCTTCTTTTACGAGGAATTTTCGCTTCGGCCCCGCTTGAATCTGAGCCTCTAATCGCCACACCTTTTTTTCGTCTTTGTCTTTTGTTTGATAGGCACAGAGTCGCATGTCGCTTTTTGGAAATCGATAAAACCAGGTTACGTCGCCATCCCCCGGGAGAGCATCCACCGTGCTTTTTTTGAAGGTGTGTGTCATGTTTTCAGTATCAAATTCATCTATTCCTTCTAAAGAAACAAAGCGGGCAATATTTTTATCCCACTCCGTCGCGAAAAACCTCTTTCCCTCCGGCTTGTCTCGAAACTCTGAAATCCAACCATCTAATGTAACAAAGGAAAGACCAACGGGGGATCTGGTTTCAGTCAGAAATCCCAGGCCATCAGGGCGCACCCCGCCATTGCTAAAACCAAAGCACGGTGCGGCACCGATCTCAGTCCACTTGTCACTTTCGCAATCATAAATCATGGAATTGTTGTCGGAGATGCAGTGAATCAGTAATTTTTGTGCCGACAATGTCAACGTGATTGCCGGAACCTCGATGGAATTGCTCGCTTCGGCAGCCTTCGTCACAAGCTTGGTTGTCTTATTGTGAAAGCTGGATTGCTTTTGCTTCTGACCATCAAGATCGCCGGTCGTGACTTGATAAGAAAGATCAGATGTGTCGGAATCTTTCCGTGTCGAATGTATTACTTTAGCATATGCGAAGCGTGTGCCCTCCGGGTTGACTGCAACTTGCCATGCATGCCTGTTCGTGTCTTGTACAAGGACCTTGCGTGCTCTCCTAGCCAAGTCATAGCGCACGACCTGTGTTCCAATCTTATCGGCGAAAATAATTCCGCTGGAATCCGGTAACCAGGCGACATTGACAATGTATTCCTCAAAACAACCCGTCAGGACAAATAACACGAAAGCCAAAAGCAGCGTACGGAACAGCAGTCTTCTTGGTTGTTTCAAAGATTCAAGCATCTTGGCACCTCGTCTCGGAAAAAGATTCGCTCCCGCCGTTGCTAACGCAAGGGAAAAATCCTGCATTCAATTCGACTCAACAAAACCCTGCAATAACCGCCACGATGATCTTTTGACAACACTTTCGTTGCTGCGTTTTCATTTTCGCTCAGCTGGAAACCAGAGGTCAAATGTTTGCTGAAAATACGTATTTAGCCGCAATTTGTTTTCTGTCGAAACTCCGATTACAGCGTTGTCACTGGTCACTTTGGCACTGATGTGTTTCGTTTGATCGCATTTCCACGTCACGACGGTTGAATAGTTGGAATTGGTGAAACCGCCATTCCAATTGAGCGTAATCGTCACGGTCAGGGAGGTGCCGTTAATAGCCCTTGCGGTCTCGACCGATGCGATGACCGGGCTTTTCCCGGTCGGGTGGGTGTAATCAAGCATTGCTTGCGCGATCACCGGATTATTCTTGCCGTCGTCAATTGCGGTTTCGATCTTTTTCGCCGCCTTATCGATCCAGTCTTCGGCTCTAATCTCCATCGACAACATGCCGGTGACAAAGACAAGCGCCACGGCGGCATGCGACAAAAACGCGCCTGCGTTGGGTTTAATGTTCTTCACGGCTCCTCCTAAAAATAAAAGTAAGATGTCATCTACGTGGTGCCTACCACTTTTACTATCGCACGTCAACGAAATTTTCTCTTTCAAAATACCGAAGCATTGAAACGCAACAACGACGGTTGAAATGGTATGATGCTCACAGGCCAAACAACGGCGCGATGGCGACCATGAGTTTGACGACGTTCCCGGCGTCATTCACAAAATCGTCGAAGTCCGCTTGGAACTGATTTTGGGCCACCCGATTTGCGTATGTAATCTTGGGGTTGAGCTGGCCCGCAGTCGCCGGATACAGCGCCACGCATCGCTTCCAACAATCTGCGGAATGTGCCCATTGTCCGCTTTTCGCAAATTGGTAGCCCGCAGAATTCGAGGTCCAAAAGATGGCACCCCTGTCATTGGGCCTCATTCGCCGGGCATAGCTGAACCAGGCGTTTGCGTTTGCGAAGTCCTGCGCTTGAAAGTACGCAAGCCCATGGTTCATAGCGCCTTGAAACGTTTCAGCTGCACGAGCCGAGATGGATATGGTGATCACAAGCACGAGCGTCGTGGCCAGTGCGAGTCGTTTGATTGCGGTGGCTGTGTTGTTCGTCTTCATTCCGATTCTCCTTTTCGGTTTGGGTTCGCATAGAGTCAGGAGCGGAATGGCGGAACGCGGAAAGAAAAGTGGAAAATATTTTCAAAAATAACCTAAAGCACACATTTGCATGTGTTTAGAATCAATAAATTAGGCCGACGTGCTGGATCGCGCCGCACGCATTTCTGCCAAGCACAGCGTCGCGTCAGGCCATCGATCAATGGACGTTCTGCACGCGGCCAGCGCTCAACACTTGGGCGTAAAACAATTTCTGTCGTTCGATCTTCGGCAGTGAGACCTGGCGAAAGCGATTGGGTTTGAAACTGCGCCATAAATGCCAGGTTCCGTATTCATATAACAATGCGCCGTCTAACGCGGTGCTCTTCACTTTCGCGAAAATATTCTACAAGAGATCAAAGGCGGTCAAAATGCCCGTGAGTATCTTGAATTCATTGTCCCGAAAAACTAGGATTGGCTCGCCGTCGAATTTCGCTAACGCCATACCTATTTCATGAGTATCAATTAGGCGCGTCGGTTCAAGGGGTTCAATCGCGGCATCTTTTAAGGGTTTAGCGAGGCGACGTTTCCGCTCGCCGTTAGAAATGCCTTGCAGAAATCTTGCAATTTGATGATCTGAAACCAAGCACCATTTCCCGGACGCATTCTCCACGGGTAAATAGGAGAATGAATTTGTAAGCATTTGTTGACGAATGAGACTAACCGGTTGCCAGAGGTGAGCACAGACTGGGCTGTTAACCATATAGTCACTGACATATTTGAGTCCTTCAACTTCCATCAGGGCGTCCTCCAAGATCAATGCCAATTGAATGGCGTGTGTGGTGAGGTGCCGGGCGAACGCGCCCATGTGCAATGCGTCATTGCGAGCGTCTTTAACCATACGATAGAGCAGACTGAAAGGTATGTGAATATATCGCCACTTTTCGGGAACTTCGTAAGCGAGCGCAGAGAGTTTGGCTAATTCCTCTACATCGGATTGGTACGGGCCTAAGCCATCTACTTCGCCAAATAGAAAGCTTCCTAAACGCTCGACGGCATGAATTATGCCGTCAAACGCTTCTGCGTCCTTTAGCGCATTCTCACGTGCCAATCGCAATTGTAGCCGAAAATCTCGTGCAGCTTCTTTGGTCAAATGATCCAAATTGCACTTCGGGGCCTTTGGCATTTCGGATGACATTTGATTTCCTTTTTTTGTAACGAACATTGAGCTTTACTTTTCTGCGGCAATTTTCCGCCACTCAGTGGCCTTCTCGGTCGCCCCGATTTCTTCATACAAATGTACTAACCGTGAGGCCGCGCTCACGAGGTTAACCTTGTCCACGAGAGACATTTTTTCTTCAAGCGCTTTCATACCGTTATATCCTTCAAGGAGGAATGGCTCCGCTACTCTATATTTTTTCTGTTCCATAAGGCATTCCCCGAGCACACTTTTCGTTTTGAAGAGAAGCCAATCCGTGGGGGCGAGCTTTTCTCGAATTGCTAGACATTCACGGGAAGAAACTTCGGCATCGACAAAATTCTTCGCCTTCAGCAATAAATGAGTTAGGTAGGCTACATACCGGCACGATTCTAAACTTTCAGCACCTGCACGTTGTCGCACACACACAAGCACCTCGCGGCACGCTGAGGCCGCGTTGGAAAAATCCTTTCGCATCTCAAGAATTAAAGTTAGATTGACCAAAGCCGTTTCAGGATTGACTCCGATTTTCCTTTCTATTTCGACAGCTTCACGTGTTGACTTTTCGGCATCATCAAGGTCACCGCACGCTTTTTGAATTGCACCAAAATTATTTAGCAATGTAGCCACGTAAGGATGTTGGTTCCCATAGACTTTCCGATAGATTGCAAGTAATTCCCTGCTTTTCTCTTTCGCTTCCAACGAATCCCCGTCGGCAAGAAGGATTTGTGTGAGTCGATCCATTGCAAATAGTGTCTCGGGATTTTCGTCACCTAACAAGTTTTTGCTCATTGAAATCGCTTGAACGATTGTGGCTTTTGCCCCTGGCAAATCTCCCTTCCGTTGCAAAACCGAAGCAAGATGGGCAAGTGATCGCGCAACATCTACATGTTCGGAGCCGCGGAGCCGTTTACTCATTGAAAGAGATTCAATGGCCAAAGGTTCGGCGTCCTTTAAGTTTCCTCTGTACAATAATACTTTTGACAGATCGCATAGAGTATCAGCAATTATTGGGTGTTCATTCCCTAATATCTTTTTTCGCATTTCCAATGCATCACGCGTGTATTTCTCAGCAGAAGCATAGTCACGGCGATCCAAGTAAATATAAGCAAGATCATATAGTGATTCCGCAATCCTCAAATTGACTTTACCGAACGTCTGGTATTGAAGTGCCAAGGCTTCACGACATAATATTTCAGATTTGTCGAGTTCACCTAAATCATGATATACCTTCGCAATTGTGCCTTTTAAATCGGATTCTACTTCGGGCTGATTCTTCAATTCCTTGAGTTGCGCAACCGTCTTATCCAAAATCTCTCGCAGCATCTTCGTGTCGCGACCCATTGCAACAGACGGCCCCACGCCCTTGAGCATGTCTTTCAAAAACGTCGAAATCTGTTCTGCTTTTTGTTTTTGCGTGATGGCGTCATTCTTCAGTTTGGTTTCGGTTTCGAGTCGTTGCTTCAGAACGTCACGCTCGCGCACCGTGAAGAATACGACCATGGCGACACACGCGGCAAGCGCGGCGACGGTGCCAACAAACAACGCTTTGTTTCGATTGATGGCGAGTTTAACGATATAGCCGACTGTCGGCGGGCGGGCGCGGATGGCTTCGCCGTTGAGCCAACGGTCGAGATCGTCGGCGAAATCCTGAGCGGTTGAGTAACGGCGGCCTACTTCTTTTTCGGTGGCAGTCGAAACGATCAGAGCCAGGTCTTTTGGCAGACCTGGTTTCGCCTTTTCTGGTGATACAGGTTTTTCAAACAACACCTGCTTCATCAAACGTTCGCTGCTGTTGCCGTCAAAGAATGGATGATCCGTCAGCAATTCATAAAGGGATGCGCCCAGCGAATACACATCGGCGCGTTGGTCCAGTGTGGCGCTTCCGGCTTGCAGTTGCTCCGGCGACATGTAGCGCAGCTTCCCCAGGATCGCCGCTTTGTCTTTCGTCAGGGCTTGGCTGGCGTCGGTCAGCGTCGCCAAGCCCAAATCCATGACGAGCACCCGATGATCGTTTGCCGTGACCATTAAATTCCCAGGTGATATGTCGCGGTGGATCACGCCGCGTTCATGAAGGTGATGCAATCCCCGTGCGGCATCGCGAAAGATTTCAGCCAACCGTCGCACCCGTGATTTCGATTCCCGTTTGGCCGGAACGGGGCTGTTCTTCGCTGCGTCGCCATCAGCGAATCGACGCATCAACGTCGGCAAGCCGTCGAACAGTTCGGAACGTTCTTTTTTGACCTGATCGGAAGCCGTTGTCACCGCCGCGTCAAAATCATCGTTCGTCGAAAGCGCTCTCGCGACCTTGGCGAGGTCCGCGCCTTCGATGTATTCCATCGCGTAATAGGGAACGCCGCCTTCTTCACCCGTCGAAAGAATCTTCACCACGTTGGGATGTTCGCAACGCGACAATGCCTCGGTCTCGCGCTTAAACCGGGCAACCGCCATTTCGTTTTGAGCCAAAGCGAGCGGTGGCATTTTCAGCGCAACCAGCCGGTCCAACCCGCGTTGCCGGGCGAGATACACAACGCCCATCCCACCTTCGCCGAGCTTTCCCAAAAGATCGTAGTCGCCGAAACGGCGCTGGACCGAATGCTCCGGCCTCGATCCGATCATTGCGGCAAGATCGCCGAACAGCCCGGCCGAATTTTCGTCGCTACTTTCACTTTGTGGCGTCATGGCTGATGGCCTTCAGAAACAACAAAAAGAGTAAAACACCGGGATGCCGGGACAAGAAACCGATTGACGGCTCTGCTCATTTCCGATCCAAAATCGATGGGCCTGTTTTACATAATTTCAGGATACGCCGCACTTCTTCGTCCTGCGCTGGCTTTCTACCGTCTTCCAATTCGGCGCTCAGGAGTTCGCGCAGAATGCGCTCTGCGTTTTGTTTTACCGATTCATAGACATGTTCCAGTTTGTCTTTACCCAATTCCGGCTTTCCGATTCGACGTGCGATGTCTTCCCACGTCACGGTCCGACCGCTGGCATTCTTTTCGACGAATAAATCGTACTGCCATTGCGCTGGGGTTTCTGCCTGGAGCTTTTCAGCGGCGAAACGGAGCAGCTCACGCGCCCATTCGAGATCGTAAATTCCTTCTGGTGAGTTCAAATCGACGACTTCAAAACGACGGTGACCATCGTCGTCGTCAGCAATGTCGCTGACCATCTTTCGATTGAACGTCTCCGACTGTTTATTGTGCTGATCGCGAATGTAACGCTTAAAACAGGTGAGCAACCAATTCCGAAAAAGCCCTTTGCCTTCGCTTCCGTCGATGCGTTCAAACAACCATTTCTCAAAGGCGTGAGCGAAGAAGGATTGAACCATGTCTTCCGCATCATACTTTTTTGCCCCCTCGCACATTTGATAAGCGACGAGCGGTCGGTGGTATCGCCGAACAATTTTCTCTTGGGCCTGCTTCCGCGTCACCTGATTGTGCAAATGCGCGAAATCACCCCACGACGTTTTCTCAAAATGGTCTGGGCCGGAAATGCCGGTGTGGACGGAAAGTTCGTGCGCGAGTTGGCGCTTTCCTTTCGCTTCGGCGACCTTGGCTTCGTCGGTCTGTTTAGTATTGAGAGCCATGTGCGGGATCCAATTTTTG
>JBAXUS010000192.1:0-11804 GCA_037129555.1 Planctomycetota bacterium
TTGGCCAGTCTCACGCTGGGCTTTAATCCGGTCGTTCTGCAACAGGGTATTGCGAATAATGGAATTAACGTGGTTAATAGCGGCTTCGGCGGAACTGCGGGTGGCAATCTAACCATTAACAATACGCTACCTGTGCGCTATGATGGTGTGATTCAAGGATCATTGAATGTAGTCAAGAACGGCCCAGGGACTTTTGTGCTGGGCGGTGCAAATGGCTATCAAGGTCAAACAATTGTTAATGCCGGCACATTGATGTACGGTATTAATAATGCAATCCCATCGGGGTCCAGCGTGATCGTCAACGCCAATGGTACGCTTGATGTGTATGGAACGAATTCGCAAATTGGGCGAGGCACAGGAGCGGCCGGCAGCATCAATGGTATCGGTGGTGGAGCGTCACTGCAGATTAACAATGGGTTGATTACCAATACGGCAACGAGTGGTTTGCTGTTGTTGTTCGCCGATACGTATGTGACGGGAACACTCGGACGGATCGAAGGCCTCCTGCAATTTGGAAATAATTGGACGGAGCAGATGTTCGTTAATAATGCGAACGATGTGTTGACAATCAATGCAGCGATTAATTCACAGACGGCGGGCAATACGACGGCGATCATTTCGAAGATGGGTGCCGGTAAAGTTGTGTTGAACAGCGGTGAAAGCCAGTACGCGGGTTCGATTATTGTCAATCAAGGCACCATGCAATTGAATGGCGCGACGGGTTCTTTGATCAATTGTATCGGCTTGCAGATGAATGCAGGTGGTACGTTCTTGATCGACAACGCGGTGGGCGGCAGCGGATTGAGCCACTTGAATGATCAGATGGCGATGACGTTCAATGGGGGTACGTTCACGATGCAGGCACCGGCCGGAACGGTTCGAAACGAATTGGTGGGTACAATCAACTTCAACGGCGGCAACAGCAAGATTACATTGACGTCGAATGGCACGACGCCGTCGATTTTGACAGCGAACAATTTTAACCGCCTGAATGGTGCGACGTTCACGTTGGATCGATCCAATGCGTCGAACGTGACCGGCGATGATGGTGGGCATCTGTTCTTTGCCACTCCGTCGCCTTTGACCGATGGCGGTGCGGTACCGTTTGGTTTGGTGACGAATACCACGTCAACCATGCTGAACGCGTCAGGCTTTCCGGGTGTGACCAATGTCCAAGCGATCTACACGACGGCTCAAGGAGTGATTGAAGGCACACCGGTTGGCGCGACGATTTACCTTTCGAATAAGTTTGGTGCAACAGGCAATTGGAATAGTGCTTCTAGCTGGACTGTGCCTGTGGGCACGAGCGTTCTGGGGTACCCGACCGGTTTGGCGGGCGAACGCGTTCAAATCAATGGCAATGATACGATTACGTTGACGCAAAACGAATCGATTGATCAGGTAGAATTCGTCAACAACTCGTTGACAACTGCGGCCAGTAGTGGCGTGGTGACGGGTGGATTCAATTTGACGATCAACTCGGGTGCGGCCAGCATGAACCAGGTCCTGGTCAGCGGCACGGGTTCGCCGACGATTTCGACGACGGGTTTGGTCGTGAACAACAGCTTCTTGATCAACAACTTGAGCACGGCGACACCGGGCTTGACGATTTCGTCAGTCATTTCGAATGGTGCCACAACTGCGGACCTTCCGCTCGTGTGGTACAAGTTTGACGAAGGAACGTTGGGAACTCGCGTGACAGGCAACGTGGGCGGAAGCACGGTCACGACGGCCGTCAATTCCGGATCGTTGGGCTCGTCCGCTGACGGAATCATCTATGCCGGCAACCCGGTTCTGGCATCGACGATCACCACGTCAACTGAAACGGCCGGCAATGTGGCGACGATCACGACATCTGCAGCACACAATCTCGTCATTGGCCAGCAGGTGACCATCGCAGGCAATTCGGTGGCAGCTTACCTTGGAACGTTCTTCATCGCGACAGTTCCGAGTTCGACGACGTTTACGTTCAATAATCCGACGCCCAACACGACGGCGGGCGCAGGTGGTACGGTGACCGCGACGTCCGGTGCTCCATCCTATGTGGCAGGTACGGTTGGAACGGGCGCGTTGTCGTTCAACGGCGGTATCGTAACGGGCGGCAATGTCAATGGTGTGCAGAGCGCTGGATTCATTGATGCGCCCGGATTCCGGTTATCTGCAGGGAGCGCTGTAACGGTTTCGTTCTGGTTCCAGATTCCCAACGCGTTTTCGGCGGCAGGTCGTCCGCAGTTTAACTTTGGTGTGGGTGCGAGCCAGGCGACCAACGGACAGGCATTGAATCGCTTCTCCGGCCATACGCCATGGACGGACGGTAACACGTATTTTGATTATGGTGGTCAAGCGAACTTCCAGGATCGTGTGCAGATCACGGGTAACATCAACAATCTGTATTCGACGCCAAATACGTGGATTCACTGTGTCATGATTGCGGGTGGTTCGACGAGTCCCTATCGTGCGATCTTTATGAATGGTCAGTGCTACGGTTACCATTACTTTGGATCAGCCGGTCCGCAGGTTACGTTGGAACGGTTGATCGTCGGTTGTTCGCCGGAAAGTCTCGGCTTCAATATGTTCCAGGGGTTGATGGACGATTTCCGTATTTACAACCGCGTTCTCGGACCGGGCGAAATCGCGACGCTTGCGGCGAAGGCCGATCCGATCAGTGCTTCCATTACAAAGTCAGGTCCGGGCACCTTGGTGTTGAGTGGTACGAATACCTTCACGGCTCCGTTGAACATCGACGCGGGCGTAGTCAGTGTCGCCCTCCCCGCCAATCTTAATTCGGCGTCTGCAACGCCGCCTCAGATCGGTCTCAATGGTGGAACGTTGTTGGCGACCGCGAATTTGACCACGCCGCTGGCTCAGGCGTACGCGATCAATGCGCCTTCGCTTTCGACGGGTGTGGATGCGGCGGCGGGTGTGACGTTCAACATCAAAGGGCCGATGAGCGGCGGTTCGATGGTAGTCAACAAAGATGTCTTGAGCACTGGAACGGTGTTCATTAACTCGAATACCTTCGTCGGTGCTGGAACAGTCAGTATCCCGGCGGCTTCTCCGACTGTGACAGGCGTCGGTACGTCCTTCACGACTGATGTCCGGGTTGGCGACATCTTTGCCTCTGGCGGCTTCATCACCAACGTGGTCTCCATCGCCAGCAACACGTCGTTGACGTTGGGCAACAATTTGGGCGCTCAGGCTGTTACCGCTGGCAATTCGTACATGATCTGCCGCCCAGTCGCCCGCACGGGACAGACGTTGGTCAACAATGGCACGTTGCGAGTTCCGACAATTCCAGTTCCACAGAGCCAGAACGGCGTAACGGGGAATCTGAACAACGCTGTTTATGGTTCGACGATTGGAAGCAGTCAGGCCTTCGTCAACAGTGGAGCCACGTTGGACATCTTCACGAATACGATTACGGGGACGGGAACGATTACGTGCGCTCAGAATGCAACCGCAGTGACAGCTGGAACCACGACAACTACGTTTGGAACGGATGTCCAAGTAGGCGACACGATTGCGTTGCTGGATAACAACGGGAATCCGGCGACTGCCGTCGTGACAGCCATTGCCAGCGCGACTTCATTGACAATTGCTGTCGCGTTTAACAATACCGCTCCTGTGACGAATCGTCCGTTCCAATTTACCAAAGGTCCGGCGGGTTATTTCTTTGGAAGTCCGATCTTCTTGAATGACGGTTCAACATTACTGGGTACCGGTAACCAAACGATTGCGAATCTCGGATCCGGGGGCGGAGCAGGGATCACGTCGATTGTGACCGTAGCGCAGGGCGCGTCGGTGACTGTGAAGACACGTGATACGGGTGCTTCCGCACCGGCCTCTCCGATTGCGTTCGCAGACATCTTGCGTATGAATACGGCTGGGGATCAATTGCGGGGTGGCGGTGGTTTGGCCACGATCACGGGAACCGGAACGGTCAGCAGTGCGGCGGCTCCGAGTTTGACCGTGACGGGAACAGGCACGACGTTCACGACTCAAGCGAAATTGGGCGATTTGCTGGTTGCGAATGGTCAGTCGCGCATGATCATCAACATCAACAGTGATACAAGTGTCAATGTGGCGACGCCGTTTAGTCCAGCGGTCACGGGCGCGTCGTTCACATTATTGCGCACGAGTTCGATTGTGTACGGCGGTGCGGGACGTGTGCAATATCCGCAAGATAACGGCAGCTTCCTGTATCTCGGAAACCATATCATCAACAGTTCGGCGGTGAATAATATCACGTTGACGACGCCGATATCGGGATTGCCCGAAACCGGTGGTGCGACAGGATTGTCTACGCCAACGATTTCGTCGTTCATTCTGATGTATGGCGCAAACAACATGTTCAGTGCGCAGCAAAATACGGTGGTGATGAACAACGGAACGATTACGTCGAATGGCGGATCGCTCAACTGTCCATTGATTTTGAACGGTGGCGGATATGCTGGAAATTCCGGAAACAATCCGGCCTACAATGCGTCGATCAACATTGCGTCCGATTCGTACTACCTGCACAACTGCTTCAATTCGTTGAACGGTTCGAATTTGCAGAACGTCGGACCGGTCAGCGGCAATGGAAAAATGACGTTGTACGCGCCGGTCGGTGCTACGGGACAGGCGATTATCTACTTCCAGAATCCAAACAACACCTATACGGGAACGGTTGTCGCGAATAATCCGTGGACGGCTCCGGCATTGCAGCCTGCGAATCCGGACAGCCCTGCGACGGTGGCGTTGCCATGTACGTTCCAATTGGGTTACACGCCTCAGTTGTATGTCCGCAGCGAAGCGCCGACACGTTACAGTGCGAGTGTGCAGATGATTACGGGTACGGCGGCGACCCAGACTGCGATTGCGACGTGTTCGCAGCTTACGGTCAACAATGTAACCGTAACCGTTGTAACGAACGTACCGCATAATTTGACTAACAATGCCGGGTTTGTCATCATTGCTGGTAACAGCAACCCGGCGTTCAACGGTACGTATCAAATCACGAGCGTGGCGAACACGACGACGTTTACATACAGCCAGCCGAGTTTGACGAATTTGGTGGCGGGAACGGGTGGAACGGTGACGTTGGCTTCGTGCCGTATTGATACAGGCTCATTAGGCTTGAACAACCCGCTCACGGAATACCTGAACAACCTGACCATTGGCAGCAACCAGACCTTGTACTTGCAGCGCAATAACAACCAGGGCATTGGATTCTATGGTACGACGACGTTGACCGGACCTGTGAATCTGGCGACGCCGACGTTCTACAATAATAATGTGGCGACGGCGTTTATTCCTTCGCCGATCGAATTGGCTGGGCCGGTGGTGGACGGTAATGCGGGTTATGGATTCATGAAGTATGGCTTGGGCATGATGATCCTGAGCAATGGATTGAATACCTACGGTGGAGACACTGTTATTGTGCAGGGTACGTTGCAAACAGGCGCGTTTAATGCGATACCGAATGGCATCGGCAAGGGCAATTTGGTGCTGGGTGGTACGTTCCTGAATGCTCCGTCGAATGGTACGTTGGACATCAACAGCTTCAGCACGAATCTGAATGGTGTATCGGGTGCCGGAACGATTGATACGTCCACGTCCTATGGCAGCACACCGGCGACGCCGACTGTGTTGACCATTGGAAATGCCGATGCGACCGGAACTATTTTCGCTGGAACGATTCAGAATACGGTCGGTTCCATTAAGCTGGTGAAGACGGGTACTGGTTTGATGACGATCAGCGGAAATTCGCCTTACACGGGCAAGTCTGAGGTCAACCAAGGGGTGCTGAGGTTTGGCGGACAGATGGGGACGGCGGTTGTGAATGTGGCTGGCGGTGCGACATTGCAGGCGTTCGCGGTAGCGGGATTGGCGGGCTCGTACTATAATGTTGCACCAAACTCGGCCAACTTCGTTGACTTGACGACATTGAATGCGCATTTCGCAACGTTGACTCCGTTCCTGACGCAGAGCAGTTCCGCAATTGGTGTGAACTTTGACTTTGGAGCGGGCGGAGCGAACTTCCCGCCGCCGTACAACGCCAATGGAGTGGGTGGTGGCGGTAACTTTGAAGTCGTCTGGCGCGGAAAGATTCTGATTCCGAGTACTGGGACGTATTCATTCGGTACGTTCAGCGACGACGGCAGTATGGTGTTCATTGACGGCGCGACGGTTGTGAACAACAACTTCTTCCAAGGTGTAACGTTGCGAACAGGTTCTGTGTCATTGACAGCAGGCTTCCACGACATTGTGATTGCTTACTACCAAGGCGGTGGCGGATACGGGATGCAGGCGGAATACCTGCCGGGTGCAACGGCTCCGACGCAGGGCCAATTCCTTCCGAACAATATCCTGTTCTCGGGCGATTTGACGGTTCCGTCGTTGACCGGTTCAGGTACGTTGGATGTGACCATCACCAACGCGAATATCGGCTCGGACAATACGACGAATGCCGTGTTCACGGGAGCGATAACGGGGGCTGGTGGATACGGAATCACGAAGCTGGGTACCGGAACGCAGACCCTTTCGGGAACGGCTTCTTATAACGGTACAACTGCCATCAATTCCGGAACGTTGAAGTGCGGTGCTGCAAATGTGTTGCCGAGCGGTTTGGCAACGGGTGATGTGAACATCACGAGCCCCGGCATTTTGGATTTGAACGGGAACGATCAAACCATTAATGGATTGCTTGGCACCGGTACGGTTGATAATTTAGGTGGCGGAACCGTGACGTTGACGGAAGGCAGTGGCAATTCCAGCACCTTCTATACGGGTGTGATCAAGAATACGACAGGTACGATCAACCTGGCGAAAGTGGGTACTGGAACGTTGCAGATTGGTGGCAACGTTGCGAATTCGTACTCAGGTACAACGCTCATAAGCGGCGGAACGCTCAAGCTGTCATCAGCCCCTTCGGCACCTGTTGCGGGAGCGGCGTGGCAATTGGATGCGTCCGACAGTTCGACCGTTACGGGAAATACAAACGGAGCCTCTGTCAGTCAATGGAATGACAAATCAGGTAATGCCAAACATGTTTCAGAAGCCACTGCTGGCAAGCAACCTACTTATCAATTTGCCCAGCAGAATGGTCTGAATGTCATCCGGTTTGACGGCGTGGACGATCAATTGTTCCGCAATGGCAATGTCAACGTCCAGACGATTTTTATTGTCAACAAGTTGCAGGCAACTCAAGCATCCACGAGCGGTATTGTAGGATCGAGTGCGAATGGCGCTAACAATGTGGATTTGGGCGTAAGATTGTTGGGAGCGGCAACGACGTGGTCTTCGCCTGGAAACGGTAATGATTTCACGAACCCCGCAGGAAGCGAATTCCGGGTGGATGGAGTTCTGACAACTGCGCAGGGTAGTACTGGATTCCATATCGTTACGGCCATTCGAGGTGGATCTACGTCAGGCTTCGATTCGGTTGGTATGTATTTCCCAGCGCGTGCAATCAGTGCGGATATTGGCGAAATCGTGGCGTACAGCTCGGCACTCAATGCCACGGATCGAGCATCAGTTGAAGCCTATTTGAATGCGAAATGGTTCGGTATTGGCTCGACGCTTCCCAACCTGCTGCCAGTCGGGACTGCAGTCACTATATCCAGCGGTGCAACATTTGATCTCAGCGGTGCGTTGCAAACGGTGGCATCGCTGACCGCGAATGACGGAGCGATCACCAACAAAGTGATTCTGGGTTCGGGAACACTGACTGTCGGCAACGCGACGTCAACGACGTTTGATGGTGTGGTCTCTGGCACGGGCAATGTGGTCAAGCAAGGGACAGGTAAGCTGACGTTGATTGGTGCGAATACGTTTACGGGAACGACGGCAGTGAACGCCGGGGAACTGCTCATTGCAGCCACGACGGGATCAACGGTCAGCTCGACGACGGTCAACAATGGTGCGCTGTTGACGGTCAACGGCACAGCAAGCGTTGTGACGGCGAACGGTTCGTCGCTTGCGACACCTGCGATCTCTGGCAGCCGCATTCGTGGAACAGGTACGACAGCGACGGCGATGGCAACGGACGCGACGCGTGGCAACGGCGTGATTTGGCCGGGTTTGGCAACGGTTTCGAGCGGTCCGGCTGGAATCAACTTGACAGCTAATGAAACCTTGACGGCTTCGAGTGCGAACTTCTCGGCGGGCGGCAAGCTGGCGGTCGTGCTGCGATCAACAGGCGGACCGTTCTCTCAGAAAGTGCTGACCACGTTGACGACTCAGCCGAGCGTAATCAATGGACTGTCTGAAGTCGGAAACGTCGTGACGGTGCAAACGAGCGCAGCTCATCGGTTGGCGGTGGGCACGTCCATCACGATTACAGGTGCGTCGCCGACTGGATACAACAGTCTGACTACGTGGACCGTGAACTCGATCATCAATCCGTCGCAGTTCACCTACATCAATACGGTGACGGGTTTGGCTGCCGGTTCTACAGGAACAGTAACGCCGATAACCAAGCCGGTGACGATTGCGTCCGGCACGAATGCGCTGACGGGTGCGACGTTGTCATTCGCGGTTGAAAGCCTGAACAATACCAATGCGTACACGGTGTTGGATACGGGCACGGCTGATCTCGGAATTTCGAGTGCGTTTGGTATCGTACAAGGTCCTCCGGGCTCGGTCTACGGTACTGATTACGACGTGGTCTACCGTGATACGATCAATTCAATTGATTACGTCAGCCCGACGTTGGGTACTGCGTTGACCACGCCGGTCAATCAAGTGCTGATCGTTGCGAAGTCGTCGTCTGTAACACCGGTCAAGATCACCCACTTCGATGTGAAGTCGGAAGGTGCGGGTGTGACGGTGGCGTGGACGGCGGTTTCGGAATACAAGAACGCCGGATTCAATATCTATCGCCGCATGGTGGATTCGGCGGCCTGGACGCGTGTTAATCCGATGTTGATAGCTGGACGCATCACGAACGCGGATGAGAAGGCGTATCGGTTCTACGATTGGGCTCCTGCGGGCACGTATTACTACAAGCTGGAAAGCGTGAGCCTCACAGGTGATTGTGAAGCGTTCATCCCTTCGAGCCACGCGATCAGCTTGGATTGGAACGTGGACTTGGCCGAAGCACTGACGATCTCCGACAGCACTCTGATGGCCATGGGCACAACGTATGACATGAGTGCGGCTGCTAAGAAGGTTGAAACCGTTGCAGCGATGTTCGAAACGTTGAACGCTGAAGCAAAGGCCACGACTATGAGTGCGAAGACTGAAGGTGGCTCGAAGTCGTTAGCGCCTGCCACGAAAGTAGCTCGCAATGCGGTCTCAGTTCGCGAAGTTGCGGCTCGTTCAACCGACGTTGCGGCTGCCACGACGAGTGCCACACTGGCGGCACCGTCGAGCGCTGGAATCATGGGTATCCGCTGGTTCTCCAATGGAGCTGTGGGTGGTTCAACGACGTTTAGCGCTGCTAAGGTGCGGTACAGTACGCCGGGCTTGATGTTGATTCCTCAGGCGTCGATGCCGGCGGGTTATGATCTCAAGCGTGTCTCGGTCCAACGCGAAGGCCGCAAGCTGACGCCTTTGGCAACGACGGATGCAGGCTTGTTGGTGTATGGTCCGGGATACAAAGATGACTACACAAACATGGACGTGCTCTTCGTCCGCCGCACGGGTGCTGCGACAGTCGCAGGCACTCCGACAACGGCCACGGGATTGTTCGCCAGCTCGATGCCGGTGAACGTCACGTCGCCTGCGTCGGTCACGGCTGAGTACCACGATGTTTACTTCGATTACAATCTGCGGCCGTATACGTTTGCGCCGTGGTTCTCGAGCAAGTACTTGACAAGTGGCAGCGCACAAGATTTCACGTTGAACCTGCCGAACGCGTCCACCGGTGCTGCGAATTTAACGGTGAATGTGTGGAGCTTGACGTCGACGGAAGGTGTTGCTCAGGATCACAACTTGCAGGTCTTGATCAATGGCCAGGCAGTGGGTCAGACGACATGGAGTGGTGGCAACAAGATGCTGCAACTTTCCTTCACTGTCCCGTCGGGCGTGATCACCTCGGGCAACAATGTGGTGAGCTTGGTGACACCGGCGATTAACGGTGTGGATTCTCAGATCGCCTTCCTGCACTCCATGACCGCCAGCTACACGCGGTTGTTGGATGGATCTCAGCCGTTTGAAATCACGAACAGTGGCAACGCTGAGGTGATGTATGAATTGAACCACGTCCCGGCTGCGGGCGCGTGGGTTGTGGATGCGCGCTTCAGTGACCGAGCTACGTTGGTTGGCACGGAAACGCAGGTCCAAAACGATGGCTCACTGCTCCTGCGCTTCATGGCACCGGCGGGTGGAACCGGCAAATTTGTCGTGACGCCAGTGGGTCAGGAAAATAAACCTGTCAGCATCGATACGCGCTTGGTGAAGCCGCTGAAGTTGGCGGGCACGTACTTGGCTACGGGACCGTCGCAGTTCGCTGCGGGCGTGCAGCCGTTGTTGGTGAAGCGCAGTCGCGAAGGCATCCGTGGCGCATTCGTGGATCAGGAACAGTTGTTCGACTACTACAACTACGGTCGCTTCGGTCCGGCGGGTATTCGCAATGCGGTCGCTTCGGCTCGCCCGAGCTACTTGTTGCTGGTTGGTCGCACGACTTACGATTACCTGAACTACGAAGGTGCGAATGTGGATCCGTTGTGTCCTGCGTTCCTGATCACGACGAACTTCTGGGCGCAGACCACGTCAGATAGCGCGTTCGGAGATTTGGGTCGTGGCTATCCGGAAGTAGCCGTGGGCCGTCTGCCGGTGACCAATATGACGGAACTGGCGGGCGCGATCAGCCGAATCGTCAACTACAGAGGACCGCAGGCGTCGGGAGTCCGCTTGCATGCGGTAGCCGATCAGGCTGATCCGAACACGGCTGATTTCGGTGCACAGTTGGACGCAACGGTGAAGGCCAGCCAGCCTGACCTGACGTGGCAGGAGAATTACAAGGGCCGGACGTATCAGACGTCGCCGGAAGTCACGGCTGCGATGAAGACGGCGGCGAACGGCGGTGCGGACTGGTTGATGTACTCGGGCCACGGCAACGCTGCGCGGCTAGGTGCGGTTGATCCGCGCATTCTCGATGTAGCCGGTGTGCAGGAATGGACCGGCAACACGGTATTCTTGCAGGCGACGTGTACTGCGAACTGGATGGCGAAGAATGTCAACGATTACAAGAGCATCGCGATCCAGGCACTGACGCAGCCTCAAGGTGGAATTTCGGCGAGCATTGGAACTTCGACCTACATGAATTCCGATGTTGCGACGATGTTTATGAGTCAGTTGTTGAAGAATGCCGGTTCGCCGACCGCGCGCTGGGGTACTGCGTTGTTGCGAACGCAACAGTGGGCCGGTAGTCAAAAGGGTAATGCGTTCTACGGAGACATCATGAAGACAGAACAATTGTTCGGTGATCCGGCGATGCCGATCTATTCTCCGGGACACGCGCCGTCGACGTCGGGTACTCCGCAGCCTGGAGCGACGACGGTGGCTCCTGCAACAGGAACGTTCTAACAGACCGTTGAACATCAACGCCTCTTCGTTCTCTTGAAAAAGAGAACGAGGGGAAAGCAACGGTCCGTTGTGCAACGGACTGATACGCGACTGACTGGCTATTGACTAACGATTAAAATGAGGAATGACACCATGTGTTGGACTCGAAGCGAGAATGTGGTTTGGGAAGAATTGGACGGGTGTGCACTTTTGGTTGATGTAAAGAGCGGAGCCCGCTGGCGCTTGAATGCCGCCGCCTCCCGCGCATGGAAACTGTGCGACGGAACGCGCACGTTGTCTGAGATTTCGAA
>JBAXUS010000193.1:0-11738 GCA_037129555.1 Planctomycetota bacterium
CTCTTAGAGCTACCGGACAACCCCCCCGCGCCAATCTGCTTGCGGCGGGCTGCGCGGTACTTCTAGAAGCTGGATCGCATCGAGAATGACAAAGCCCTCGGTGCCGGTGTTGCTGATGACGATTTTGGTTTCCGTATCGGACGTGAGCTGGATAAAGCCCGCGCTGCGGAATGCTTCGCCAGCGGGAAGCGGCAGGGTTTGGTCAAAGGTAAGCGTGGCTTTCTGCGTGCCGCTTTCGATGGTGATCGGCACTTTTCTCGCGCGGGTTTCGTGAGGTGAATAGGCGATGCGGAGATCGAAGCGGCCTGACTTCGGCGCTTTGAAACGGAAGGTGGCGATCGATTTGCCGTCGCCGCGTTTGTCGTCGTGGACGTAGCCGGTGCCGATGTAGGGCTTGAACCCGCTGCTGGATTTCCATTCGCCTTCGAGCGTGGCTTGCTTGTCATCGAGCACGATGCCGGGGAGCTTCGCGGGGTCGATGCTCATCGCTCCCTTTTGCTCGGGCGATGGCGCGGCAAGCACGGGTATGTCGAGCACTTGCTTTTGCGCCAAGAGCCGTTCGCGCAGCGCGGGATAGGGCAGCTTCTGTACGGCCACGTTTTGCTTCGCGGCGAGTGCAGCGGCCACGCCAGCGCTCTGGCCGAGGATCATCCATGTCGGCTCCACGCGGATCGATGAGATGCCCACATGTGTGCAGGAAAGCGCGACGGGTACAAGCAGATTTTCACATTCGGTAGCCAAAGGCAGGATGCTGCGATACGGAATGTGATAGGCATAGCCGTGTCCACGACCTGTCATCCGCACTGGCATGATCGTGCCTTCATCGATCACGCCATTTTTCGTCGCGACGCGTTGGCAGTCATGCGAGTCGATGGGGAATGACGAGATGACGATGGGATCCTCTTTCAGCGGATTCTCCACGATGTCTTTCTGGCTGACGACATACATGCCCTTCATGCGCCGACCTTCGCGGACGTAGAGTTGCGGCGACCAGTGTTCGTAGCTGGCGAACTCATCGCGACAGAGTCCAAGTTCCGCGTGTTCCTTCCGCAGCGCCTCGGGCACGGCGGGGTCGGTGCAGAAAAAGTGATACAGTTCCAAGGTGTATTGCTTGTGTGCTTCCCAGATCTTCGCGCGGCCTGCCTCGTCGGCTTCGCTCCAGCCGTTACACGCGCCGACGAGGCCCATGGAGAATTGTTTGCCGATGCCATTGTTCGCATCAAACTTGCCGCCGGGGAGCGGATACAAATCCCACATCACGACGGCCTTTCCCTGCGAAAAATAGCGGCGGATGACCTCGAAGCGCGCAGGATCGTAGTGAGCTGGCGCGGGGAAAGGCACGCGGTTGGCCGCGTCCTTCGTGAGGCAAAGCCGGAAGCTATAGACCATCACGTTCTTATCGCCCGCATCCTCGGGGCCGGCATCTTCCGTGGTGATGAGTGGCAAAAGTTTGCCCGCATCATCACGGCCCGAAATGCGCATCAGCGGCTTCGGGTAACGCTTCCCGGCGAGCGCTTCTCCGAACTCTTTCCGCCCTTCGCGCCCGATGGTCCACGACACTCCCGCCGCTGCCATGAGATCGCCCTCATAACTTCCATCGATGAACACCGTCGCGCTGAAATCCCCATCGCGAGTCCGCAGCTGTGTGATGCGCGCGCCATCCTTCGTGACCGACTTCAGTACGCGCTTCGTCAGCACCTGCACCTTCGCTTCATCGAGCATCTGCTTCGTGATCCGCATGGCCACGCTCGGCTCATAGGACCAGTGCTTTTGATCCTTTTCGTTAACCTTGTAGGGCAGCTTGATCCCGTGCGCCGTGTAGTCCGCTTCAATACGGCGGTGCCATTCGTCAAAGAGTCCCATCACTGTGCTACGTACTGTTTGATTCGAGTCGCTGAAGCCCAGCCCGCCCGTATTAACTCCGCCGACATGATCCGTCGGCTCAAGCAGAATGACCGAAGCCCCCTCGCGCGCAGCAGCGATCGCCGCGCAGAACCCTCCCGGCGTCGAGCCATAGACGATGACATCGGTCGCAGCGGTATGCCGTGCGCCTAACGGAAGGAGTAACAGGGCGGTGAGCAGAGTAACTGTGTATTTCACGGTTTTCCTTATGTTTTCAGATGACGTATCAATGTCGTCCTCTTGAAGTCATCGCGCCTCAAGCTGCCATTGCGGTATAGGAATTCAGTGACAGTGTGCGCCACAAGAAATGAAAGTGCTCTGTCACTGTTCTAGAGTACTGGTTATTGGCACCGTTGCCAATGGCCACTAGCCGTTTTGCGACCCGTCAGAATTTTTTCTTTAATTCGAACAAACATGTCCTCGCAGCATCCGACACACGTTTGTTGCCGTGTGCGAGAAGTGTTTGAATTGTTGTCCGATCCTCTTGTTCACCCACCACTAAAAGCGCGGCAAGCGCCGCGCAAAGTGTGCCGGGTTCGCTTTCGTTTAATCGTGCCAGTGCCGCCGCACGAAGCTCGTTTGCGGCATTAGAATGGGACTCAATCATTTGATGAACATAATCGCGCGTAAAAGCAAGCATGAATGGTGTGGACAAGAGAACGGTACTGCTTCGCCGTTTGAAATAGAACTCGATCCAAGCAGGTTCTGTCACGGTTCAATTCCTGTGCGCCAGAATGAAGGTGTAGACCGTCGTCGAAGGTTGTAGTGATTTAATCCACATGAAAACGTACCGAAGGAGGGAGTCGAACCCTCACGAGGTTGCCCTCGGCGGATTTTGAATCCGCTGCGTCTGCCATTCCGCCACTCCGGCACAATACGCGCGTTGCGCTCGTACCTTTATTACGTCGAATCTTATACTCGACCGCCTCCTCTTGCGCAAGCGAAGGCGGCCCACGAAATTGAAATTTGTGTGAATCTCTTTATGGCGTGTCGAACGACAAAACACACGCTTCGTTTTGCTTCCAGTCGAGTTTGAATTCCGTTCCGTTGCCGAGGCTTTTTCCGGAGCGTTCGTCTTTCACGTTTTGAAGTGCGGACGCGAACTCCAGCGTGATCGGGAGCCGTTCTGATTTCAAGCCGACGGCGTTTCCGCCGCCGAGTTCCGAGCCTGACATTGCGAGGTTGGCGACAACGAACAGGATCGTCCGTTTGCCCTGGGACCAATACGTGATCTCGTAGCCGAATTCGCGCTCGGACGCGCCTTTGATGCTGACCCAGCGTTTCACCCCAGCGCTGTGAATGGGGTCCATGAAGACGGAGCGTTTCGCGGCATCCTTTGTCCCGGCAACACGGTACGCGTTGTACCACTGAGGCGAAAGATTCAGCAGAATTGCAGAGCCTTTACCGACTTTATTGACGCTGCCGACATTCATCTCACGGACGGCTTTGTTGAATCCGGATGCGTCTTTCACGCAGGTGTTTTTGTTCGTCAAAAAAGTCTCGAAGGACGTGTACGTGAAGTTCGCGTCTTGATCGACTTCGCACCACAATCGCGCGCCGTTGAAGACGTCTTTCTGCGTGAGCTTGGATGACTGATGGACTCCGAACAGATCGTCGAGTACGCCGCCGTCCGCTCGGCCTTTGCCGTGCTGGTCCCACAGTCCCGGCAAGTAATCAGCGATGACCGTCCCGCCATTCGCACAGAATTCGCGGATGCGTTTGGCTTCGATGTCGGAGAGGCACAGTGTCGCCGGAAGGATCAGGACTTTGTACTCGGGTGGCACACCATTTTGAACCACGTCAACGTAATTGATCCAATTGAATTGAATGCCTTCGTCGCGGAGCATGTCGAGCCACGCTCGGCGGACGAGGTGCGAGGCGCCGAGCTTGTCGTCGCCGTTTCGGTTGATCCAGGTTTTGCCGTGTGCTTGAGCGTCCATGATCCAACCAAGTTGGATCGAGGCGTGGCTGTAATACAGCGCGACGCCATCGTGTTTCCATTCCGCGCCGCTCATTAAGGGGCCGATCTTTTGACCGGCTTCGATGAATTGCGGCGCACACGTTTTGATCCAATCTTTCGGAGTCTTGTCAGCGTTGAACCATTTCTCGACCCAGCCGATTTCGCCGCGATTGCCTTGCGCGAGGTAGTACCAAAGTTGCCATAAACCATCGTCGGTCGAGCGATGAAAATACGACGTGACGGCGGGAACTGCGTTGCGCGGATTAAAGGAGCGGACGATCGATTGCGAGCCGCCCATGTTGTACGCTTCGAGGTATTGAATCTTGCGCATCTGTTTGGCGTAATCAAATCCGCCGAACGCGCACGGACTTTGCCCGCCGACGAAACCGCATGGCGTAGCCGGATCGACGCTGTTCGAATACTCGACCAAGTCGCCGAGGAAATTGTTCCAGTACGAATCGTTGAACGTCCACTGATCCATCAATGGACTGGCATCAAACGAAGCGATAGACCAGCCGCTGAGTTTCGGAAGAATGTCGTTGTAGCTGATCCACGCCGGGCGCTTCGGCGCGTTCGGACCGTAGATGTCAGCGAGCCACGCGTCGTAAGCTTTCGCGTCGTCAGTCACGTTCCACATGGTTGGGTGCGCGAAATGGCCCCAGGAAATTTCGTCGTCCAACGCATAGGCCGAACGATTCGGCGACGACTTGACCGCGTCGATATTCTTTTTCATGATCGCTTCGAGCCGTGTTTTCATCGCCGCATTCACAGGCTTGAATCGCACACCGGTCCCATGAACAGCGGCGAGCTGCGGCTTGGGGATGCTGCCGTCCCAGAGATGGAGATCGCCTTTGCCGGCGGTATGGTCCATGTAGAAGCGGAGTTTGTATGTGTCGATCCAGGCGAGGTGCGACGTGTCGCCGCGATCCACGAACGCGCCGTTGAATCCGGACGCCTTGCAAAATTCACCGGATTCAGGCGTGTGCCCGATGGTCCATTGGAAATACCACGGCATGAACTGCCAACTGGGATAGGCCTTCAACAACCAGTCTTTGTCCTGCTTGACGCGTTTGAAATCGACGGATGTTTTGACGTACTTTTCGTACGCATCGTCCTGAGCCAGCGCGTGAAGCGTCGCGAGAAAAAGTGCGGCGAGAAGGAAGCGTTTCATGCGCATGAAGATTTGATCCTTAGGTGTTTTCATGACTACACCCCCGATGCGACGTATGAACTTTAAACCGTAAACACATTTCGACCGACCGAGTTTGATTGTATTCGCGTTCTGGACGGTTATACTGTCCGCTCGTTTTTGAATACATGGTGGAACGTGATTTGCATGGAATGCCAGCCGAACACGACTGAACCTGTGAAACGCGTCCCGATCATGCGTCGAATTGGCATGTTTCCGATCCGCGTCTACCAAGTCACACTGGCGTGGGCGATGGGCGGGCATTGTCGATTTACGCCCAGTTGTTCGCATTATGCGTTGGAAGCAATTGAGACGCATGGATTCGTGAAGGGATGGTGGTTGGCGTTGTGCCGTTTGGCGCGGTGCCAACCGTTGTGCAAAGGCGGTCACGATCCCGTTCCGCCAGTTTCGCAGCCCTCTAAGAAGGAGAAAGTCGAACGGTCGTGATGTCTCATTCAGCGCCTGTTCTTCGTAAAATTAAGTTCAATGGCTAAACCTTCCGAACCAAAATCGTTTGACGCCGTCACCATCATCGGCCTGGCGCTCGCCGTGGCTGTGCTGGTGTTTGGACAAATGCAAGTGTCCAAACGGCATCAAGCCGAACAGGCTGCGGCTGAAAAGCAGGCTGAAGAAGATGCTGAACGCGAGCGCATTCGCATTGCGCGTGCACAAGCTGCAATTAAACCAACGATTGTTGAAACACCGGGAAGGCCTGGAACACCCGAAGGGGATGTGAAGCCGAAGGCCGTTGTTGTTGAAACGCCGGACATTTCAGTGAAGGGTGATTTTATCGAATTGGATCTTTCGTGCCGGGGCGCGACGATCAAGAACGCTCGGCTGCCACTCGTCGATGAAAACGCGGCAAAGAAAGACAAAAAAGGACTCGACATCCTCACCGAAATTGTGGATGGCAAACGCACGTTTGGTATTCAGCGAATTGAAATTGCGCCCGCTGCCGGCAACCGCTTGGTGCTCGATTCGAAGTCCGGAACCGACGCGCTCGACGAGCGCATTTGGAGCGTGAAGGATTCAGGCTCATTCGACGCCGCAGGTGCCCGCACGGTGGCGTACGAGGTGGTGCTGCAAGACTACACGCTGACTAAAACGTTCACGATTTATAAAAACGAACGTGTCGTCCGCTGCGATTTGAAACTCGAAAACCGCTCGCAGCAGGACGTGAAATACATGTACGAATTAAACGGCCCGCAAGGCATTTTGCTGGACGGCCCTGCGCTGGATCCAAAGGGCGGAGCGGGGGCGCGCGTGACGATCCAAGCGCAATTGGCTGGCCGCGCCCGGGGCGAGCAAGGCGCGTCAACCGCTGAGCCGGAAGTAAAATTGGTCACGACGGATGACGCCAAAACAGGGACCGATGAAAAGTGCACGGTGAGCTATGCGGAAAACTTGTGGGGCGCGGTCAAGAACCGCTTCTTCATGGCGGCATTTGTTTCGCTGGATCAACAGCAATTGATCCGCATTGTCGCGTCGCCCCTCGTCAACGCCGATAAAAAAGATGATCTGCGATTTACAGAACCGAACCTCGCCATCATGGGTCGGCGGTCGGAAAAGAGCCTGTTGAAAGGCACAGCGCAGAACGATCCGTACGCGCTGTATTTGGGACCGGCCGACGATCATCACATCGACGTCGCGGAAGCATCAATGAAGAAAATGATGCAAGCGCCCGCCGACTACAACATCAAAATGTCGATCCAATTTTTCGAAATGTTTAACTGGCGTTGGCCCCGTGTCGATTGGCTGGCGCGTCAAATGATGTGGGTGTTCGAACACATTCACGCGCTCTTCGGAAACTACGGCATTGCAGTCGTGTCGATGACGCTGCTGATCAAACTCTGTCTGCACCCGTTGCAGCGCAAGACGATGGTGTCGATGAGCAAGATGCAGAAGCTCCAGCCCGAATTGAACAAGATCAAAAAGAAATATGAAAACGCGACGAGCAACGACGCGAAGATGAAGATGACGATGGAGCAGCAGGAGGTCATGAAAAAAGCCGGCGTGAATCCCGCCGCAGGCTGCTTCCCGATGCTCATTCAAGCGCCGGTTTTCTCGGCGCTCTACGGCATTTTCAATCACGCGTTCAACATGCGCGGCGCGGATTTCTTGTGGATCAAAGATCTTTCGATTCCCGACACGCTTGCCACGTTGTCGTTCTGGCCGCACACCATTAATCTGCTGCCGATTCTGTACATCGGGCTGTCGTTCCTTCAGACTCGCATGACGCCTCAAGCCGTCAGCGATGATCCGCAAGCGGAAATGAATCGGAAGATGATGATGTTCATGCCCGTATTTATCAGCTTCATGTTCTATTCGATGCCAGCAGGCTTGGTGCTGTACTTCGTGGTGAGCGCGTGCTGGGGTATGTCGGAAAGCTGGTACATCAAGAAGTTCCTGATCAAAGACACCGGCCCAGTGCTGGCGACGAAGTAAGCTTCGATTCTGAAACGAAACGTATGATAAAAAACACCCGCAAGCGAGCGGGTGTTTTTTTGTCCGGTAACACTTACGTCCGAAGTTGTCCAGTCCCGTCGCCGAGCCATTTATAGGTCGTCAATTCGTCGAGTCCCATCGGTCCGCGCGCGTGAAGTTTGTCGGTCGAGATTCCGATTTCAGCACCGAGGCCGAATTCAAATCCATCGCACAATCGTGTCGAAGCGTTGACGAAGACGCAGGCGCTGTCCACGAGATTCTGAAACCGTTTTCCGGATTCTGAGTTCGTGGTGATGATCGCTTCGGTGTGGCGCGAGCCGTACTTTTCTATGTGGTCGGCTGCGCTTTCCAGCGAATCGACGATCTTCACCGACAGAATGCGATCGAGGTATTCGGTGTAAAAAGTCTCGTCGTCGGCATCTTTGATCGTCGGCCCGGAAATTCCCGCCGCGTTCAAAATCGCGCGCGAATCAGCGCAGACGCGCAGTTCGCAATTTCGTTCAATCAACGCCTTCGCAGCAGGCGGCAAAAATGCATTCGCGACCGAGCGATGGATCAACACCGTCTCGGTGGTGTTGCAGGTCGAGACGCGTTGCAATTTTGAATTCAACAAAATGACTTGAGCGAGATTCAAATCAGCGCTCTCGTCGACGTAGACATGGCACACGCCCTTGTAGTGCTTGATCGTTGGGATGCGCGAATTTTCGGCGACCATGCGGATGAGGCTTTCGCCGCCGCGCGGGATGCAGAGGTCGATCAGCGAATCGAGCTTCAACAGCGCGTTGATGGCGCTGCGATCCGTGGTTTCGACGACCGTGACGGCAGCGGCGGGCAAGCCCGCGCGTTCGAGGCTGGAGCGCAGGACTTTGGCCAACGCGCGGTTGCTTGAAATCGCTTCGCTTCCGCCGCGCAAAATGCAGGCGTTGCCGCTTTTCAAACACAGCGACGCGGCCTCGACAGTGACGTTCGGGCGCGATTCGAAGATGATCAAAATCGCACCGATGGGCGTGCGAACGCGGCGCAGCACAAGCCCGTTCGGGCGCGTCTCGCGGCTGAGTTCAACACCCACAGGATCGGGAAGCGCGACGACTTGTTGCAGACCTTCCGCGAGCTTTTCAATGATGCGAGCATCCAAGCGCAGGCGGTCGAGCATCGGACCGGCCAGCCCCTTTTCTTTCCCGCGCGCGAGGTCCTCGGCGTTGGCGGCTTCGAGTGAGGATCGTTCGCGCATCAACGCTTCCGTAGCGTATTCGAGCGCCGCGTTTTTCTGGCTCGTCGGAGCGGTCGCAAGAATACGCGCGGCGGCGCGCGCTTCTTGAGCCACTTTCAACATCTCGCCTGCAATGTCTGACATGAATTCGTTCCTTGGAATGTTCGATTGCGTAAGCTGTGTTCAGTTTATTTCCGACGGATCGAGAGTTCTACCAACAAACACGGACCGCCCATGATCACGGTCAGGCCTGCGTTGCGCGCACGATCCACGGCGTCCGGGCGATCCGGTTCCGCTCCGGGTTGCATCCACACATGCTGGACGCCAAAGGCGATGGCGTCGTCGAGCACACGTTCGGAGACAGACGGTGGCGTGACGATGGAGAGCGACTCGACGCGTTCGGGCAGCGCACTCAGTTGAGGATACGCCGTCACACCCAGAATCGTTTTCGCGCGCGGATTCAACGGGTAGACCGTGAATCCCGCGTGTTGCAATCCGGCGAAACACAAGTGGCCGTACTTCGAGGCGTCTTCACTGGCCCCCGCCACCGCGAACGTTTTCCCGGCCATGAAACGATCAATTGACTGCCGCCCGTTGTCCATGTTCGTATTGTACGGGCGGACTGGAAATTTTCAAAAGGTTCGTTCGGCCATGCCCCTTTCTCACTCCGTGATCTTGACCACTTCGACCGCGTTAGCCGTGGCGTCAGGAACGCAGATCGGCGAACCGGTCACGACGGCGACAGTATCGCCGGCTTCCGCGAGGCCTTCTTTTTTCGCCACCGCAATGCAGGCGGCCATGAATTCTTCCTTGGGCAAACCGGCTTCGCGGACACACAGCGCCGGAACCACGCCCCAGTACAAATTCATGCGACGCCACGCCGCTTCGTTGTTCGTCGCTCCAAGAATGTGGGCACGCGTGCGGCTTTTCGACAGAAACAACGCCGTCTCGCCGGTGAACGAACTCGTGATCAGCAGGCGCATGTCCATGTCTTCGGTGATCCGGAACGCGGCGCGACCGATGACATCGAGCTGGCGGTTCGCCGCGTTCTTGGGCTTCGCGATCATGTTCAATTGCGTCAGCAACAAACCCTCGGCCTGCAGCGCGATTTTGTTCATCATCTGAATCGCTTCGACTGGATAGCGCCCGGACGCGGTTTCGCCGCTGAGCATCACGGCGTCAGTGCCGTCGAGAATCGCGTTGGCGATGTCCGAGACTTCCGAGCGATTCGGCGTCAGGTTCGTCATCATGCTTTCGAGCATTTGAGTGGCGACGATGACGGGGCGGTCGTGCTTGTTGCATTCGTTGATGATGCGCTTCTGAACGATCGGCACTTCTTCGGCGGGAATTTCGACGCCCAAATCGCCACGCGCGACCATCACGCCGTCGGACGCTTCGATGATCTGTTCGAGTTTCGCGATGGCTTCAGGCTTCTCGATTTTCGCGATGACGCGCACGTCCGCGCCGACTTTGGCAATGAGCTGCTTGACGCGCAGAATGTCCTCGGGCTCGCGAACGAACGAGAGCGCGACGTAATCCACGCCCGCTTCAAGTCCCGCGCGCAAATCAGCAATATCTTTTTCAGTCACCGACGGCGTGGACAATTTAACGCCAGGAAGGTTCATGCCTTTCTTGGATTTCAACAACCCGCCGCGCGTGACCGTGCACTGCACATCCCAGCCCTGGACGGACTCGACGCGCAGCTCCATCTTGCCGTCGTCGAACAAAATGCGATCGCCTTTTGTCACGTCGCCAGGCAGGCTGATGTAGGTCGTTCCGATGCGCTTGGCCGTGCCGACGACATCGTCAGTCGTGACGATGATCGGCGCGCCTTCTTCGAGCATCACGCCATCGCCTTCCATCAATCGCGCACGAATCTTCGGGCCGCAAAGATCTTGAAGCACCGCGACAGGCCGATTGATTTCGCGGCTGATCTGCTTGATCCGCGCAATGATGTCGCAATTCGTTTTGGCGTCACCGTGCGAAAAATTCACGCGAGCCACATCGGCACCGGCGAGAAATATCTTGCGCAGCATCTCCGGACTATCACACGCCGGACCGATGGTGACGACAATTTTCGTGCGGCGTCGAACATCGTTTTTCCGGACCGGCAACTTGCTTTTGACTTGTGCACCCACAGACGACTCCTTTAAATTATGAATTTGCTGTACCATGGTTGCATCAAATACCGTGCAAATCAATCAAAGATTCGACTTCAGAGGCAAACTTAATAAAAGATTCGGCACTTGATCAAATAGCGACGCGAACAGATGACGAACATGTGATCGAAAGCGCCACCGCTGCATCAAAACAGGCATCGCTCCAAGAGCCGCGCACGCCAATAAGTAACCGCCCCCAACCCCTTTTTCGCCGTTGCCGTTCACTTCCCCAAAGCCGTTGCCGTTTTCGCGTAAATTCGCGTAAATTCGCGGTAAAAAAATCCGTTCGCCGTTTTCGCCGTTACCCCTGCCAGTGCCTACCTCTTTGAATCATTCGATTTCAAACCCTATCTTTCGCTTTTTTCCGATTTGCGACTTGCATAAATCACCGTTCCAGATTACAAAACGCTTCCCGAAATTGGGGATGTAGCTCAGCTGGGAGAGCGCTGCGTTCGCAATGCAGAGGTCGTGGGTTCGATCCCCATCATCTCCACCTTTTTTCGAGTCCGTCCGTTCGCCGCATCCCTTCCTTTTTGGCCGTCAAAGACGCTCATTCAAGACCTCCCCATGTTTTTCTGACTTTCGTTTCAGACGCGTTCGGTTTACAAAATAAGCCATCGGATGCTCCTTGTGGGTCCGTTCGTGTCGCATGTCCAAAATTAAAAGAGGAGTACCCTGCCTCATGAGAGCCGATAGCCTCGTCACCAGTTCCGTCAAAACCGCGTTCAAATTTGCGCAAGTCAAAGTCCGCGCCTTGATCGAAAAAAATCCCGGGTATTACCCGATGTATACCGTCGGGGGAAAATGGAAACACGCGGGCGATAAGTGGACGCCGTGGTGCGACGGATTTCTGCCGGGCATGATGTGGATGTT
>JBAXUS010000194.1:0-11665 GCA_037129555.1 Planctomycetota bacterium
GGGTTAGATTCCGATGGTGCCGCTCATTTCATCAAATCGGAAGGCGTCTCAATTTGTTTCGTTGAGGTAGCACCGTCACGATTGCACCGTCATTTAACTCTGTAGCGAATTGCGTCATGATTGACAGCAACCTTGGCCCTAAAAAGGAAGGCAATGTTTCATCTACACGAATTTGAATCACGCTGGGGCGACCAAATTTCGAATGAGAAAGTAACGTACCAAAATCAAGATCACTGGTGACGATGATGTACTCATTCTGTATGGCATATTGAAAGATCAAATCATCCGTGTCATTGCTATGGCCAACTGAAGACCAGTGAATGGCATCAATACCATTGGCTGTAAGCCATTCAGGCCATTTATACGATAAATTGACATCGAAAAGAAACTTCATGCAGGTTCGAGCTCGACTTCATAGTCGCTGGAAACCGCAGCCGCATAGGACAACGCAGCCTTGATGTCGTCGTCCTCCAATTCCGGATATTGCTCCAGAATCTCAGCGTGAGAATGACCGGCCGCAAGCAATCCAACGATAGCGCCAACGGTCAATCGCATTCCTCGGACACAGGCTTTGCCGCCCATGATTTTAGGATTACGGGTGATGCGGGGGTGATTGTTCATACGTTCGCACTCCTAATAACTGGAACGAATGATAGCCTGAAAATCTTCGAACGCCACATGTACTTCGTCGACATCAAACAAACTGCCAACCTATTCTAGCCGTCATAACGACGCCAAGATAAGTTGACCTATTGCGGGTGAGCCACCTGTCTTCATCCAGTCGTGTGCGGCGGACTCTTGCCTTAAATTTTCGACGCTCCGATAGAAATCAATTGAATTTCGTGTTCAGCGTAGAATAATACTCTCCAGATCGCCAAAAGGAGTCCGCCATGTCCACCGCAACACTTGAAGCTCCCCCCGCTGTCAAATGGCCCACCGACCGGCTTGTCACGGGTGAGGAACTGCTCAACCACCCTGAATGGGGCAATTGCGAATTGATCCGCGGAAAGGTGGTTCAGGTGTGCCGACCGAATTTTGAACACGGAGTGCTCGCGGCTGAAATCACCTTTCACCTGCGGACGTGGTCGGGCGCGAAGAAACTCGGCTATGTCGCATCCAACGATTCCGGTGTGTTTATCGATCACGATCCTGACACGGTTCGAGGCCCGGACGTTTATTTTATCCGAGGAGAGCGTCGCCCGATTGGCAGAGCATCGAAAGGCTTTTTGGATACGGCTCCTGACCTCTGCGTCGAGATTGTTTCCCCTCATGATAAATCGTCGGAACTCTCAGATAAGATCGCCCAATTCCTCGCCATGGGCGTCAGCCTGATTTGGGTCATTGATCCTAAAAAACGAACCGCTCAAGTCATCCGTCAAAACGGCACCACCGCACTCATTGCCTCCAATGGTATGTTGACCGGCGAAAACATTCTCCCCGGCTTTGAATTACCTCTCAAGGACTTGTTCGCCGCGTTGGATTGAAATCGATTTTTTTTCGTAACTACTATTTCCGGAGCAATTCCATTCGATGATTGTCAGCATCTTCAACGACGTGATCGGTCCCGTCATGCGCGGAGCGTCCAGCTCCCATTGCGCGGCGGCGTTGCGTATCGGGCGGTTGGCGCTCGATCTCATGGGTGGGTCGCTCCGCTCTGTCCTCGTCGAATTCGACCGCAACGGCTCGCTGCCGACGACGCACGAAAGCCAGGGCTCCGACATGGGGCTCTTCGGTGGTCTGCTCGGCTGGGATGCCGCCGACGAACGCCTGCCTGGTTCGCCCGGCGCGATTCGTGAAGCGGGAATCGACATCCGCATCGAAACCGTTGACACCGGCGACCCGCACCCCAACACGTACCGCTTGACGCTGCATAACGCCACCGAGACGCATTCGCTGATCGCGATCTCCACCGGCGGCGGGATGATCGAAGTCCTCAGCATCGACGGCTTCACCGTCTCAACGTTCGGCGATTATCACGAGACCCTGATCTGGGTGCAAAGCGGAGCCGAATCCGTGCGCGAATTGCTTCTGAAAGAAAGTGGCGCGGACGACGTGCTGTTGCTGTCACGTGGTGCCGATGCCGTGCAATTGCTTCAAATAAAAGGCGTCGAATTTCTCTCCGATGCGCTGATCGACCGTTTGAAAAAGTGCGCGATCGTGACCGGTGTCAAACGCCTCGCGCCGGTTCTTCCAGTCGGATCGCGCAAGACAACATCCGTCCCGTTCACGACGTGTTTTGAAATGCTCGACGCCGACGCCGGAGCCGGGACGCCACTCTGGAAATTGGCGATTCAATACGAAATGGCGCGCGGCGGTTTGAGCGAAGATGCCGTCGTCGCCAAGATGGTCGAGATCGTCCGCATTCTCCGCCGCTCCATCGCGCAAGGTATCGCCGGGACTACGTACGACGACCGCGTGCTGGGACACCAAAGCGGCGTCTTTAAAAAGCGCATGGATGAAGACCGGCTCCTCAACGGCGGCGCGCTGAATCGCATCGTCCTCTACGTCACCGCGCTGATGGAAGTGAAGTCCTCGATGGGCGTCATCGTCGCCGCGCCGACTGCCGGAGCGTGCGCCGCGTTGCCGGGAGCGGTCATTGCGATGGCCGAAGAAATGGGGCTCGGCGAAATTGAGATGGCCAAGGCCATGCTCGCCAGCGGCATCATCGGCGTCTTCATCGCCACGCGCTGGACGTTCGCAGCTGAAGTCGGCGGTTGCCAAGCTGAAGGCGGTTCAGCCGCCAGTATGGGCGCCGCCGCGTTGGTCACACTCGCGGGCGGAACGTTGAAACAGGCCGTCGGCGCAGCGTCGATGGCATTCCAAAGCATGCTCGGATTGATCTGCGATCCGGTCGCCAACCGCGTCGAAGTTCCGTGCCTCGGTAAAAACGTGATGGCCGCGAGCAACGCGCTGTCGTGCGCGAACATGGCGCTCTCGGATTACGACGCCGTGATTCCGCTCGACGAAACCATTCAAGCCGCGCAGGCTGTCGCGCTGCAAATGCCGCGCGAATTACGCTGCACCGCGCTGGGTGGCCTGGCGATCACGAAAACGTCGCTCGATTTGGAACGCAAACTCGCCGCGAAAAAAGAAGCCTCGTGCGGCAGCAGCTGTGGAACGTGCCATTAAGAGGGCGACTCGAAGTTTTCTTGTGTCTCGCCAATCACGTGACTGTTGTGTATACTCACGGGCCGGGTTCACGTTCCGTGTTTAAGGGCTATCTCCATGCGCACATCCATTTCAACCGCTTCCGTGACACTGGCGTTCAGCGCGATCATTCTGTGCTTATCGGCACACGTGACTGCGGGCGAGGACGGCGCGGCGGCGGCACCTGCGGGCCCGGAGATTGTGGAGATCACCAAAGAGGTTGATAAGGCCGTCGAAAAAGGCTGCGCGTGGCTGGCGAAGAATCAGGCAAACGATGGGTCTTGGGGTTCGGAAGGCAGCAGCGGACAATACAAAATGGTCATGACCGGGCTCGCCGGTTTGGCGTTGCTGTCATCCGGCCACCAACCAGGGCGCGGACCGTACGGCGCGAATATCGCTAAGGCGGCTGAGTACTGCATGAAACACGCCCAACGCGATGGATTGATCACGTCCGACACAGAAGGCCAGACGATGTATGGCCACGGCTTCTCGATGACATTCCTCGCTGAGTTGTACGGCATGGATCAGAATGGCGACATGAGCCAGCGGTTGAAACAAGTGCTGACACTGGCAGTCAAGAAAACAGGTCAGTCGCAATCGGTCAACGGCGGCTGGTACTACTCGCCCAATTCCGGCGCGGACGAAGGCTCGGTGACCGTCACGCAAGTGCAGGCGCTGCGCAGTTGCCGCAATGCCGGGATTGAAGTGCCGATTAAATTAATGAACGACTCGGTGAATTATCTCGTGAAATGCCAGAACAGTGACGGCGGAATTCGCTACTCGATTCAGTCCGGGCAAACGTCGTCGGTGGCGTTGTCGTCCGCTGGTGTGGCGTGTTTTTTGATGGCCGGACGTTACGCTGACGACCACGCTAAAAAAGCGATCGACTACTTGCGCAAGAATCTTGATCCGCGACATACAACTGGCTACCACGATTACTACACGAATTTTTACGGTGCGCAGGCGATGTTCCAAATCGGCGGGGAGAGTTGGGCCAAGTATTACCCGCCCACGCGCGACCGTTTTGTGAGCCAGCAAGCCACCGACGGATCGTGGCGCGGCGACGACATCGGCAGCACCTATCGCACGGCGATTGCAACACTGATCTTGTCGATGCCGTACCGGTACTTGCCAATCTTCCAAAAATGAGATGAAAACCAACGAACCCGCCAGCGCTCGATTTCTCGTCGAAGGGATGCACTGCGCATCCTGTGTCGGTCGCGTCGAGGAAGCGATCAAGCGGGTGCCAGGAGTAAACGATGCGAGCGTGAATCTCGCGGCGCGTGAAGCGCGGGTCCAATTTGATTCGACCCAGACGAACCCAGACGCCATCGCCAGCGCGATCACGACGGCGGGTTACACGGCCAAAATTCCCAGCGACAATACAGCGGACGACACCAGCGGAGACGCGGAGGTCAACGCACTGCGCCGGAAAGTCTACGTCGCTGCGGTGCTCACTCTGCCGGTTTTTATCGTCAGCATGGCCGAACTTTTTCCGGTTCATACGTATCCATCGCGCAATTGGGTGCTGCTCGCGTTGACGCTGCCGGTGGTGGTGTGGAGTGGCGCAGACTTTTTTCGCGGCGCGTGGAGCGCGTTGAAACGCGGCTACGCGGATATGAACACACTCGTCGCCATGGGCGTGTCCGCAGCGTTCGTGTTCAGCGTCGTGGCGACCGCTTGGCCGGACGTATTCGCGACTGCAGGCGCGGGCGGAATGCACGGCGGAGCGCATGTCTATTTTGAATCGGCGGCGGTCATCGTCACGCTGGTTTTGCTGGGACGTTTTTTGGAAGCGAAAGCGCGCGGACGAGCATCCGACGCGATCCGGAAATTGCTTGAACTGCAACCGCGCACAGCCCGAGTCATGCGCGCTGGTGTCGAAACGGACATCCCCATTTCGGACATTTTGAAAGGCGATGTCGTCATCGTCCGCCCGGGAGAAAAGATTCCTGCGGATGGCGCGGTGCTCTCGGGCAAATCGTTCGTCGATGAAGCATCCATGACCGGCGAACCGCTGCCCGTTGAAAAAAAGCCCGGATCGAAAGTCACCGCAGGAACGCTCAACAAGAATGGCAGTTTCCAATTCCAGGCGAAATTCGTCGGCAGTGAAACAGCGTTGCAGCGGATCGTCGAGCGCGTCAAAGCGGCTCAAGCATCGAAAGCTCCCATCGCGAAAATGGCGGACGCAATCAGCCGCTGGTTCGTCCCGGCGGTGCTGGGATTGGCGTTGATTGCCGGGACGTGCTGGTTGAAATGGGGGCCGGAGCCGCGCTGGAATTATGCCGCAGTCGTGGCTGTATCGGTGCTGCTGATCGCGTGCCCGTGTGCGCTGGGATTGGCGACGCCTGCCGCGATCATCACCGGAACCGGAGCCGCTGCGTTGCGCGGAATTCTTTTTCGAAACGCCGACGCGTTGGAGCGTCTCGCCGGGATCGATACCGTCGTGCTCGACAAAACAGGCACGATCACGGCAGGAAAACCGAGCGTCACACACGTCGTGTGCGCCGACGGTGTCTCCGAAACCGATGTGGTGCAAGCCGCTGCGAGTGCTGAAAAAGGTAGCGAGCATCCCATCGGCGCGGCGATCGTCCGTCACGCACTCGATACGAAAGTTGATGTCAAACCCGTGACGGCGTTCTCGGCAGTCGAAGGCCTCGGTATCGAAGCGGTGTTGGACGGCCAACCAATTCTCGTTGGGAGCCGACGTTTTTTGGAATCCAAAAACGTCCCAACGCAAGCACTTGAAAAAGCCGAGAACGAATTCTCATCCAACCGCGCGACGGGCGTGTGGGTCGCGCTGGGCGGTCGCTTGTTGGGAGCGATTGCCGTCTCCGACGCGATAAAACCCACCTCCGCAGAAGCGGTCAAAAAGCTGAAGGATATGGGCCTGCGTGTGATCATGATCACGGGCGACAACCGCGCGGCGGCTGAAGCGATTGCGCGCGCCGCCGGGATCGATGATGTGCGCGCGGAAACGTTACCGAAAGAAAAAGCGGACCATGTTTCAGCGCTGCAAAAAGAAGGGCGGCGCACAGCGATGGTCGGCGACGGAATCAACGACGCCCCAGCGCTGGCGCAATCGGACGTGGGCCTCGCGATTGGTGCCGGGACGGACATCGCCATCGAAGCGGCGGGCGTCACGCTGATGCGCGGCGATTTGAACGACGCCGTCCTGGCAATCGAAATCGCTCAGCGAACGATGCGCACGATCCGGCAGAATTTATTCTTCGCCTTCATCTACAACGCGCTGCTGATCCCGCTCGCGGCAGGCGTGTTTTTCCCGCTGACAGGTTGGTTGCTCAACCCCATGATTGCGAGCGGTGCGATGGCATGCAGCAGCGTGACAGTGGTCGTGAACAGTCTTCGTTTAAGTCGACTTTTCCGAGCATCTTTGCAAAAATCGTGAACGCAAACGATCAAATGTTCAAAGATGAACTTGCGCATAACAGAATGTCGTGTAGAAGAGTTGCAGCGCTCGTGAACCATCGAGCCGCGTGGTGTTTGCGCGACATACGGAGAGATGGCAGAGTGGTCTAATGCGCGGCCTTGCTAAGGCCGTGTACGTCTTACGACGTACCGAGGGTTCGAATCCCTCTCTCTCCGTTCAGTTCTTGCGCTTCCAGGTATAACCAATTACTCGTACTAGGTTTAACTGATCAATTTAAACGCCAACCCGCCGATTTGTGGCGGTGTTTGTGGCGGTTTGTGGCGAGAGGGTACTCTGACGGAGTCCTCTCGTGACCACCAACAAAACATCGGCTTCCTTCCGCGTCGGTAAAGTCAAGGCATATCAGAGAAGCAAAATCTGGTATCTTTGTTATTTTGAAAATGGATTGCGCCGCAGACCGCGTGTAGGAGCAGATCGCGATCTCGCCAAGCAGATGGCCGCACAGATCAATGCTCAACTCGAAATTGGCGCGCCTGCGCAACTCAGTTTTGAAAATATTTCGATTTCAGATTTGCGGCGACGCTGGTTGCTTCAGCATGAGCAGGTGTTGCGGTCTTCCATTCAAACGATCCGGCGTTATCGCGCGGCAACCGAACACTTGTTGTTGTTTGTGGATACCGTAAGACCCATTCGCCATGCTTCGCAGTTCCGCGTCTCTCATGCAGAGGAGTTTACAGCGTATTTGCGATCACTGAACGTGTCTCCCAATGGTCACGCAAACAGTGAGAAGCGCCCTTTGCTCGACAAGGGCATCAAATACATCCTCCAAACCTGCAGAACACTATTCACATACGCGGGCAAACGCCGACACTTGCCGCCATACGCTGGAAATCCATTTTGCGAATTGGGGATTGAAAGGATTCCCATTGAGAATCAGCGTTCAAAAGCACTCCTGACCACCGAACAGGAATTCGAATTCTTATCCGCATGCGATGCCTGGCAGCTTCCCATCTTCTTGACACTGATGCTGACCGGTATGCGGCCGGGCGAATTGTCGCATTTGATGTTCACCGATTTTGAGTCAGCCAATCAGTCTCTGAAAATCCACAATCGCCCCAAACTCGGTTGGCAAGTGAAGACGCGCAACGAGCGCGAGATCCCCCTCGTTCCGGAATTGTGCGACGTTTTGTGCCGTATGAACGCCCGTTCGTCGGGAACGCTCTTTTTTCGGCGAAAATTTTCGACTGGAGTGGCACCGCCCCTCGCTGGACTCTTGGAACCGGCGCTTCTGAACGAATTGAACCTTCGAATCAGCCAACAAGACACGTCCGGCGAAACTTCCTCGGCGAGAATCAGAGACCAGACGGCGTGTCAGACCATTTGGCGGGACTGCGGCATAGTAGATCCTGACCGGATTCGAATGGAATTCATGCGCATCACAAAAAAAATCGGCTGTCCGCAGTTCACTGAACCCAAAATCCTGCGCCACATGTTCGCAACAGGGCTTCAGGACGCCAATGTGGACCCATTGATACGCAATGAACTCATGGGACACTCGCCGGAGGGCATCCACGGTGCGCTGGGCATGACTGCTGTGTACACGCACACGCGCCCGGAGACGCGGCGGCAGCAATTGCTCGCGGCATTGGAACTGCGTCCGGCCATGAAGTTCCTCCACCAGCGGCTTCAACCCGCAAGCAGCTAAATATCTGAGCAAATTGCGGTATAATAGGATGTTATTGTATTGTTGTAGGCCGTTTGTTTATTAATGCGCTGGCAGAGCTAAATTTCGGCTGTTTTTGCGGTATAATATAAAGGTAGTGAAGTCTGCTATGCCCATCTCAAAAACACCTGTTTTTCAGCGATAGTCCTGCCCATTTACGTTTTTCGACTGCGAAATGACCTCGTTGTGACACCCGAAAATTCAGCATTTCCCCTATGAAACCGCGAGTCAAAAATCTTAAGGCGGTTCCCGTTGGACAGTATTTTTTATTTTTCAGGATGCGCGGATGCCTAGCGAACGAGCAGTGATGGTCACTGTTCGCTGTATGGGCAAACGCTTCTCCAAAAGGAGGCACTCATGCCCGTCAGCGGTTTAGAGTCCGACGCTGAAATCGCCCGATTGGCGAAGCTTGTGGCCGATGGCGAGATCCGATTCCCACAGGATCTACCACTTGAAGTCGAAACCAAGCTCGCTGAATCGGTGCGTTCCCGGCATCGGAAAAGAAGCGTCTCGTTTATCGCTCGTCAGATTGCGCTGGCGATTCACGACAAACGCCTGGAACGAGGTAATGACTCATGATTCAATCCAAGTTTGATCCGACAAAGCCGATCCGCTACGTGATGTACGCCCGAATGTCGAGCGACCAGCAGAACCCCCGGAGTCCTGATCAGCAATACGATGAAATTCAGCGCACGCTGAAACGCAATGGCTATTCCTGGGTGCCGTGCGGAACGTTTCGCGACGATGGACTCAGCGGGCGTAAGATGAGCAATCGCCCATCCTTCATGCAGATGATGGACGACATCAAATCCCGACGGCTGGACGTCGACGCGATCCTCGTCGATTCCTTCGAGCGCTTTGGTCGCATGCGCGATGTCGATAACGTCCGCCAGAACTTGCTCACCCATTCTGGCGTGATGGTGTTGACGGCGGATTCCAATTTCACAGATCCCACATCGGTGCCGGGGAAGGCGCTGGGCTTTGTTGAAAGTTTCCGCGCGACCCAAGACGCCCACGTCAAAGCCCATAATGTCCTGCGCGGCAAGCGCGATATCGTCGGCCAAAAGTACTGGCCCGGCGGTCCCACGCCGATGGGCTACAAGCTGAAAAGTGTGATGCGTGAGTGCGATGGCCGAACCGAAACAATTGGCAACCGTCTTGTGCTTGACCCGCAGTGGGTGTCGGTGGTTCGCGAAATTTTTGATATGGCCGACAAGCTCGGCCTTGGCTCAAACCGCATCGCACAAGCGCTCAACAAGCGCAGCGATTTAGTCGAACAAAGCCGTGCCCACCGCTTCCATTCCGACACGATCGGGCGCATCTTGTCCAACCCGATTTACAAAGGCGTGATGGTGTTTGGCCGCGTGGCGACGGACATTGTTGACGACCGCAAAGTCACGGTCCGAAACGCGGCGGACGAACATTTCATCGTGAAAGATTTCTGCGAACCGTTGATTTCGCCGGAAGTATGGGAGCGCGTCAACGCAGTGCGCGAAGAACGCGGCGCGTGTATCAAGCGGCTGCGCGGTCGCAACAAATCGAACAAACAATTCCAGGCGCTCGCGCCAGGTCTGATCTTGAAATTCCCGCTCTCCGGTTTGGTGCGCTGCGGTGTCTGCGGTGCATCGATGCGTCCGAATCAGGGCGGCGGAACAAGCAAGCGCGGCCGGCGGTTTGTGTATTACATGTGTCCGAGCCATCACCATGGAAGCTGCACGAACCCGCTGTACTGTCCGGAGGATTGGCTGCGTGAATCCGTCTTGGGTGCGTTGCGCAACCGCCTGTTTCCCGCTCCCGGCTCGCCCGGAGAAATCCCGGCGTGGTTTCCCGAACTCGTCACTGAAGTCGAAAACTGCCTGGAAGAATTGGCGCAATCCAAGCAGAGCAACGCGCGCCCGGCGCTCGAACAGGAACTCAAGGACATTGACAACAAAATCAAAGGTTGGACGTTGTCGTTCGGAGATCCCAACTTGCCCGCGGCCATGCGCGGTGTCCTCATCGAGCAGTCCAAATCCGCATGTGAACGCCGCGACCAGATTGCGCGTGAACTGGCGCAGATCGACAACTTGAAGGAAATCGTGAAGCGCGAATTGAATCCGAAACGCGTGATTGAATGCCTTCAACAACTCGCGACGGTAATGGAAGAAAGCAACCCGACACAGTTGAACCACGAGCTGTCGCGCCACATCGACCGCATCGAAGTGTTCCCGGATCGCCGCGTTGTCATGCGCACCTGCCGTCTGGGTGTGTTCGAAGGCTTGGACTTTGTGCTGTCAAATGTCTCCGGCGGCGCTGGACGTGCTGCCGCTTCCGAGGAAATCCAGGACTCAGGCGTACAACGCATCAAACCGCGTTTGCGCGTTAAATTGAATGTGGATACCGGTGGGCATTTCGGCACCGCATCGTCCACGGGCTCACGAAGGATCGAAGACCCGGAGCAGTTTGCGGACTTCGATGAGCAGTGGTTCTGGGTGGATCATTTCCAGATGCCCGACAACCGATGCTGGTCGGAGGAGAATGCGGATCAGGTTGCCAGCGCCAGAACTAATCAGCGCCTGTCACTGGCGAAACTCGCCAAGCGTTTCGGCGTCAGCATCCCGACGATCCGGCGCGCGCTGAAAATCGCAGCGGGACGAACCGCCGCGACGGCACAAGCCAATGGAGCGGCAATTCTTGGTTAAAATCCACATCATCACGCTCGCCCGACTAAATCGGGCAACGCAGAAAGTTGCAGGCGAACTGAATCGCCACGGCTGTTGGGACGACCGGCTGAGAATTGTGCCGGTCGTCCTTATGTCGGTAGGATTTGCATATGGCTGGCAGTGGTACGGGAGCAGCGGTGAAATCTGTATACCGCGCATATCAATTTCAAAGCTGCACGATTTTTTCTCGGGCAGTTATACCAGTCTCGCCGACGTACTCCGCCACGAGTATGGTCACGCCGTTGCAGACACGCACCGGGGGCTGTTTCGATCCCGGCGCTTTACAGCGGCGTTTGGCAGACCGCATGAATCGATTGACCGATTCGAATACGCCCCGGCGACCCACATCAGCCGTTACGCGGCGACAAATCCCAGCGAAGATTTCGCCGAAAACTTCATGTTCTTCATTCGGCATCGTGGCAATCTCCCATCGAAGCACAGCACACCCGCCATCCGCAGGAAATGGCAGTTCATAAATGCGCTCTGCCGCGCAATCAAAAGCGGTTGCGCGCGTTGGTAAAGCATCCTGGCATCCCCAGCTAAATTTCCAGCGTTTTTGCGGTATAATACTTCGAGCACGGCTTGTTCTCTTCCCTGCCAATCTCGCCTGAGTTTCTTTCGTATTTTTTGTCGGATCTAAAACTCCTTTCCCCTTGCGCCTCGCAATCAATTGGCACCGGCGCCAAGGGGGCGTGTCGGTGT
>JBAXUS010000195.1:0-11623 GCA_037129555.1 Planctomycetota bacterium
GCTTGGCTGGCAGCTTCCTTTTCGCCCATGAGGGCCAGTGCCGTTTCTTGGATCGTCCCGGCATAATACAGAAAGAAAACTTTGCACGGCTGTGTCTGTGTTGGGCGGCGCGCGCGTGCAGATGCTTGCCGGAGCACGTGGGTTGAATAGCCGGTTTGAAACCAGATCAGACTCGGGAAGGCGATGAGGTCGAGGCCGGTCATCACTCGCTTGGGGTGAACGATCAGCACGTCCATTTCGGGGAGGTGCTTTTCAATCCAATCTTCGCGGGCTTCGGGTTTCACTGTGTCCGGCATGATCAGCGATTTGATACCGGCGTCCGTCATCAGCTTCAGTAACTTCGGACGAACGTCGTGAACGCCGGTGAACTGAGGGTAGATTGCGCAGCGGCGACCTTCGCTCAATTCGGCGCGGACGATTTCAACAAGCTTTTCGTCTTTGGTGTCGGAGTGGTCGTCACCCAGATCCGCAGGACATGCGACGGTTTCCGTTCCGCAACGTCGGCCTTCTTCATCGTACGCGGGGGCGGTGATCGGATTCCATCCATACGGTTTGTCCAGATATGCGTCGAGCGCCTGGACCCGAGTAGCAGCGAGGCCGGGCGGACCTTTACCGTTCACCCGTGACTTGATGGCGTCCTTGAGTTCGCCGTCGAGTTTGTCGTACGCTTCCTTCAACGCCGGACTCATTTTGCACGAAACCAACACACGTTCCAATGTCGGCAGCGCCGGGCCAAGCTCATCCAACGACATGAACACGGCGCGGTCGAGCAGGAAGTGATTGAACAGATCCGGCGATATGCCAGGACGCGGGCGTTCATCCGTCTTGTATTGCTTCCGGCGTCCACAGGCCCCGCGCTGAATACGTCCACTGAAATCGTCGGCGATGTTGCGGACGATTTTGTGTTCGAGAACGCCGTACCGGCCAACGAAGCCGCGTTCGTTCCGGGCAATCGGCGAAATGCGCGAACCTTTGTACGCATGAATATCAAATCCGCGTTGATGCAACAGATCCGCGCTCATGCGCCACAGTGGGGCGTGCAGATCGGACGCCTTGCCGCCAATCAGTGTGCCGGTGAGTGCGATGGTGTACCGACAAGCAGCCGCCAGCGTCCCAAACGTGTTGCCCTGGATCGACTCGGCGGCGGCGAGTTCGTGAACTTCATCGGCAATGAGCAGATCGAACACACCTTTCATGCGGCGTTGGATGTACCGGTCGATGTGCGGATTTTTTCGGAAGCCGCGGGCGTTGGTCAGCAGCTTATCGCCGCACTGCTTGCACATGACCGGCTCGTTTCGGGCGATGTAATCGGCGTGAGCAACTGGCTCGGGACTCTCGTCGCTTTTGGTGACGAAGGTTCCGCAACGTGAACAGCAGGCGACATCAACGATGCGGGTGACTTCGAGGACCGTGCCGTTGTCGCTCGGAATTTCGCGAAGATCGGTGTCGCCGGGCTGCATTTCGGCGGCAGAGTCGAGCCGGACGCGGAGCTTCATTTTGCGTTTAGCAGCACAAGGCTGATCCACGCGGAGACCCAACTTCGCGGTGTCTTTGCCGATGACGGCGACCATTGGGGCGACGCTCGTTTTGGACGCAACTTCAAATTTCAACAGGTCGGAGAAATTGCGGATGATCCGGCAATCAACGCCGGGAATCATCCATTCAACTTCGCGCCGCCACTTTCGGACGATGTGGCCGGGACACATCACGAGGATCCGAAACGGGCGCTTTTTGAGCAGCGCCCACGCTGCCGCCAGAGACATCGGTGTTTTTCCGGAGCCACAATCGAGGATCATCCAAACTCGCTTCTTCGCTTTCAAACCGGCCAACGCTCCGGCAATCTTTTCGCGTTGAGAAGGGTAGAACTCGAACGGACGGCCTGTCGCGGCTGTGCGACAAGCTTCTACGGCGGACAAATCGGGCAGCGGTGCGCCGGGTTTATGGCGCGGGACCAGCACGGACTCCGCACCCGCTGCTATGGCAGAGCCGTACTTCTGGATCAATTCATTGAGGTCACGAGCCAAGGGCATCGCGAGTCTCCTTATAAATGGAAGTGCCGGAGCATCCGGAGCAGCACGATGCTGCCCCGGTGAATGCCCCGGTTATTACAAAGAACGATTTTGCAGGGAGTTGTGACAGTGGGCCGGGGCACCGGGGCATAATTCGAGCTTTCCCGCCACCGCCTACTAATAATCTTTCTCTCATTACTTCCGGTGTGGAGAAAATATTTTCATAAGGCTTTTAAGGAAACAGGACTTCTGCCCCGGTGCCCCGGAAGGATTCTATAATTCTATAAATGGAATAAGTTTGTAATAACCGGGGCAAAAGCCGGGGCAGGGCCGGGGCAATAGTGCTCCGGTCGTGGACGGGATCGTAATAGGAATGTGTTAGGTTACTCAGGGTGTCAAGAGATATAGCAGTGTCACTTCTACAGGATGGGAGAAAAATCATCTTTCCTAAAGATTGAATCACAAAGTGCCATCTAAGGAAGACCATTCAAGAAAGTGAATCTATACCCATCCAAGGGGAACCGGCCACTGCTATATCTCTTGACAATTAAAAATGAGGCCGGAGACCATCGGCGCGCGGGGGCACAGTACAGGTTCGAGACATAAAACGGTCGGAGGTCGCGTCACGCCGCCAACCGGCGCGGAATGCCGACGCGACGCACGTGTTCGGCAACAATGCCGTCAAATGTCCCTGCGGCGTCTTTTGCCAGCACGTACGCCCGCAGTCCCTTCGGAACTCCGAATGCCTCACATTCCAACAGCATCCCGGATCGATGAACTTCTTTCATCAACGCCCCGCCCCAGTCCGCGAGCGTTGGACATGACATCTTCGCACGCAGTTGCCGCCACAGAGTCTCATCATCCGGTGCCAACATGAGTTCGCCGGAGCGGTCGAGCATTGCGACATGGTGAACGTGTCGCGACCAGCCCGACACACTCAGCCGGACGTTCGCCACGCGCGGCGATTCGGGCGGCGTGATCTCGACGTAGTCGCCAGCTTCCCCGGCGCGATGAAAGCGGAATTCAACAGTCCCGCGCGGATCGCTGACACTACCCATCAGCGCGTGCGCTCCGGCGTCGGATGTGGAAACGGCCTCCAAATACAACACGCGGTTTTGCGGATTCACGATCAGCGCGACGAGTTGCGCGCCGACATCGGCCACGATGTCGCCCTTTGCATTCCGGGCAATGACTTCAAGGTGGGGCAATTCAGCCTCATTCAAATCGACGAGACCGAGCTTTGGGACCGGTTCAGTTGTCGTTGTCATTCGGTGTTCATCTCCGTTTCGAGTTCTTCGGTTTCAGGTTCTGCCGACGTGTAATTCTCAATCGAGCCGTCGCTGCGCAAACAGCGAACGGCCATCTCGTAGCGGGTCCGATACGTATCGACCTCGGCGGTCTTCACGCCTCGGTCATCAAGTTGGTCCTTCGTCGAAATTCTTCGGACGGCAGATTGCAACGTCCCTTTCAATAGGAATCGTTCTTTGCCGGATTCGATCACGCCGTCCGCGAGGCCGCCAGCGAGCACCAGCGCCAGGTGCCCGGCCTTCAACGGCAACAGTGGGCGGCCAATTGGCGGCGCGGGCGAGGCGGCTTCGCGGAGAAGACCAGCGCGAAGTGGCGACCGGCTGAGTGTGTCGAGGATGACCTCGTTGCCCAGCCGCGTACGGCGGAGCGTCGGAACCTTCGCGACCGGATGAAGCGTGGTGACCGGCTTCATGTCGTCGCGCAACACCGGCCAACTGTCTGGACTGCTGGCCCAGCGCGGGAACGTCAGCTTCGTTTTGTTCAGCGCTTTGTCGCGACGGCGCGCGAGCAGGACGCACTGCTTGAACTCGCTGTACTCCGGATCCGGATAACGCCAGAGGCCGAGTAGTTCGTAGTCGCGATCAACGGCCGTGGCTAGGCCGACATCAGGATCCGCCAGCACGTAGTCAGGGACGATCATCAAGAGCAATCCGGTGGTTTTCGCGGGCCAGTCTTTCACACGGTTAAACAGCGTGAGTTCCATGCGACCGACACCACGTATTCGATCAAATGGCGGATTGTAATAGCACAGGGATAGGGGCTGATCGACCGAGGCGTCTTCGATGGCGGACCATAGCGCGGTGCCGCCGCCCGAGCTGATTTGAAATTGTTTTACTGCATTTTCAAACCGGCTTTTGTCGGACTCGATACCGAGCAATGTCACGTTCAAATCCGGCCGCTGGGCAAGCCATGCTTCACGAAGTTGATGGATGGCTTTTCCGTTGCCGCACCCGGCGTCGAGAACTACGATTGCCCCGTTCGCCTGAAGTGGAAATTTGAACAGTCCGGTGACGGCGCGAACAATGCGGCGCTGGGTGGGAAAGTAGCCCTGTTGTATTCGAGCAATCTCGCGCATTTTTCATTCCTTTCTGAAATTCCGTAACAAAATTAGTGAGCCCCATTTAGACTAACTTCTCCTGTTGAGCGCATATGGAATCACTGTGTTAAAACGACCGAAGCCGGGCATATGCCCGGCTTCGTCGTAATGACTGACCAATTATCCATTACGCACTCAAGCCGCGCTGGCAGCCGGTTCCTCTTCGTGCAATAGACTTTCCATCAATACCACGATGCTGTTCCATTCTGCTTCGAGCAAACCAAAAATGAGCGTGTGAACCTCTGCTAGAAATTCGCTGCTGAATTCTTCATCCGTCATGTTCCGAATTGCAGAACGATACCCCGGCCCTTTTCCCCATCGATCAACACACTTGCTCCAAAAATCACGATCCTTCGCGAGAGTTTGTTTGAATGCTTCGCGTCCCGCGAGCTGGACACGCCGGTATGAATCATCAACGGCTGCGTTCACGCGGCCGATCACTCCTTCAAGAAAACCTTTTGCAGGCGCAAGATCTTCGTTGTTGATCTGGTTATTGACGATGATCTTGAAAGCTTCAATCTTCTTCCCAATATGCTCCACTCCAAGCACACGAACACCGTGTGCCAAATGATGATAGTAATCCAGATTGTACCAGTCGCCATCGCGGCGCACTGCGGCCCTAACAGTGCTAGCATGGCGGGTGGCATCAATTGCATCGACCAACGGCTTTTGCACACCTTCCTCAATTAAGTCGATTTCCAAATTGTTCTGAATCCAAGTTTCCAGGTCGCTCATCACGTGTTCAAAAACAAGGCGAATTTGCTCATCTTCTCGATTTTCATTAAGCCGATCCACCGCGGCTGACAGACGGGAGATCTGTTCAGCGTAATGTTGACGATGCTCCATGAGTTTTGCAATGAACCGATCACGCATGCCCTTTGGATTCTCGTCGCGCGCGTTGAAGAATTCGACTGAAACATCCGCCAACCCCTGTTGATTCAAACGCAAATGAATCTGGTCGCGCTTGAGATCATAACCCTCGCAATCATCTTCAACCCTTACTCCGTCGTCATGCTTGACCGCAAGCGCTTCATCCGGTCGCGGCAGCACGAAAAGCACAGTCTTGCGACAAATGTCACGGGTGCCTGCTTCCTTTGCGCGGCGTAGCAAACTTTGCAGCGCAACTTCCGGCGCGTCGTTGAAGCGACTGCAAAGCACAACAAGTGTGCGAGGGTCGTCGAAATGACATTCAAGGTCCTGACGTTCAGCCGTCTGATCGATCCCCTTGGTGTCAACAATGCGGATTGGAAGTTCCCGGCTCGCAAAAACGGCGTCCGGAATAATAATTTCGATTTTCTGCGGCAGCGAAAACTCAAGATGCCGTCCATTGTTTACCGCAGAAAACAGTTCCTGAAGCCATTGTGCCGGGGACTGAGGGTGGTTTTCAGGATACCATTCATCGCGCTTGTTTCGACGAAGCAGATCCATCTTCGTCAAGATGTGGATGCAAAGTTCCTGTACGTTGCCGAGTTGCTTCGCAAGTTCCTTGGCGGGGTCAATGCGAATGCGCTTTCCGTTCTCCTCTCGGCGTTTCTCCGTCAAATCGGCCATGTTGCGAATAGCTCTCACAACTTCCTTCGAGATGCCAAGCGGGTCGCCATCTTCCTCATCGGATGAAGTTTGCCCATTGGATGGCTGCCGAGTCGAAGCCATTAAGTAGTCACAGAAGTCCTCAACATCGCGGCGGATGGAATCTTCAACCCGCGGAATGACCCGTAAACCATATCGCGGTCCTTGCGAGATGTGCACTTCGCAAAGTGTGATGCCACCAGCCCCGGTTTCCAGCACAATCTGCCGGTCAAGTTTCTCTTCTCCGAGTTTGAGAAGACCCGTCAATTTGCAAATTGCCGTTGATTTGCCTACTCCGATGCTCCCGATGAATGCCACTTGATGCTCACGCGAGTTGAGGAAAATGGCTATCCTTCGCAGTTCCGAGTCGTAGAGATCGATCTGGCGAAGAAAAACGGCCTTCAGGTCCTTGTCCTGTCGAAGTATCGCAAGTTTACGAAGTGCCGAATTCGCTTCCCAGAGTGCTTGCCGATTGGGGTGGTCGAATGGCGGTCGCGCAAGTTCGTCCCAATTCTGTTTCACAAAACTGCCCAAATCCTTTGCTTCATCTGTACCAATTGCATTTAACATCTCGGTCATTTCATCATCTGTGGCAAACTTCTCGCCAGACTCGATGCGAGACAACGTTGCGGTACTAAAAGTAACTTCTTTTGCCAATTGGGCTTGGCTCAATCCCGCATTCTCGCGAATTCGGGCAAGAAACGGTCCAATAGAACTTTCTTCACGAACCGAGACGATCATCATATTCTCCATGAAATGAGTTTGTACGATTTCTATCTATATTTGAAAGTATACAGTATCATTTCAATAAGTCAAGAGATGCGATTCAATATTTCCAAGTTTTTCAATTTTGTTTGCTTCCAAACCCCCTCTATATTTCCAAGGTAGTACCCTTCGCCACCCTTTTTGCTTCGTCATCTTCGAGCATCACGCCAGCCGCGATCGCCCGGCCCGATTTGCAGAATTCCCCCAGTGCCCCAATCGAATCCGTCATCGTCTTCGACAGTGGCACGATCGCCTTGATCGCTTTGGCAAGAACGCCGCATTTGGTTTTCGCCAGCCCTCGTTGAATGCATTGATCAATGGAGCATTGTGAACCCCGGCTCAATCCCCCGTGCCTTCCGGTCCATCGCGTTCGCCTTAGCGGCCTTGCTGCGTGACTTGCCGCTGAGTGCGTCGCGCTGCCGAGCGATCACGTCTGAAACGGCAGGCGGCAACGCCAGCCGCAGACTGCCTTCGACACCGATGTATTCAATAAAGATCGTGTCACCCTCGTCTCGTTGCCGGTACGTCTGAACGATGAATGTTTGCGACAGTTCCAGTACGCTCGACAGCGAACGTACAGTGGTGGCTTTCGTGTTGATCACGTCCGGCAGGCCATTCATCGACCGGATAGTTCGGTCGAAGATGTCGCCGAGGACCTTTCGTCCGGTCTGGTCCATTATCAAAACTCCAAGAGTTGCGCTAACCGCATCCGAGACAAAGCAGTTTCCGACCTGTCAGCGCGAAAGTGAAAAAGTTTGAGAGATTTTTCTTGCGGATTTTGAAAACTCGATTATTAAAGTACGTGAAGTGCTAGAGCTTCGACCCAAACTGGGTCACAACCAGCCTGAGTTGCATTAACTTGGGCGTTCCAGCGCTTCAGCCAGCGGTCGTCTTGATTTGACCGCTGATCAAATGGAACCATCTGTCCTTCGAGAGAGATGAATCAGATGCCGAAATCCGATGATCTAATTTCTTTTGACGAGCCATCCGTGCCTACAACGCCAGCGTGCGAACTCGCACGGCTGCTCGTGCACTGTGGTGTCCCCGCTGAGCACGCTGGCTGGGTTGCAGATTTGTTTCTGCTTGAACGATTTCAACGCCCTACTCAACCTCACCAGATCCGTACAGACCTCATTCCGAACTGTAACCGCCCTGAAGATTGGAAATCAATTCAGGAAGGCGAACTGCCCCCGCATATCGAAGACATGGCGATGTCGTTTCTTGTTCCTCCATTCACTGGTGCGAAAACAATTGATGCAGCGCTTCTTGAATTGCTGGTGGTCTTCGCGTCACACCTTTGGAATGTTTCACATTCCGTGGATTGGCAACAAGATTTCAACGAGCACCTTGATTTCTTAATACCTCGATGGATTAACCGGTTGCCGCATATTGATTTCACGCGAGCCGTTGTTGGTATTCGTGTTGAGCTTGGATCGGAATTGCAATGGCAGTTGACGCTGGGCGCACTTTTGCGGGCGGATCAATTCGATTTCTTTCGGCTGATTGACCTGGAACTGCTTCGAAACTCGCCAAGTAAACAGCATTGGAGCCATGTCGAACCTGTCGAGCCAATCCGGTTGCAGTACTGGTTCGACTGTTCAATCAATGGCGCGTTACGAGCGTTTTTGCCCGTCCTTCGCCGACATTCCGATCCCGAATTAGTCGTCGCGTTCGATAAGTCACTGGCCGATTGGATTGGCGTTCGTCATCGAGATGGACATCCGCTTGATTTCAAGACTCCAACGCGGCAGAGCTTTGCGACGTTTGTCGAACCGTATTTCAAACTACTCGATGAACGCGCGCAAGCGGCTGACGATTTTGCCCTGGTGGCGATGTGGTGGCGTTATTCGTTATTTGCATTCGGAACTAATCCGGGCGAACTTTCAGAAGAAACAAAGAGACACTTGATTGATTCAGTTCAAAAAGCGTGGGCCTATCGAAGACCGTTGCTTGATCGTGCAAGTGATCCGGTGAACAGAGACGCGTTCTTCAATTCCTGGGAGCATTTTCAGGTCGATGGCCTGTACGTTCTTCTTCAATTCGCCGGTGTGTGGGCGGCACTGAAAGTGCTGCTTCTGGCATTTCGTCGGATCAACACCCTGTGTGTTTGTTCGGATCTGCGCTATTGGCCGGAAGAGCAAATGTCTGAGCAACCGCCACAAGAATGGCGTCAAATCCCGGACCTAGTTGCGACGACAATTCATACGGGTTCAGCATTAGATCCTGAGTTGACATCGACCCGATATGAATTCGCGACGTACTGCCTTGACCGGCTCAAAACAAAATCGACGAAACGATCGAATAAAGGCAATGCGGAGAGCGTCCCATCGGCAAGTACAACGGAACCAGAATGGGTGGAACCCAGCGCAATTTGGCGTCGTTGTTACATTCTGGCCGTCCGTGAATTGGAAGTGAATCCAGACGGCAAAGGTCATCATGCGTTGTGGTGGTCGAGCAAGAATGACCCAGATGATAAAGTGAAAGAAACGGCCGCCAATGTCTACGAGGAAGTTCGCCATCTGAAGGGATCGGCTTTGCCCACAGGCAGGTCGCCGCGGCGAGTGTTATTGGGGGCGTTCTTTTACTTGCGGCAGGCGCATTACATCCAATTGACGGGAAATCTTCCCGACCCGGATGGTGCGCGTCGGACGCGAGATAAGGAAGTACGTCGAAGCAAGAAACTGGAGGCCGAGTTGTAAAGCAATTGAAAACAGAAGGAAGTTTGTGCCCGGTGTTTGAATCACGACTGATTCTTCGCTGCCGAAATGCAGCCGCCGAACACGTATCCGTTTTGCTCGGGATGTGTCCGAGCCGAACCAATTCCGACGAATGGAAGACTGGAGACGAAAACATGCAAATCGAAGTAATGCCTATTGCGGCGCAGTGTCTACGCAACAACGGACTTTACCGCTGCATCAAGTCGAAGTTGTTAGAATTAAAATACTATGCGCGCCCGGAGTCGAAACTTCATGATGGACTCATTAGGTTGGCGCTTCACGAACCACTGTCGCAGAACCGCGAATGCGTTTCAGTGCTCATCTCTTCTCAAACCCAGTCGTTCAGACAATCAAATGGATCGACACGTCTAACTTTACGTGACGAGCTTCGTCGTCGGCACATTGCGTTCCGCCGTCAGGTGGCATCGTACTTCCACGAATTGCAACTGTAAGAGAACGACTCATCCCTCACCCGAACTAGATCGGCTTAATTCTATCGAAACGCGGCATTTTGCCGTGTTCCAAAACACGTCAAAAAACTGTGGGCTAAGTCCCGCAGTGTCGGCTCACCTATGAGCAGAAACGGAGAAGGCAATGAATAAATCTAAACCGTGTCCGAGCGACTACCGTTCGGACATGCACAAAACCAGCGCTCTTGGCAATGGCTCAGTGAAAAGCACAGACCGTGAACACGCGCTGCCCTGGATTCTCGAATGCCTCAAGACAGCGAAATTTCGAGCAACGCCTGAAGAGACTTTGCGAAGACACTTTGAGGAAAAGACATACTGGGTGCCGAACTGCCGCGAATTGATTAACGAGATCATCGGCGAAACTGAATCGTACCCTTGGCTGTTGAACACGGATGATGAGGAAAACAGCGCGACCCATTGGGAGGCGTTTTTGCGGGGTAAATTTTATCCCGAAGAAGACATCTGGGATAGTGACTTCGAATACCTGTCGGATTCAAATGATTAGTCGAATTTCTGCACCGCTCGGCGCGGTGCAATCACGGCGACGATTGTTCGCCATTTCATAGGAGGAGTACGTCATGGCAAGTGGCTCAGGCGGAGGAGGCGGTAAAGGTGGCGGTGGAAAATCGGGCGGAGGAGGCAAAGGCGGTGGCTTGGTCAACGCGCCAAGTACAACTGGCAATCCGTCTGGTGGTGGACGTGGAAACAACCCATCGAAGTGAAGCGCACCACGATGAGTTGAATTAAAAACTGTTTCGGAACCAGCCGCCACTGATGGCGGCTGGTTGAACAAGGTAGATCAATTCAGTTCCGCCACCAGCACCTGGTTCAGCGCCTTGAATCCGTCCACCTGGCGTCCCGGCGACTGTTTCTTCATGGCCTCAGTAGCGGCGTTGTACAAAGACCATGCCGTCCGATCCTTAAACGCTTCGTGCTGCGGATTCTCGAACTCGGCTACAATCGGCAAGATTGAATCCGAAGCGAAAGCTCCGGCGCGCGCGGCTTCGACGACCAGCGAATGCGCCTTTGTTCGGGTCAGTCGCCGCGCATTCAGACGCTGGAACATTTCGTTGAAACCGGTGATGCTGGCCATGAAGGCGTTGAGTGCGTTATCGATGGATTCGAGCAGGTCGATGCCGGACGTGTGTTTCCGGTTCACTTGATGGTCTCCCATAAGCGCTCCGTTTTCACAAACGAGTATCCGAGCGCCCGAAAGGATGCTCAAACAGAACGTCTTGTCGTGGCTGTTACGTAAGCCAGCGGACGGCGTGCATCCTTCGGGAAACGGGATTCCGGGGATCGGCTCGAAGTCCATCGAACCGTATAGACGTGCGCCGGGTATCCGCGTCGGCTCGCCGAACTGAGAATGCAGACTGCCGTCAACGACGGCGAACCGTTCGTTGCGGATCTTCAACCCACAGGCCGACGCGCGGTCGGTGAGCGTGTTTACGACATCGAAGTGGGACACCGGGCACCAAGATTCGGTTGGCTCCGGCGTCTGAATTTCGCGCAGTTGGTCACGGGTGACTTCGGTTCCTTTACGAAGCATAAGCATGTTTGAATCTCCTGTTTTGAAATGGTTGAGAACGGAGTGAAACGAATGGGAAGGGCGGCAGTGTTCACGCCGCCTTTGATTGTTTAATCGCCGTGAGTTTGCGGACTCGACGGGCTTCGCCGTTGAGGCGGATG
>JBAXUS010000196.1:0-11449 GCA_037129555.1 Planctomycetota bacterium
TAGTACCTTCCGCTAATAATTTCGCCGGACTTAACTGCATGGTCTCTTCGCGTGCAACGCGTCATTTCTTCAACGTCAACGTCACCAATCGCACATCCATGACACTCTTCCCCGGAATCTTTACCGCTCGAAGTGTCAGCGGGCCGCGCCCTGGTTCGAGATGCAACGCGCTCAAATTCAGCGCATGAAATTCCTTCAAATACGATTCGCCTTTACGTGGAACACGATCCTGATTGTTGATCAACGGCGGATCCCATCCCGGCGCAACAGTCCCCGTACACGTGTGCCCGTTCCAACTCAATTCAATGGCCGAGCCGGTATCGGCCAACGGACACGTGTAGAAAATCACCGCGTCATAATCGCCCGGTTTGTTGACCTCGATCTCCCACGTCATTGAATCATCCAGACTCGTCCAATTCATAAAGTACGAGCAATTCGGTGCGCCCGCACTGCGCTTGATTCCGCCATGCGGAGCACCATCGCGCGCGGGCAGCGGTGTCATCGGAAATTCAGAATAACCGACCGTATAAGGCCTCTCATCCAACTGCTGTCCCTTGCCTTTGCTACCTGTGCGCGGACGTTCACCGTTCGGTCCGAACACATCCTTCCGCCACGCCGCAACAGAGTCCTTTAATGTCGTCGCGATTTCCGGATGCTGCTCCGCCACATTCTTCTTCTGCCCCGGATCAGTCATCATGTCAAAGAGTGCGCCGTTGTTGTCCAAACGATACTGCTGCGTTCGGACGCTGACATTACCGCCGAAATGGGAGAAGATCATGCGGTCTGCCCACATCGCTTTTGTCGCACCCGTCAACAACGGCAGAAGACTCCGACCATCCAATTGTTTGTCTCCAACGCGCGGAACGTTCGCCATCGCAGTGAGTGTTGGGAGGATGTCAATCGCTCCCGTGATCTCGCTGACAACCGTGCCGGGCTTGATTCCGCCCGCTGGCCACCGAATAAAAAACGGCGACCGCAGGCCTCCTTCATCCGTCGAACCTTTGATCCCTTTCATCCCGCCATTCCAGCGAACACTGTTCGGCCCGTTGTCTGAAAAATAAATCACGATGGTATTCTCGCTCAATTTCAACTCATCCAACCGAGCAAGCACGCGCCCGACATTCCAATCCAGATTCTCCACCATCGCCAACGCACAGCGCGTCACAGGCAGGTCTTCTTTTTCGCCCAAGCCACTGCGCATCGCGATTGGAGCATCTTTGAATTTGTTCCAATATGCATCCGGTACACAGAACGGCGAATGCGGCGTGTTGTACGGAATGTAACAGAGAAAAGGCTTGTCCTTATGCTTCTCAATAAATCCCAGCGCGTGGTCCGTCAGGTCGTCCGAAATAAATCCCTTGCCTCGGACCATGACGCCATTGTGTTCCAGCGGCGAATCAAAATACTCGCCCCAATGCCCGGACGTAAAACCGTAGTATTCATCGAATCCACGCGCGTTGGGGTGGTACGGCCACTGGCTTCCGTTGTGCCATTTCCCGAATGCTCCGGTCGCATATCCAGCCGCTTTGAACGCGTCCGCAAACGTTTTCTCGTCCGTATTCATGCGCTCTTGTCCCAGCGAAACGCCGCGCACGCCCGAGCGAGAATGATAGCGCCCGGACAAAAACTCCGCGCGCGTCGGAGAACACACCGGACACACATAAAAGCGATCCAGCACCGCGCCTTTCTGTCCAATGTTGTCAATATTGGGTGTCTTGATATTCGTATTGCCCGTGATGCTGTAATCGCCCCAGCCCGAATCATCCGCCAGTAAAATCACAACGTTGGGCCGCGTGTCCTGAGCGCGGGCGACCAATGAAATAAGAAGCAAGATGATAGCGATGAAGTACGAGCGCATGATTGGAGTCTCTCAATGAATGTATTAAACCTCTACTTCGCTATCTTCATCACCGCATCCATCACCGTATCCGCCCCGCCCTTAACATCTTTCTCGCCGAGAACCGTCAATTTGTTCGGATCGATCAAACTCAAAAGTCCCGGCACATCTCCATACTTTACCGCGCCCGGAACGAACTGCGCGTGCATCGGATCGCGAAGTGATGCGAAGCGGAAGCCTTCTGTATCGACGATGATTCCAGAAAGATCGTCTTTCATTTCAACCGCCGCAAGTGCACCCACCGCACCCATTCCATCGCCCGCCGCGAGCACGATTTTCGCGGGCTTGTGGTCGTGGCTGTTCATCATCGCGACCAGCGTCATCACGTCATGAACACGGCGGATCAGCAACGGTGGATTGTAGCCGTACGTGAAACATGCCGACCACGCCCAGTCGTTATGAGTCGTTTGATCTTTCGTCTTGACTGGATTCCACGGGTTCAATGTTGCGCCCGGAAGATACAATTCCGGGACCGCAATCGCCGTCCCTGCGTCGAGGAGTTTCTTCATCGCGCTGGTCGGCTCCGTGACTTTTTTAGAGCCGAGCCAGATCACCGTTGTGCCGTTCATATTACCGTTCTTGGGACTGAAAAACGTGACCGGAACCGTTTCGTTTTCTTTCGTGTTCGTCGCACGACTGTGCGTGATGATGAACGTTCCTTTGTCCTCTTTTTCACCGAGATCGAAGTGTACGTTTTTCGATGTGGGCATGGCACGTCCGACGATTATATTCCACGCGCGAGTCAGAGCAGTCTTGTTGTCTTTCAAGAGCGCGTCGCTGTCGGCGCTCCAATTCTTAAGCAACGCTTTTTCGTGTTCAGCACCTGTTTTGTCACCAGTCGGTTTCGGATGCTCGGCGGTCCAAACCGTCATCTCTTCCTTCGTGCTGATCACAAAATCGCGCTCCAAAACAGGCGCACTGAAACCGAGTTTAAAATACTTATTCATGAACGTGTACATCGTCGTGCGCGAGACGTGATTGTAATTGTGGAGCCAGTGGATGTTGAATGTTGCGGACACGTCGTTCGGTTTGCCAAGTTTCGTCCAGACCATTTTGAGATCAGGGAATCCTTTGGTTTCGAGTTCTTTCGTCCAATCATTCGCCGCCGTCATGCCCATCGGCTTCGGCGCGAAATTCGCGGCGATGTCGATGTTGCCTTGATTGATTCGCAAATAACACGCGTTCTCGCAGGTGCATCCGCCTTGCATAGCGGTGCTGGTCATCACGCACGGAAAAGCCGTCGCGAGGCGATCATCGATGGCCGCGAGCATCAACGTTTGCGTACCGCCGCCACTGGCTCCGGTGCAGGAAATGCGCGTGGGATCAACACCGGGAACTGAGAGAATGAAATCAATCGCGCGAAGTCCGTTCCACGTCTGAAGTCCGAAATTCGATTCGAGGCGCAAGTCGGCCATTGTGCTGTAAAGGCCGTACGCCCCCGGCTCTGTCCCGTCTAATTCCTTACGCTTTCCACTGCGATGTTCGGCGATTTGCAAGCTGTCGGCGTTGCCGAGCATATCATAGAAAAACACCGCACATCCCATCCGCGCGAGCTGCACACAACGCGCTTGAAGCGGCGAGCGAGCGCCGCTTTCGAAGCGCTCAGCACCTATCGCCAACTGCTCTTTCATTGCAGCGGAACCGGCCCCCAAATCCATGAATCGCCCATTGGGCCAGTGACCGTGCGGACACAGAATTCCGGGCATCTTGCCATCTTTCGGCGGCGTCTTCGGACGATACAGATTTCCACAAACAAAGTGGCCCGGAAACGATTCGAAGAAGACGCGGTCCATCGTGTAATCATCACGTTCAATGCGTCCGTGAATGACTGCATTGATCGGCGTTTTCGTTGGGAGCGGAAAGAGTCCGCAAGCGAGCAGGAGTCGGTCGCGCACGGCTTGTTTCCGCTCCGACCACGCAGCCGTGAAGTTCTCAAGACCGTCGTGATTGAACGGGAAGTAGCTTTTATACAATTCGCGCAACGGACGCGCGGTATCAGGCTCGGCGGCGCTGGCACGAGTGCTGAATCCCAGCACAACCGTGACGGCGAGTAGGGTGAGAGAGCGGTAGCGCGACGTCATTTGATAAGTCTCCGTGATGAAGTTGGAGGCGTTCACTGCTTACGGCTTTTTCGGTTCGGATGTCGTTGGCAATTTCTCGAAATCAGTTTTGTTGACCCAGCCGGTATTCACTTTATCGCCGCGTATAAATTTCTCGTAGAAGCCGACGTGCCCTTTATTTGCATGTTCGTATTTATCGAAGACGTCGCCATGCCCCAACACGCGCGGATCGTCTTGCGCGCGGAGTTCAGACAAAAGCGATTCGCGCAACTCCGCGTGAGCAGCGGAACCTTTTCCGGTGATGGCGATGTTGTTGAGACAATCCGGGTCTTTGGCCAGATCGTACAATTCTTCGCCGGGGCGCATGCCAAAACAGAGCGACCAGAACGGATCGGCGGGATTCGCGCGGTGGGCGCTGAGGATAGTTGTTTTCGTCGCTCCCCCATCGCAATCGAGGTAACCGGTTTCAGGATTTCCGGCGGGCCAGCGCGAGGGTTCGAAATTCAAAAGCAACAGCCAGCCTCCTTTAATAATCCCCCGCGTCGGATAGCCGGCATCGTTGGGACGACCCACGTCGGTGCGTTCTTTACCGACGAGCACGTGATCGCGCGCGTCGGTGACGATGCCACTTTTGTCCGAGCGAAAAATGTCGGTGAGACTCCGTCCGGATGTCGGGGCCATTTTTGATTCAGGCCACGTCAGTCCGGCGAGTTCGATGAACGTTGGCGCGAAATCGATGAAGCTGACGAAATCATCGACCGTGCGACCGGGTTTACTGATTCCGTTAGGCCACATCGCCGCGAGTGGCAAGTGATTTGAAACGTCGTAGACGTTGCCTTTCGAGCGGGGAAACGGCATGCCGTTGTCGCTGGTGACGATGACGAGTGTATTGGCGAGAAGTCCGCGCTTTTCAAGCGACGCCAGCATGCGCGCGAGATGAGTGTCGAAGTGTTCGATTTCAAACGCGTAGTCGAGCATGTCAGTGCGCGTCGTTTCATTGTCGGGCCAGTAGCCGGGGACGTGGTCGATGTCGGAGAGTTTTTTTCCACCCTTCGCGATGCCTGAACCGAATTCGTAGGCGCGGTGGGGTTCGACTGCGCCGTACCAAAACGCCCACGGTTTTCCGGGCGTGGCGGCTTCGAGAAAGTCATCAAAATTCCCAGCATAATCAGTGTTGCTGATCTCGCTTGTCGGCGGTTTGGCTTTGCGGGCATTGAACGCTTTGCCGGTCATCAAACGCGGTTTGCCGTCGGCGTCGAGCGCGACGCCGGGTGCCCAGCCTTTAAGCGTGTGGCCAACGGTCCAACCGTGTTCGGCCAGCGCTTCGCCCCAGCCTTTAAATTCGGGCGGAAAGTAGCAGATGTGATTCGCAGCTTCTTTGAGTTGCCAGGAGTTGCGCCCGGTCAAAATCGCCGCGCGCGACGGAGCGCATTTGGCGTTGGGCGTGTACGCGTTGTTGAACAAAATGCCTTCCCGAGCCACGCGGTCGAAAGCGGGCGTCTTCACCCATTTCGTTCCATACGCCCCGGCGTGGTGGCCCCAGTCGTCGGCGATGGCGAAGAGAATGTTGGGCGGATGAGGCTTTGCGTCAACGGCGTGAAGTGTGCTGAGCGTGGCAAAACAAAAGAGCGCAAGGAGGCGTTTCATTTTTTCTTTCCTTTGGGCGTGTCGTCGTGCGTGAAGGGTGGACGTTCGAATTTCAAACCGTCGCCGGTGACGCGCGGATCGCCGGTTTCTGTGAGGACTTTCATCAAGCGATCCGAGAGCTCGCGCTTGACTTCCGCGTAACCGGTTTGGTCAGCGACGTTGACTGTCTGATAGGGATCGTTGCGCAGATCGAAGAGTTGTTCGGCGGGACGTTTTCCGAATGCGAAGTCGTAATGCCACTGCCATTCCGGCATGCCGAAGCGTGTGATGAGCCAGGCCTTCGTTGGGCTGGCGTCCATGTCTGCGAACGCGGCATACGTGCTGTGTTCGAGTTCGGAGACAGGCGGCATGTCGGCGAGGCTGGTGAATTTCGGGCTGCCCATGGGCCATCGGTCCGGCTCAAAATTGCGGACATACAGGAAGTCTTGCGTTCGGAGGCAACGATGCGGATAGGGCAGGCTGCCTTCGCGCGCGGCGGCGACATGGCGCTCGCGCCCGGATACGACCCACGTTCGCGCTGCGTCGATTTGGCCGGATTGTTCGGCTTTGAGAACATTGACGAAACTGCGTCCGGTCATGACGTCGGGAGCTTTGACGCCGCCCAGTTCGAGGAACGTTGGTGCGATGTCCATCATGTTGACGTAGTCGTCCACGACTCGACCGGGCTTGATGCCGGGGCCGCGCACGATCAGAGCGACTGAGAGGCCGAAGTCATACAAGTTGCATTTGCCCCCGGGCATACCGGGCATGCCGTGGTCACCGCTGACCACAAATATCGTGTTGTCGAGTTCGTTCATCGCGCGGAGCTTTTCGACGAGCACGCCGACGCCGGCGTCCCAGGCTTGAATCTCGCCTATGTAGTCGATGTAATCGTCGCGGACTTCGGGAACATCGGGAATGAATTTCGGGAGCTTGCCTTTCAATGCGTCGGCATCGATTTTCCAGAGCGCCTTGCCCGAACCCTTTTCATAGGCTCGGTGCGTCAGAGTCGGGCCGAACCAAAAGCACATCGGTTGGCCGGGCTTTCGAGCTGCGACGAACGCGTCGAAATTGCCGCGCACTTGATCGAGCAGTTTGGCTTTTGCGTTCTCAAACGTCATGCCGCCATTGACGAGCTGTGTGGCGTGTGCAGAGAACTTGTTGTAGTCGCGGCCAGATTTTTCATACGCGTGTTTCTGGCCACCGTAGGGTTCATCAGCCGGCGTTCCGGGACTCCAGACTTTGTACATTTTGCCGATGTGATACCCTGCGTCTTTGAGCATCAGTGGGTACGTCGGAATGGCCGGATCCCAGACGGCTCCGTTCAAAATCGCACCTCGATTCGTGCGGTAAAAGTATTGGCCGGAGAGCAGGGAACTGCGACAGGGCGTGCAACTCGGCGACGTGACGAACGCGTTTTTGAAAAGCACACCTTCTTTGGCGATGCGGTCGATATTGGGCGTTTTGATGACATCATTAATGGAGGGCCGACCATCAATCCCAGCATAACATCCCGCGTAGCGCCCCCAATCATCCGCAAAACAGAACACGATATTGGGCTTCGCAGGTTCGGCTGAAATGAGGAGCGAGATCGGGACGAGTAGAAAGGCGATCAGAAGTCGTCGCATGGGTTGGCTTTCCTAAAGAAATACGATTGTATTTGCGTGGATCAATGTGCTGTCTAAGTACACCGTGCATGAAATCGGGCAGTGAGAAATGCGGACAGAAAAGGTTCGGACGCGTCGGCACACACGTTGAAGTTGATGCGAATGTGCCGGGTTACTTTTTCTAGGGTCGGTCGAGTTGCTGGTCTTCCCACGAAACGGGATCGTCGAGGGATTCGAGGTGAGTAAAGACGACGGCGTGTGGGATGGTGTTTTTGATGTCGGCTTCGATGCGTTCTAATGTTTCGTGACCGTGGTGAACTGTCCACGCTCCGGGGACGAGGACATGAAGGGAGATGAAGCTGCGCGAGCCGGAGACGCGAGAGCGGAGCGCGTGGAATTGGATGCCTTCGGCGTTGTACGTGGCGAGGCGCGTTTTGATACGTTCGATGTCAGCGGCTGGGAGGGCTGTGTCCATCAAGCCGAGGGCGGAGCGTTTCATGAGGATCGCTCCGGACCAGACGATGTTGACGGCGACGAGCAAGGCGACGATCGGATCGAGGCGCTCCCAGCCGGTCCATGCAACCAATCCGATTCCAACGATGACGCCGATGGAGGTCCAGACGTCGGTCATCAAATGTTTGCCGTCAGCTTCGAGCGCGATGGAATTGCGTTGCTTGGCGGCGCGAAGCAGGATTTGAGCGACGATGAGATTAAAGACGGAGGCAAGCGTCGAGATGAGGAGACCGAGGCCGACGGCTTCGAGCGGCATGGGGTGAAGTAAGCGGGGAATTGAGGTGGCGATGATCGTAAGCGCGGCGACGATGATGAGCGCGCCTTCAATGCCGCTGGAAAAATATTCGGCTTTGGAATGACCGTAGGTGTGGTCGTCATCGGGCGGAAGCTCGGCGACCGTTAAAGCGAAGAGCGCACAGATTGCTGCAATGAGATTGACGCCGGATTCGAGCGCGTCGGAGAGCAGACCGACGGAACCGGTGATGTGGTAGGCTCCGGTTTTCAACACAATCGTGAGCAGGGCACAGGCGATGGACAGCCAGGCGTAGCGCTTGAGGGATGGCGGGGCGGTGTCTGGCATGGCGAGGTTCCCGATAGTGGGAGTCAGCTTACACGGTCGGATGAATAAAACATCTTGCGTGACGAAAAAGCGGCCCATTTAGTGGGCCGCTTTCTCTTTAACGTTAAACCTTCAACTTTAAACTTAAACGCGCCGTTTAGACGTGAGCGTTTTTAGTCGAGTCGCTGGATTCGCGGACGCGGTTAATGCCGGGGACCGGGGCCTTGCCGGTGCCGAAGCGCTTGTACCACCAGATCATCAACGGGCTGGCGATGAAGATCGAGCTGTACGTACCGACCGAGAAACCGATCAACAGCGTAAACGCCATGTCCTTGATCGTTGGGCCACCGAAGATCAACAAGCTGACGACGGTCAACAACACCGTCAAGCTTGTCAAAATCGTGCGGCTCAGCGTGGCATTACACGCTTCGTTGACGATGTCTTCGTAGCTGCGTGTCGGATGCGCGGCCTTCACTTCGCGGATACGATCGAAGACGACGATGGTGTCATTCACCGAGAATCCGGTGATGGTCAACAACGCGGCGACGATGTTCAAGTTGATCAGGATCGGGAAGCCGAGCATGTGCGCGATGATCACGGCACCTGCTGCGATCACGACGTCGTGAACCAACGCGACGATGGCGCCGAAGCCCCATGCGCCGGAGAACTCGAAGCGGAACCACAGATAGATGAAGACCGCGAAATTCGCGATCACGAGCGCGAGCAGGGAGAGCCAACCGGTTTCGCTCGCGACTTGGGCACCGAACGCGTTCGTGCGGCTGATGGCTCCGCCGATGCGCGCTTCTCCGAGGTCTGCGAGTTCGAGAACCTGCTTAATGCGTTGCTGGCGAGCCAACACGCTTGCCGCTTCTTCCGGCTTACCTTCCTTCGGAAGTTGAGCGTAACCGACAATTTCGGCCTGCGTGTAGTCGTCTTTGACCGCCACTGACTTCACGCTGAGACCCAACAATTCTGCCTTGATGTCGCCGTTTTCTGGTTCGTTGGCGATCTTGGCGATGCCGGACTTTAAGCCGTCTTCGATGCTTTTTTGGGTAACCGTTGTGCCCTTCAAGCGGACGGAGATGCTGGCGTCGCCGAGTTGAACCGGTTCAGCTTCGAGGTCTTCTTTATAGACGGATTTGAGCGTGTTCGCCAATTCGTTGGTGACGAGGTTGTTGACAATACGGGTCGTCAACGTGAATTGTTTGAACTTGCTGCTGTCCGTGAGTTCAGGCTTGCCGAAGGATTGCGAGGTCAATTCGTCGCCGGTTTTCAAGAGCTTCAACTGGACATCGAGATCGGCGAGGATCTTGGTCATACCCCCTTCGTTCAAGGATGCTTCACGGGCGATGATCTCGCCGCTTTGAGGCAGCTTGGCGTTGATGGCGATGTTCAACTCGCGGTTGCGGCGGAGTTGAACGCGCTTGGCTGCATTCACATCTTTCGCGGCCGCTTTGACGTCGTCGGCCACTTTCGGATCGGTCGCCAGTGCTGCTTCGGCGTTCTTGTTTGCTTCCGTCAGCGTGGTGATCAACGTTTGAACACTGGCTGCAAGTGCGGGCGAGACTTTTTCCTTCACTTCTTTTCGGATCACATCGGCGGAGCGTTCCTTGCCCTTGGCGAAGTTGAATTGAACCAACGTACCGCCCGTGAAATCGACGTCGAAAATATCCTTCGACGTGGTCGTTTTGTAAACGAAGAGGGTGAGCGAAATCAAAGCGGCGGCACCGGTGGCACCCATCCAAACGTGGCGCTTCCCCATGAAGTCGATCTTGGTTTCTTTGAAGAACTGCATCATGTTGAAGCTGCCGACGGCTTCGCGGTTGACGAGCCATTCGGTGAGGATCCAATTCAGCCACAAATTACAGAACAACGTCGTGATGATACCCATTGACAACGAAACAGCGAAGCCGCGGACTGGGCCGGTGCCGAGATAGTACAACACAATCGACGACAACAACGTGGTCATATGACAATCGATGATGGTCAGGAAGGCGCGTTCGAAGCCGTGCGAGACGGCTTGTTTCAACGAACGACCGCGCGCAAGTTCTTCGCGCAGACGTTCGATAATGAGCACGTTGGCGTCCACGGCCATACCGAGCGTCAACACGATACCGGCAATGCCGGGGAGCGTCAGCGTGGCTTTGAAGAAGCCCATCATGCCCAACAACATCGGCAAATTGAGCAACATACAAACGGCTGCGATGGCTCCGGACAAGCGGTAGTAGAAGAGCATGAAGAGGATGACGACGACTGTCGCGACGATCGTCGCGAGCACACCGCTGTCGATCTGTTCTTTACCCAAGCTCGGTCCGACGAAGAACGTGGTGTCTTCGACGACTTCGGCTGGGAGCGAACCTTGTGTCAGGACGCTGGCGAGTTGTTCGGCTTCTTCTTTGTTGAAGTTACCGGTGATTTGACAGACGTTGCTGATTTCGCTTTGGATCACCGGCGCAGACTTCGCGACGTTGTCGAGGACGATGGCCATCTGCTTCTTGATGTTCGAGCCGGTCATGAGCGCGAAATCGGTGCTGCCCTGGGCATCGAAGCGGACTTCGATTTCCCAGCGTCCGTCCTGCGGATTCTGGCGGGCGGTTGCAAGCGTGATGTGCGAGCCGTCCATTTCCTTTTTTGAATCGCCGCGGTGGCAGACAATGGTCTGCTCGTCGAATTGGTCCTTGCGGATCTTCTTCGGCGTCTTGATCGTCATTTGAACGTAGGTGTTGCCGCTTTTCTCGTCGCGGTACACGCGATTGCCATAGGCGTCCGGAGTCGCCGCGCCGGCCTTTTGTTTGATTTCCTGTTCGTCCGTACAAATTTGGAACGACAAGCGGCCCTGTGTCTTGATGGCCGTCTTGATGCGTTCGACTTCCATCTGGGACGCTTTGGGCAACTGGATGCGGAGGCGTTCGCGGTTACTGCCGAACGTGGTCACCGGGATGCCTTTGGTTCCGTTGGGATCGACGCGGTGGCGGAGCACTTCGGCGGCTTTGTCGGGCGCGGTTTCTTTGGCGCGCTTCAAGCTGTCGATCGAGTCCTGCAACTGAAGGAGTATCTTCTTGCTCTCTTCAGCGCTGGAGCCGCGAAGTTCTTCGATGCGCTTTTGTGTGAAGCGGATGTTTTCATCGAGCTGGTCGTACTTGAGGATGTAGATCAATTCGGTGCCGCCCGCGAGATCGATACCCAT
>JBAXUS010000197.1:0-11428 GCA_037129555.1 Planctomycetota bacterium
GCGAGACGGAACGGCTGTCTCGTCGGCCCTCTCCCTCAAGGGGAGAGGGAACGGCTTGTCAACTCTTATTTGTGTTCGGTTTCGGCGTAGTGACGCTTCAAGATGTCTTCGCCGTAGTCGTTCTTCAGGTCGCGCCAGACGGAGTGAATGTGGTTGCCGTCGTTTTGGAAATTGTCGTACTCGATCATGAAGCTGTCGTTTTGGATGCGGTAATAGTGCGTCTTACCGACTTCGGTTGAACCGGCCCAGGCGAAGCTGATGGCACCGAGGCCTTCTTTTTCAATCAGCGCCAAATCCCGTGCGGCGACTTCGGGGCGCTCGCGGTTCGCGTATTCTTTGATCAGATCGAGGAGTAGAGCTGCCTGATCTTTGTCGAGTTCGGATGCCGGGATGCCTTCCTTCTTTGTGGTCACGCGGCGGTTGGTCATCGAGTAAATGTCCTTGGGCGTTTCGGCTTGAATGATTGCTTTTTTCTTCTGATCGTCTTTCAACGAATCGAGGAATTTGCGTCCGGCGGTTTCGACTTCGGCGAGTGTGCGGAAGCCTTTGCGCGGACCGTCCTTGACGACTTCAGGATTGCAACCCATGAAGAGCGGCGCGGCGACAATCGTCTTGCCCATCACGCACGTGAAGCTTGCTGAGAAGTGGTGGCCTTCGAAGCGGAAGCCCCAGATTTGATCGTTGCCCGGCTTGCCAAAAATTTCGACCCAATAATTTTCCGGATCGCGAACGGGTGTGCCCTTCTTGCCTTTTTCAGCTTCAAACAAAACTTGTTCGAGCGACATGATCGAGAGCGCGCACGAGAGGCCGTGTCGGCTGAGGCCGGAGTTGAGCAGGTTGAACGCGAGCGGGCGAACGAACGGTGACATCTCTTTAAGGGTCAGACCTTTGCGCTGCATATTCGGAACGAAGATGAACTTTTCGCGTTCGGCGACGTCTTTGAAATCGAATGAGATTTTGGCTTTTTGTGCATCGTCCAGAGACGCGAGCATAGCGTTGGCGGCGTCGGACATTTCGCTGGCTGCCTTGGCCATTTCGGCGGCGCCTTTGATGTCTCCGCCCGGGCCTTCATGGGCGCGGAGGGCCGTGCATGAAAGTGCGGCGACGAGAAGAACAGCGGATAAAACCCGGAACGTGGACATGCGTGGAACTCCGAAATTGGGTGGATTCAAGAACTGGTTTCAATCTAAGTATAACCCGCTGAAGTGTGTGTAGTCGGGAGAAATATAAAGAACAGCCTCGCACAAAGACACGAAGAACACTGAGAAGCACCAAGAATTTAAAAAGAGGGAAGAGAGTTCTTACCTCATATCATTTTCTTTGTGCGTCTTCGTGCTCTTCCTGTCTCTGTGCGATCGTTGTTTGGAAACGTCGAATTAGTCTTCGTCGTCGCGCAACTTGGCGAGGACTGAATAATCTTCGAGTGTGGACGTGTCTCCGATGGATTCTTTTCCGGAGGCGATGTCACGCAACAAGCGGCGCATGATTTTTCCGGAGCGTGTCTTTGGCAGCGCGCCGGTGATGCGGACTTCTTCTGGGCGCGCGATGGCTCCGATTTCTTTTGCGACATGGGCTTTCAAGGCCTTGCGCAAATCGTCGCTGGCGGCGTGGCCGTCTTTCAACGTCACGAACGCGACGATCGACTGGTAGGTCAATTCGTTCGGCTTCGCGACGACGGCAGCTTCGGCTACAGCCGGGTGGCTGACAAGCGCGGATTCGACTTCCGCCGTGCCCATGCGGTGCCCGGAGACTTTAATAACATCGTCGTCGCGGCCCATGATCCAGATGTAGCCATCTTTGTCGCAGAACGCTCCGTCGCCGGTGAAGTAGCAGTCTTTGACGGTGCTCCAGTATTGCGAACGATAGCGTTCCGGGTCGCCCCAGATTCCGCGCAACATGCCCGGCCACGGTTTGCGGATGACAAGCACACCGCCCTGTCCTGCGGGGACTTTTTTGCCGGTCGCTTTATCGACGACTTCGGGCAGAACTCCCGGCATCGGAAGTGTGGCGGAACCGGGTTTCGTTGGGACGGAACCGGGAATCGGAGCGATCATGATGCCGCCGGTTTCGGTCTGCCACCACGTGTCGACAATCGGGCAGCGTTCGCCGCCGATGACTTTGTGGTACCACATCCACGCTTCCGGATTGATCGGTTCGCCGACGCTGCCGAGCAACCGCAGCGATTTCAGATTGTGCTTCATCGGGTAGTGCTCGCCCCACTTGATGAAGGCGCGAATCGCGGTCGGAGCGGTATACAAAATGTTGACGCCGTACTTGGCGATGATCTGCCAGAAGCGGTCGGGTTCGGGGAAGTTCGGCGCACCTTCGTACATGACTTGCGTTGCACCGTTCAGCAGCGGACCGTAGGCGACGTAGGTGTGGCCGGTGACCCAGCCGATGTCGGCGGTGCACCAATAAATGTCTTCGTCTTTCAAGTCGAAGACGAGCTTCGACGAGAGATAAGCGTGGACCATGTAACCGCCGGTGGTGTGGAAAATACCCTTCGGCTTACCAGTCGATCCGGACGTGTAGAGGATGTAGAGGAGGTGCTCGGAGTCGAGTTCTGCGGCGGGGCAATCGGAGGTGACGCCGGCCATTAAGTCACTCCACCAATGATCGCGGCCCTGGTTCATCGTGACGGTGTTGCCGGTGCGTTTTAAGACGACGACGTCTTTGACGGTCGGGCATTTCGGGAGCGCTTCGTCCACAGCTTTTTTCAATTCGACCACGCTGCCCCGGCGATAACCGCCGTCGGCTGTGACGACCAATTTTGCGCCGCAATCGTTGATGCGATCCACAAGCGCGGATGCTGAGAAGCCTCCAAACACAACCGAGTGCGCAGCTCCGATGCGCGCGCAGGCGAGCATGGCGACGGGCAATTCGGGGACCATCGGCATGTAGATCGCGACGCGGTCACCGGCGACGATGCCGAGGCCTTTGAGGACGTTGGCGAAGCGGCAGACATCGCGATGCAATTCGGCGTAGGTGATGGTGCGCGTGTCGCCGGGTTCGCCTTCCCAGAGGATCGCGGCTTTGTTGCGACGCCACGTGGTCAGGTGACGGTCGAGGCAATTGTAAGCGACGTTGGTTTTCGCGCCGACGAACCACTTTGCGTCAGGCAATTTCCACTGGAGGACTTTCTTCCACGGCTTGAACCAGTGCAGATTCGCCGCGATCTTGGGCCAGAATTTCTCGGGCTTGTTGATCGATTCCTTGTAGAATTTCTTGTACTCGTCCATCGATTTGATGTGCGCTTTTTTCGAGAATTCTTTGGACGGCTTGAAGCTGCGCGTCTCGTTGGAGAGATGATCGACGGCTTCGCTTTGAACGGCGGGCGCGGACGGGGCGACCTTCTTTTTTGCCGGAGCAGTTTTCTTTGCCGGCGCGGCTTTCTTGGAGGGGACGGATTTTTTGGCGGCTTTCTTTGCCATGACGTGGGCCTCAAAGCGGGTTGCGGATGGTGTCACATGCAGGCGTCGGACCTGCGCTCTAAAAAAATGGAAGACGGAGTATGTAGAGGCCGGGCGATTTCGTCAAGCGCCATGCGGCATCGTTTTTAGGAATACACTACAAGTCGCGCCAATTCTTCAAATATGCGATTAGATCGGCCATTTGTTCTGGCGTGATTGTGGCTTCGAGTCCTTCGGGCATCAGCGATTTTCCGGTCGATTGGATGCTGCTGACGTCTTCCATTAAAAATGTTTCTTCCTGCGAGTTGTCACGGCGCAGCGTGACACTCGATGCTGTTTTGGTCGCGATCAATCCGGACGCAACGACGCCGGCTTTGGTCTTCACTGAGTACGTGACGTAATTGGTGTCGATGGCTTTGTTGGGATCGAGGATGTCGGTCAGTAGCGTCAGTGGGTCTTTCGACAGCGTGTCGGAAATATCCGGGCCGACGACGTTCCCGACGCCGTTGATGCGGTGACAGGCGACGCAGTTTTTGGCGAAGACATCTTTGCCGCGCGCGATGTCGCCAGAGGGCAGGGCGGGGCGGTAGCGTTCGATCACGGCGGCGCGGTCGGAGTGGGTGGTGGTCTTGAGGATTTTCTTGGCTCGTTCGGCGACGGATTTGTCGTTGAGGGTGGTGAGTTGGCGCTGGGCTGTGCCGCCCAATTCGCTCGCGGCGATGGTGTTTTTTTCGATGCCGTCGAGCAACACGCTTGCGTGGATCGGGCGACTGGTTAGGGCTTGCAAGAGGAGTGTGCGGACGGCGGGCAGGCTGCCTTTCCATTGGGCGAGCAAGGCGTCGGATGCGTCGCGTGAATTGATCGTGCCGACGGCGGCGATGGTGGCGGCTCGGACGCTGTCGGTTGTGCTGGGATGGAGGAGCGGCAGGAGGAGTGCGAGGGATCGGGCTTCGGGGAGTTGAGGGGCCAGGGCGATGGCGCGTTCGCGGATGGCGGCGGGAAGCTTCTCGTCGGCGGCTTGAGCGACGGCGGTTGAGAGCAAGTGTTCGAGCGAGGCATTGAGTTCGGGTTTGCCGATAGCGGCCACGAACTTTTGGAGCGACGAACCGCGTCGTTTCAGTCCGGACGAGAGACCGTCGAGGACGGCGCTGACTTTTCCGCCGGGCTGTTTTTCGATGAGTGTGATGAGTGCGGCGATTTCGTCGCTATTTTTTCGCGAGCCGATGACGCCTGAAATTTCAGCGAATAGGTCAGGATGATCGCAGCGTTCCAGACATCGTGCGAGTAATTTTCCGGATCGTTCGGCGACGGAGCTGCAGATTGCGAGACGCGTCCAGCGGTCGGCTCCGTCTTTGGCTGCGATGGAGGCGAGAGGTTCCAAGATGCTGTCGTCGTTCCAGTATCCGAGACTGAGCGCGGCTTGGAAGCGGACGCGCGGGTCGGTGTCGGTGGCGAGAGCGGTCAGGGATTTCTGGATGTCGGTCGAGTTTGCGAGGAGGTCTTCGGCGACTTGAGCGGCGTTTTCCCGGACGCGCGGATGAGCGGAAGCGAGGGCTTTGGTGACGGTGTCGGCTCCGAGCGATTTTTGGGCTTTCAGGAGCCAGAGCGCGAGGACTTGGGCGCGCGGATTTGCTGCGTCTTCAGCGCGTTTTTTCAGAGCATCGGCCCACTCCGGCTTCCAGCCTTCTAAGAGGAGGCGTTGCGCGGTGGCGCGTTCCCAGACGTGTTCGGAGGCGAGGTGGTCGAGCAGGTCGGAGGCGTTGTCGAGTTTCATCGGTGCGGGTTTGGACTTTGCGTCTTTGGCAGTGATGCGCCAGATGCGACCGTAACCACGGTTGCCGTTGAAGTCGTAGCGGTGTTGCAAACTCGCCGGGACCCAGTCGGGGTGTTCGACTTCGGAGCGGCAGAAATCGATTACGTAGAGCGCACCGTCCGGGCCGCTGGTCATGCTGACGGGGCGGAACCAGTGGCTGGGCGAGGCGAGGAATTCGACGCCTTCGGTGGCGGGTTTGTTGGCGAAGGTCGAACCGTTTTGCGTCAGGATTTCGCGGTGGATTAAATTGCCGGTCGGCTCGCAGGTGTAGATGTTGCCTTCGTATTCTTTGGGCAGTGCGCCGCCTCGAAAAATGGTGACGCCGCAGGCTGCGGTGAATGATCCAATGTGGTTTGCAGCGAGGGTTTTGTTGCCACTAATGGGATAGATTTTCGCGGAGCCGCCGGGGCGCTGGTCGTCGCGTTTGGGAGGCGGCGCGACCAAGTAGGGATTCCGAGCGAAGTAGCGGTTTTCCATCACGATTTCGACGAGGTGGTTGCGGTTGCTGCATTCGAAGCGGCGCCCCCAGTCATCGAATGCGAATCCGAATTGGGCGATACCGGAGACGGCTTCGTAGCGTTGGTCGATGGGATTGAAGCGGAAGTCGAGACCATTGATGTCAACGCCCGGACCGCCTTTTGTGTTTTTGATGACGCCATTTTGGGCGCCATTCGTCACGTAAAACCAGTTGTCGATTCCAAGCGTTGGGTGACTGCATCGAAGCTGCGGATTGCGGACTGCGAAGCCTTCGTAAAGGATGTCGCGCTGATCGGCTTGGCCTGCGTTTTTGGTGTCTTTCAGATAATAAATGTTGGGAGCGCTGGTCACGACGAAGCCGTCGCGCCACGCGGCGAGGCCGTTGGCCATCAGTAAATTGTCAGCGTAAAGCGTCGCGGTTTGATAGACGCCTGAGGCGTCGGGATTCGAGAGCATGCGGATGCGCCCGGCGGGGGGCGCGCCTTTGACGGGGTTTGGGTAGTCGAGCATTTCGACGACAAACGGACGGCCCTGCGCGTCGAAGGTCATCGCGACGGGGCTTTGGACTTGCGGTTCGGAGGCGACGAGTTCGATTTTTAAATCGGCAGGGCGTTTGAAGCCGGCGAGAATCTCGGCTGGGGCGAGCGGTGGTTTTTGTTCGGCGGCGCATCCGAGCGAGCAGATGACGAAAACAGTTAAAAACATTTTTAAATGGAGCATAGTCGAATCGATTCCAATGGGTGCTATGAGCCGTACCCCGCTGAACGACTTTTTTAACCGCGAATAACGCGAATAAACGCGAAAACGGCAAAGGTTGGAGGAAGGACAGGGAGACACACGTTTACGTTCATGAACATGCATGCGTACACGGCTCAGAGGTGGTGTAGTCGATAGTGTTCTTGGGTTTTTACACTGCTATTATAAGGGTTGAATAGAATGCGTTTCAATGTGCTGCTTTCTGTTTTGATGATGCTTTGCTTCGTTAGTTTTTCAGGATATGCGGCGGATGTTCCGGCGAAGAAGTTGCCGCTTCCGGGCGAGACGTTTTCGGTGCAAGGGCATGCTGCTTTTGTGATTCTTCCGAAGGAGAAGCCGGCGGATGGGGGGACTCCGTGGGTGTGGTATGCGCCGACGTTGTCGGGATTGCCTTCGGAAGCGGAGAAGTGGATGTTCGAGCGGTTCACGGCGGCGGGGATTGCGATTGCCGGGGTGGATGCGGGGGAGTCGTATGGGAGTCCGGATGGGTGTGCGTTGTATTCGGCGCTGTATGAGGAGCTGACGCAGAAGCGTGGGTTTGCAAAGAAGGCGATGTTATTGGGGCGGAGCCGTGGCGGGTTGATGACGTTGTCATGGGCGGCTGGGAATCCGGAGAAAGTTGCGGGGTTTGCTGGCGTTTATCCGGTGTGCAATCTGGTGAGTTATCCCGGCGTGAAGACTGCGTCCGCGGCGTTCAAATTGAAGCCAGAAGAATTGACGGCGAAGCTCAAGGACTTCAATCCGATTGACCGGTTGGAGGTGTTGGCGAAAGCGGGGATACCGTTGTTTGCGATTCACGGCGATAACGATAAAACGGTGCCGCTGGATGCGAATTCGGGCGAAATGAAAAAGCGCTACGAGGCGCTTGGTGGGACGATGCAGCTGATCATTCCGCCGGGACAGGGACACAACATGTGGCCGGGATTTTTTCAATGTCAGGAGCTCGTGGACTTCGTGCTGGGGCATTTGAAGCGGACGAAATAGGTGGTGTGTTGGGGCGATTCTTTTTGAAACGGACGGGCTATATGATCGTCCTACGTGGCGATTGCGATTATCAGTTCTGACAATCACTTCCCGGAAATGAGTGGGAGACAGAATTGGCGCTCCAGTGAAAATGCGGTCTTGAGACGTGGCCTTGGAATTGCGCACTTGATCAGTGCGTGATGACGAGATGGATCGCATTTCGAATCGTCTGCTCAAACGGGAGACACGACCATGACAACGCGATATGAGAACGTGAAAGGCAACAAAGGGATTTCGGTGGATGCGTCCGCTCATGTGAAAGATGCTCACGAACATGCATCCGGAAAGAGCAGTGGTCCGAGAGGGGCGTCGAATGGTGTTCCTCCGCGCGAAAGCAAAGCGATGAAGCACGCGAAGAAAAAGTAAGTCTCTTCAGCTTTTTTCGAGGAACTTGCGGATGCCGTCGGTGGGACGCTCGTCGAAGATGTAGTTCGGCGAGCCTTGTGCGGCTACGATACCTCCTTCCATGAAAACGACGCGGTCGGCGATGTCGCGGGCGAAGTCCATGTCGTGCGTGACGAGCAGCATGGTCATGCCTTCGCTGGCGAGATCGCGGACGACTTTGAAGACTTCCTTCGTGAGCACCGGATCGAGCGCTGAAGTAGCTTCATCAAAGAGCATGACGTCGGGGTTCATCGCGAGGGCTCGGGCGATGGCGACGCGTTGTTGCTGGCCGCCTGAAAGTGTGAGCGGATCGCAGGGGCTTTTTTCCCAGAGTCCGACTTTCTTCAGCGTCTTCTCGGCGATGTCGGCGGATTCGGCGTCTGATTTTTTCAGGACGTGCTTCGGGCCGCACATCACGTTCTGCATGACGGTCATGTGCGGAAACAAATTGAAACGTTGAAAGACCATCCCGACGCGCTGGCGGAGACGCTGCGCGCGGGTCTGTTCGTCTTTGCTTGGATTATGATCTTCGGGGCGGCCTTCGCTGACCTGTTCGCCTTTGAGAAAGACGCTGCCTTGTTGGTACTGTTCGAGGAGGTTCAGGCAGCGCAGGAACGTTGATTTTCCGCAGCCGTTCGGGCCGAGGATGGTCAGGACTTCGGCTTTGGCGACCGTGAGATCGACGCCTCGCAAGACGACTTTCGGCCCGTAGCTTTTGTGGATGCCGCGGGCTTCGAGCATGGTTTCGGCGGGCTTTTTTTGATCGGAGTTCTGCATAAAAAAAATCCCCTCCTTAGTGCCGGGCCTGGTTGAGATTCAATTCCGCACCGCCGCGCGCTTTGAGTTTTCGTTCGATGAACTTGCCCAGGAAATAGAACGCCAGCGAGAGAATTGTGTAGAGGACTCCGGCGGCGAGGTACATTTTTGGCTTGCCAATTTCGTTATTGTTTCCCCGGCTGGTCGCGTACGAGAGCAGTTCTTTGACGCCGATGGCACTGGTGAGGCAGCTATCTTTTTGCATGGCGATGGCATCGTTGATGATGGGTGGCAGGACGATGCGGAAGGCTTGCGGGAGGGTGACGCGGTAGAAAGCCTGCCACTCGCTCATGCCGATTGAAAGAGCCGCTTCGCGCTGGCCTTTGTCAACAGCGAGAAGTCCGGCGCGATGGATTTCGGCTTCGTATGCGGCGTAATTTGCGGCGAGGCAGAGCACGGCGGCAGGAAAGGCTTCGAGGGTCATGAACTGTTTGGCGTCCGGGCCGAAGATCCCTGCGATTTCGGGCAGGGAATAATAGACGAGGTAGAGTTGCACGAAAAGGGGCGTGCCGCGCATGAGTTCGATGTAGCAGGTGGCGGGCCACGAGAGGATGCGGATGCGTGACATGCGCATGAGAGCCAGGATCAGCCCGAATGCCACCGCCAACGGCATGGCGGCCGCAGTCAGATACAGCGGCCAACGCGCGGCGTAAATGAGGTCAATTATCTTGATGTCGTCGACGAGATATTTCCACATTACTTTTTAACGATCCCTAGTTCTTTCTGTGTATCGTTCCAGATGTTCCATTTGGTGTAGATTTCAGCGAGCTCGCCGCTCTCCTTCATGAGCTTGAGGACGCGGTCGATTTCGGCGAGGAGCGTATCGCTGTCGGATTCTTTGCGAACCGCGACGCCGTATTTGCCGGGTGAGAATGTTTTGGGATTGTTGTAGATACCCTTGACCATACCTTTCGTCGGACCAGCATAGAAATCGGCGATGATGGCTTCGGCGAGAACGGCGTCACAGCGCTTGAGGTTGAGGTTTTCGTAAGGCGTCTTGGAGTCGTCGTGGCCGACAATCTGCTCGTCTTTGAAGCCCGCGCGCTTGAGGACGTTGATGGATTCGGTGCCGCTTAAGACGCCGATCTTTTTGTCTTTCAAATCGTCGAGAGACTTGAACGTGTCTTTGTCGGCGGCACGGACGCTGAGCTGTTGTTCGTAGATGAAGTAGGGCTTGCTGAAGTTGTTGGTCTTCGAGCGGAGTTCATTGATTTCGATACCGTTCATGACCATGTCGGTGCGCTTGTTGGCGAGGTCGGTGAGGAGGCTGTCCCATTGGCCCTGAACGCGTTCGGCTTTGACGCCCATGTGTCCGGCGATCTTGACCATCATGTCGATTTCAAAGCCGATGACGTTATCGCCGTCGCCGTATACATAAGGTGCGCCACCGTTGGCGTCTGCGCCCCATTTGATGAGTCCGGCTTTTTTGATCCGTGCGAGCGCATCGCCACCGCTGGCGGGCGCATTTGCGGCGGGCTTGGAACTGTCGCCGCACCCTGTGAACAACAGCACTCCAAGCGCACACAAAAGAGCGCACACGATACCGGAGAATTTGGACATATTCAAAGCCTTCCTTTGAAATCGTTCGACTGACGCAAGACACCTTTTGCGCGGACGAAACGGTACAGAGACATGGACAGTAGAGCGCGTATTGTGCGATCTCATTTTAATTCGGCAACTGAATTTTTTAGGACGCTATCGTCTGGATTCAAACGCAATAACCATAAAGCCCCGAAAGCCCAACGGCGCTAAAATTTTAAATCGAAAACCCGCGTACCCCTGCCAGGTCCCCCTGCCAACGCACCTCAATCTCACACAACTCCAATCCCAAATTTTTCCACCCCTTCCGCCCCCTTTCGTGTTCAATTGCCCTTGCCGTTTTCGCATAAATTCGCGTAAATTCGCGGTAAAAAAATGCCGTTCGCAGTTGCCGTTTTCACGCCCATTCGCGCCGATTCGCGAGATTCGATGTTAAAAGCCGATCACGGTTCGCCGTTTTCTCGTAAATCCCCGTTGAACAAGCAGACGTCGTAGGTATGGAAAAAAACGAGGTGAATTTCAGTTTCAATTTCGACCCGCGAGCTTATCCTATTTCGCTCAATTGTTTAAACCCGAAGTTCTGTTTGGAGAGTGTTCATGGCCATTGTCAAATCCTTCCGCGCGTTGCGCTACAACGCCGCTACCATTAAAGGCACCGCTGCCGATGTCGTCTGCCCGCCGTATGACGTGATCGATGGTGCAATGCAGGACGCGCTGTACAATCGCAATCCGTACAATGTTGTCCGCGTCGAATTCGGCAAGACCACGCCGGACGACAAGGCGGGCCACGACCGCTATACGCGCGCGGCGCATACGTTCAAGGAATGGATCGCGACGAACATTCTGACGAAGGAATCGGCGAATTCGTTTTACCTCTACGAGCAGACATTCGACATCGCATCAGGCGGCGCTTCGACGAGCAAAGTTGTGGTGCGTCGGGGCATTTTTGGCGCGGTGAAACTGGAGCCGTTCGGCACGGGTTGCGTCTATCCGCACGAAGAAACGTTCGGCGCTCCGAAGGCGGACCGCTTGAGTTTGATGCAGGCCTGCGCGGCGAATCTCTCGCCGATCTTCGGGCTCTTTCCGGACGAAGACAATGCGATTTCCAAGCTGCTGGCTCAAGGTGTTGCGATGAAAGCGCCGGCTGTGGAATTGACGGAAGCGAATGGCGTCGTCAATAAATTGTGGGCGATTGATGATCCGAAATGGA
>JBAXUS010000198.1:0-11293 GCA_037129555.1 Planctomycetota bacterium
ATGGCAGAAAAATAACACTTTGTTGAGTAGCACGTGCCGTGCCGAACAGGATTGTTTCCTACCCTGAATAACGCGTTTTTCGAGTGGATATTAGAAAATAATCTGAAAAGCGGAAATAAACGAGGCAGAGAGCGCACGCTCAATTCAATTTCGAAAACCTTTCGAAGGAATTGAATTGGGGCAATAGATGAGATAGAGGTCCAGTTCGTTGATTTTATTTGGTGATGTAAACTTAACAGAGCGGGTGCATCCGAAAATAGTTGCAATTATGCCATGAAATAGTGTACACTTAAATGCATGGAAAGAGACGCTGCATTTTCAATTCCTGTAGACCATGACACCGAACCGATGACCGTCCGTTCGGACGTCTGCACTTTTGTGCCCAAATCCCGACCGCCGTTGACGCCAGACGAACTGGAAGCAGACCGGGAACTTTGCGAAATGCTCGGGATCACCGCCGATACGCTCACTGACGCTGAATACCAGGAACTCCGTAAAATATGGGAGTGACGCTTGATGCGGGTGCAATGGCAATTTATCAACGATGCTTGCAGTTTCATTCGCACCCATTTTATAAACATATTGCGTCGTGGTCCTTGGGTAAGATCGCCGTGTCGACGCCCTCCGTTGCTTGGGCGGAATACTGGCGCGGACGGAGTTCAAACGTTCACTTCGTATCGAAATTAAGTAAACGAATTCGAGTAGCAGAGGTTTGCCAGCACACGGCAGAAAGCGCCGCTGAAGCGCTTCGCAAATGGCCGGGAAGTCATGATCGGAACAGTGTCAAACATTTAATCGATGCTATCGTCATGGCTCACGCGAATGACTATGGCGACGCTGTGTACACGACGGACATCGACGATTTTGTGCCACTTTGGGAATGGTTTCCGTGCGTTAAATCAGTCGTCTCGGCGACGACGGGTGACGTGGTACTCAAGCGCTAGCAGAATTCGATGCGATATTTTTCTCTTTTTTCTTCAAATTGGCATAGAACTTAATTGACAAGCCCGGCGCTTTCGTGTCTAATGACATGGATTGTATTGGGCCGACTGTCACGCGGTTTACGGCATCCCGCTGCGCGTCGCAGGCCTTGACCTCAGGGATTTGCCTCGCTGTTCGAACTGGTTTTTGCTCCGTTTCGGGGGCTTGAAAGCTTTAAGTTCGTATTGAAGAAAGCACGGCCACCATTAAGATGGTCGCACGGTATTAGACGTTTTTGTTGCGTAAGGGACCTCGAGGCTGCGCAGGGGCGCGGGCTTGGGTAGTCCCTTTTTGTCGTTTTAGATTTGTCGTTTTAGATTGTGCTGTTTGAACAGATTTTGACTTTCGGACCTTGGCTTTGAACTTCGGACTTTGACCCAGGAGTTGATCTTTCACCATGTTGCCCATTCGCTATTTCGGTCGTGCCAAACATTTGATCGATATTCCCAACTTGTGCGAAACACAGCGCAAGTTTTACGCCGAGTTCCTTCAAGTTGACGTGCTGCCGAACGAACGCAAGCGCGACGGTTTGCAGGCGATTTTCCAGGAAGTGTTTCCCGTCATGTCGTACGACGAGACCATTTCTTTGGATTTCCTCGAATATGATTTAGGCGAACCGCGCCACACGCCGGATGAGTGCCGCTCATTGGGCCTCACCTATGGCGCGCCTTTGAAGATCAAATGCCGCTTGAAGCGCGAAGAATCCGTGGTGGACGAAGAAGTCTATCTCGGATCCGTTCCGCTCATGATCGGCGGCGGCGAATTCATCATCAACGGTGCCGAACGCGTAATCGTGACGCAGATTCAGCGCTCGCCGGGTGCTGATTTCTCCGAAGAAGTCCATCCGTCCGGTAAACGCTTGCATTCCTGCCGCATCATTCCTGAACGTGGCAGCTGGATTCAGGTCGAAGTGACGGCGAAAGATTTGTTGTATCTGCGCATCGATCGCTCGGGCAAGATCATCGGCACGACGTTCCTGCGCGCATTGAGCGAGAAGTTTGGCACGACGCACGATATTTTGGCCGCGTTCTACCCGGTCGAAATGGTGTCGTTGTCGTCGAAGACCGAGCGCCTCAAGGGTGCCGTGCTGACCAAGGACATTGCTGATCCGAATTCGGGCGAAGTGGTTGTGACGGCTTTGACGAAGTTGACTGAAGAAATCATCGATACGATCCGTGGTTTGAAGGTCAAAGAAATCCCCGTCATCATTGCGGCGGACATCAAGGACGAATTCATTTTGAATTCGATCAAGGAAGACGATGTCGAAAGCCACGAAGACGCGATGCTGCGCATTTATCAGCGCATGCGCCCGGGCAATCCGCCTCAGAAGGAAAAGGCGATTGAGCTTTTCAACGAATTGTTCTTTGATGACAAGCGCTACAATTTTGGACGCATCGGTCGCTTCCGCTTGAACCGCAAATTCGGTCAGACAGTGCCGGAAGAAGTCTTGACGTTGACGGCTGAAGATTATTACAACGTGTTGAAGTACATCATGAACCTGCGCGCGGGCAAGGGTAATCCGGACGACATCGATCATTTGGAAAACCGCCGTGTCCGCACGATCAAGGACCTCGTGATGGACGAGTTCCGCAAGGGCATGATCAAGCTGCGCCGCAGTGTCCGTGAGCGCATGAGTTTGAAGGACGCGGGAGAAATGACGCCGCGCACGCTGATCAACAGCCAGACGGTTGCGTCGAGCATCGAATACTTCTTTGCCCGCGGCGAATTGTCTCAGGTCGTCGATCAATCGAACCCGTTGTCGCAGTTGACGCACGAACGGCGCTTGAGTGCACTCGGACCAGGCGGTTTGAATCGTAAACGCGCAGGCTTCGAAGTCCGCGACGTTCATCCTTCGCATTACGGTCGTATTTGTCCGATTGAAACGCCTGAAGGCACGAACATCGGATTGATCGTGTCGCTGGCGATCTACGGCAGCATCAACGATTATGGCTTCTTGGTGACGCCGTTCGTGGTGGTCAAGAAGGGCGTGGTGACCGACGAAGTCGTGTTCCTGCGCGCCGACGAAGAACACGATCACACGATCGCGAACGCCGAAGTGGCTCAGGATCGCAAGACGGGCAAGATTCTGGTTGAGCGCATGATTGCGCGACGCCGGTCTGAATTCGTCAACATTGCGTCCGACGAAGCGACGTTGATGGACATTTCGCCCAAGCAGCTCGTGGGTGTGGCCGCCGCGTTGATTCCGTTCTTGGAACACGACGACGCCAATCGCGCGCTCATGGGATCGAACATGCAACGCCAGGCCGTGCCGTTGATCCGTCCGCATCCTCCGTTGGTTGGAACCGGGATGGAACCGTACGTCGCGAAGAACTCCGGCATGATGCTCGTCGCCGAAGATGATGGCGTGATCGATTACGCTGACGGAACCCGCATTGCGGTCAAGTACGGCTCGGGAGCAAACGCCCGGATCGTGGACACGCCGTTGCGCAAGTACTTCGGTTTGAACGAACGCACGTGCATGAATCAGACGCCGATTGTCAAGCAGGGCGACAAAGTGACGAAGACGCAAGTGCTGACTGAAGGCGCGGCGACGCGCTGGGGTGATTTGGCGCTTGGCAACAACATCCTCGTGGCGTTCATGAGTTGGGAAGGATACAACTTCGAAGACGCGATTTTGGTCAGCGAACGCGCGGTGCGGGAAGACGTGTTCACGTCGATCCACATCGAAGAATTCGCGGTCGAAATTCGCGAAACGAAATTGGGACGCGAAGAAATCACACGCGACATTCCGAACGTATCGGAACAAGCGTTGCGCAACTTGGACGACAAGGGTTTGGTCCGCATCGGAACGCGTGTGAAGCCCGGCGATATTCTCGTCGGAAAGATCGCGCCGAAGAGCAAGAGCGAACTGTCGAGCGAAGAAAAGTTGTTGCACGCGATCTTCGGACGTGCTGGCGAAGATGTGAAGAACGATTCGCTGGAAGTCAAGCCGGGCTGCGAAGGCTATGTGATCAACGTGGAACGATTCACGCGCGCATCGCCGTCGGGTGAAGAAGAACGTGGCGAAAATCGCAAGACGATCAAGCGCATTGAAGCCGAATACAAGCAGAAGATCTCGGATGTGATCAAGGCCAAGATCGACGCGTTGAAGGACATTGTTGATGGTAAGCTGATCAATGCCGAAACCGGCCAGCGCTATGAAATCGCGAAGGGCGCGACGGATGAAGACGTGATCGCGGTCGATGCGGCGATGGACTTGAACAAGATCGAAATGCACCCGGCGACGCGCCGCAAAGCACGCATGACGGCCTATGCGTTCGACAAGCGCAAGCGGGTGCTCGAAGTCGAATTGGACCGCAAGGTCGGCAAGCTGAAGCGCGGCGACGAATTGCAGCCGGGCGTGTTGGAACTCGTGAAGGTGTACGTGGCCGTGAAGCGCCGACTGTCGGTCGGTGACAAAATGGCCGGACGCCACGGTAACAAGGGTGTCGTCAGCCGTATCCTTCCTGAAGAAGACATGCCGTTCTTGGCGGATGGTACGCCAATCGAAATGATCTTGAATCCGCTGGGCGTGCCGTCGCGCATGAACTTCGGACAGATCCTCGAACTGCATCTCGGATACGCAGCGAAGAAACTGGGCTTCCGGGCGGTGACGCCGGTGTTCGACGGTGCGGCTGAAAAGGAGATCATCGAAGCGGCGAAGGAAGCCGGGATGAATCCTGACATGAAGAGCCAGTTGTACGACGGTCGGACGGGAGATCCTTTGGATCAGAAGACCGGCGTGGGCATCATGTACATGTTGAAGCTGCATCATCTCGTGGCGGACAAGATCCACGCTCGCGCAACGGGCCCGTACTCCTTGATCACGCAGCAGCCTTTGGGCGGCAAAGCGCGGTCGGGTGGACAGCGCTTCGGCGAAATGGAAGTGTGGGCGCTCCAGGCATACGGCGCGGCCAACATTCTCCAGGAATTGCTGACAGTGAAGTCCGATGACGTTGAAGGCCGCACGAAGATTTACGAGAGCATGGTCAAGGGCGAAAACATTCTTGAACCCGGTACTCCGGTGAGCTTCGACGTGCTCTGCAACGAAATCAAGGGCTTGGGGCTGAACATCAAGTTGGAGAAGAAGCAGCGTCCGAGCTAGGTCCGAATACTGCACGATGTGATTGTTGTGCAACGAGAATGGAAGCAATGATGAAGACGATGCCGACAACAAAAGTTAAATCTGCCGAGCCCATTCATTGGGTTCGGCAGATTCTCATGCGACACCAGAAAAGTACGCCAGACTCGGAATTATTGCTGGCAATCTGGATGAATCCGACAATTGACCCTTTGTATTGTTGGATGAATGGAATGGAATTGGTGGAAATATATGATCGGGCAACGTTTGATCCAGAACCCGAATTTCAATCCATGCGATTTGGGCCGGAATGGGGAATGCCTGGGCGTATATTAACCTTGACGAGTCCGACGGAGTTAAATTTGGATTTAGAGTTGAATGGGAAAAGAAGCTATTTCTACAAGCTTCGAAGCAAACTCGAAAGTGGGAAGGCGGTAGTTGTTTTTCCAAATTCAAAACGAAATCCAGTCGAAATGTTGGAAGAGCTGGCTGGTCCCGTTACGGCATGATAACAGGAAATTTCCATGTCTATCGGAGTTGCTGCGAGTGATTTGCAATTGGCCGAAGCTACTTTTCGGCAGGCTTGCTTTGATTTGAAAAACGGCAAACGGCTCATCCATTTGAAACTGGATGGACGAAGAGCTCTGGCGGTTTCTCAGTTTCAGCAGTGTTGTGAAAAGGCGCTCAAAGCGGTTCTTTTGGTTGAAGCAGGGCGGGTGTTGTACGGACAGACTGTGAAACCCAGTCATCGAATTTGGTCAGAGGATTTGAAAGACAGCAGACTCACACACGTTCGACGGAAGTTGGAAAAGGCGCTTATACGGCAAGAAGAGAAGGTTGAGTTCGACTCGTATTTAGTCAAATTAGAGAGCTACGCGCCACGCATGTCTTGGAGGCACGAAAATACAGAATATCCTTGGGTTGATACGGCGGGCAAAATCAATTCGCCAGTTGAGTATTTTGAGAAGCGGGAAGTAGAAGTATTTAATATCGCGAATTTTTCGCGCTCGCTTTTGAAAAAAATCAAAATCGCGTATCACCCCCAGTTCGCCGATGTTTGGAATGAAGTGGAAGAAATTGACGGTTAAGAATCTCGAATTTGAAGACGAAAACGCACTCGGGAGAAATTGAACAATGATCGGACCTAAGTTTTTCGAAAAGAATGATGCCATGGGTGGTCGCGGCAAAGGCGACCGCAGCGGCGGTGATCGAGGCGAACGTGGCGACCGCGAGCGGGGTGAAGATCTCGGCAGTCGGCGTGACGGCGGCGATCGCGCGCAGCAGCGCGACGACCGCGAACGCGGCGACTTCGGTGGCGGCGGCTTCGGCGGCGGCGACCGGGGCGACCGGGGTGATTTCGGTGGCGGACGTGGCGGCGGGCGCGGTGAAGGTGGCGCGGGCGCGGGTCCGGAACGGCACTACGAGAAGATCAATGACTTCTCAGCCGTCTCGATCACGCTGGCCAGCCCCAACGACATTCGCTCATGGTCTTATGGCGAAGTCAAGAAGCCGGAAACGATCAACTACCGCAGCTACCGTGCTGAAAAAGACGGTCTGTTCTGCGAACGTATTTTTGGACCGGAACGCGATTGGGAATGCTCCTGCGGCAAGTACAAGGGCATCAAGTACAAGGATATTATCTGCGATCGTTGCGGTGTGAAAGTCACGCATAGCAAGGTCCGTCGCGCGCGCTTCGGCCACATCAATTTGGCCGCGCCGGCCGTGCACATCTGGTTCTTCCGCTCGATGCCGTCCAAGCTCGGCAATTTGCTGGGCATCAAGACGACGGCGTTGCAGCAGGTCGTGTACTTCCAGCGCTACATCGTGACGGACGGCGGTGACAGCGGCATGGCCAAGGGCAAGCTGCTCTCGGACGAAGAACATCGCAAAGCGCGCGAACAGTTCGGCCAGTCTTTCAAAGCTGAAATGGGTGCCGAAGCGATCCGCGAATTGTTGCGCGGCGTCGATTTGAAGAAGCTCGCTGAAGAATTGCGCGAACTGTTGAAGACGTCCAAGAGCAAGCAGAAGACGGAAACGCTGATCAAGCGCCTGCGCATTCTCGACGCGTTGAACATTTCGGGTAACAATCCGGAATGGATGATCATGGACGTTATCCCGGTCATACCGCCGGATCTGCGCCCGCTCGTGCCGTTGGAAAGCGGCAACTTTGCGACGTCGGATTTGAACGATTTGTATCGCCGCGTGATCAACCGAAACAACCGCTTGCGCAAGCTGCTGGATTTGAACGCTCCGAGCGTGATCATCCGCAATGAAAAGCGCATGTTGCAACAGGCTGTCGACGCGTTGTTCGACAATGGTCGCTGCAAACGCGCCGTGCTTGGCACCGGCAACCGCCCGCTGAAGTCCCTGACCGACATGATCAAGGGCAAGCAGGGTCGTTTCCGCGAAAATTTGCTCGGAAAACGCGTCGATTATTCGGCCCGCTCGGTCATCGTCATCGGACCGAATTTGAAGCTGAATCAGTGCGGTATTCCGAAGAAGATCGCGTTGGAACTCTTCCAGCCGTTCATCATCCGCAAGCTGAAGGAACAGGGCTACGCGGACACGATCAAGAGCGCGAAGAAGATTCTTGAGCGCAAAGACGACGAAGTCTGGGACGTGTTGGAAGAAGTCATCAAGGGCCATCCCGTGATGCTCAACCGCGCGCCCACGCTGCATCGCATGGGTATCCAAGCGTTCTATCCTGTGCTTGTGGAAGGTGACGCGATCAAGCTGCATCCGCTCGTCTGCGCCGGCTTTAACGCCGACTTTGACGGCGATCAGATGGCCGTGCATTTGCCGCTGTCATTGGAAGCGCAAGTCGAAGCCGGCATGTTGATGATTTCGACGAACAACATCTTCTCGCCTGCGCACGGCAACCCGGTCATCACACCTGACTTGGACATCGTGATGGGCACCTACTTCCTGACGTCTGAAGGCAAGGCGATCAAGGGGCAGGGTATGAAGTTTGGTTCGAAGGAAGAAGTCTTCCTGGCTCACGACGAAGGCCGTGTCGGCAAGCGCGCCAAGATTTGGGTTCGCATCAAGGATCGCAAAGTTGTTGGTCCTGATTGGAATCAGATGGTCTCGAAGAATAATCTCTTCGAAACCACCGTTGGCCGCGTGATCTTCAACGACGTGTTGCCGAAGGGCATGCCGTTTTACAACATGACGCTGGACAAGGGCAAGCTCAAGCGCCTGGTCGCGGATTGCTATCAGATCCTGAACCGCTCTGACACCGTCGCGTTGCTGGATCGCTTGAAGGAACAGGGCTTCCACGAAGCGATGCTCTCGGGCATCAGCTTCTCGGCGTCGGATTTGAAGATTCCTGAAATTAAGGAAAAGGAAGTCGCGGAAGCCGATCGCTTGGTGGCTCAGACGCAGAAGGCGTACGAACGCGGTCTGATCACGGACGGCGAACGCTATCGCAAGACGATTGACATCTGGACTCACGTCCGCGAAAAGATCTGGAAGTCCGTGATGGAGGCGTTGCGCCAGGACGAACGACCGGAAGATCCGCATTACGTGAATCCGATTTACTACATCGTTCACTCGGGTTCCCGCGGTAATTTGCAGCAGATCGGTCAGCTGTGCGGAATTCGCGGATTGATGGCGAAGCCGAATGGTACGATTATCGAAACGCCGATTAAGGCAAACTTCCGCGAAGGTCTGAAGGGACTCGAATACTTCTCCTCGACGCACGGTGCCCGTAAGGGGTTGGCCGATACCGCGTTGAAGACGGCGAATTCCGGTTACTTGACGCGCAAGTTGGTTGAAGTGGCGCAAGACGTGGTCGTGACGTGCACGGACTGCGGTACGCTGAATGGGTTGACCAAGGGCGCGGTGTATCGCGGCGAGCAAGTCGAAGTATCGCTGGCGGACTCGATCCGTGGCCGAACGGCGTGCGACAAGATCGTGCATTTGATGACCGGCGAAAAGATCGTGGTCGAAGGCCAGTTGATCACGCCGCAAGTCGGTCAAAAGATCGAAGACTTCCTCGGTCGCGACGGCAAGATTCGCGTCCGCACGCCGCTCTTGTGCGAAGCGAAGTTGGGCTGCTGCGCGAAGTGCTACGGCATGGATATGTCAACGGGTGGCTTGGTCGAAATCGGCACGTCGGTCGGCGTTATTGCCGCGCAGTCGGTCGGTGAACCGGGCACACAGTTGACGATGCGTACGTTCCACGTTGGTGGATTGGGAACGAAGGCGGTCGAAGAATCCGAAATCAAGTCGCGTACAGCGGGCATCGTGAAGTTTGTGGGCGTCCAGGCCGTGGTGAACGAAAAGAATGAGCACATCATTCTGAATCGCAACGCCGAAGTCTTGATCGTCGACGAAAAAGACCGCGAACTCGAAAAGTACATTGTTCAAACGGGTACGGTGCTGCAGGTTGCCAACGGCGAAAAAGTCGCGGCGCGCAAATCGCTGGTGAAATGGGATCCGCACAATATCCCGATCCTGACGGAAGTCTCTGGAGTGGTAGCGTTCGAAGATTTCATCGCGGACGTGACGTTTAAAGAAGAGACCGATGCGGGTACTGGGCACAAACGCAAGGTCATCGTCGAACATCGCGGCGATCATCATCCGCAGATCGTGATCAAGAATGCCGAAGGCACGATTGTGGGCATCTATTCGATTCCTGAAAAGGCGCTCATTGACGTGGTCGAGGGGCAGAAGGTTGTCACCGGCCAGTTGCTGGCGAAGACGCCGCGTGAAATGTCCGGTACGCAGGACATCACGGGTGGATTGCCGCGCGTCACGGAATTGTTCGAAGCGCGCCGCCCGAAGGACCCCGCGATCATGGCGGAAGTCGACGGCGTGGTGGATTTCGGCGACCGCAAACGTGGTAAGCGCACGCTGATTGTGAAGTCGGATTCGGGCTTGGAAATGGAACATTTGGTGCCGCAGGGTAAGCACATTCTCGTCCGTAAGGGCGACAAGGTGCGCGCCGGCGACCGCTTGGTGGACGGCCCGTTGATTCCGCACGACATTCTGCGCATCAATGGCGAAGACAAGTTGCAGACGTACATTCTCAACGAAGTCCAGGCCGTGTATCGCAGCCAGGCCGTGCGTATCGACGATAAGCACATCGAAATCCTCATCCGTCAGATGATGCGGAAAGTGCAGATCGAAGATCCGGGCGACAGCGATTATCTGCCGACCGACATCAAGAGCCGCATGGAGTTCGTGTCGAAGAACAAGGAAATCGTGGCGAAGGGCGGACGCCCGGCGTCAGCCAGCCCGATGCTCCTGGGTATCGCGCGAGCGAGCTTGCAGGCCGAATCGTGGATCGCGGCAGCATCCTTCCAAGAAACAACGAAGGTGTTGACCGAGGCGGCGATTGCGGGCCGACGCGACGAACTGCGCGGCTTGAAGGAAAACGTGATCCTGGGTCACATCATTCCAGCCGGAACGGGTTTCCGCGACTTCATGCTTGGCATGATCAAGCGCGACACGCCGCCGGAACTGGAAGAAGCGACGCGCGAAGAGTTGAAGGAACTCGGCGTCGGAGTGGGCGTCGGAGCGGCAAGCTTCGGCGGACGCGACGACTAACGACTGCGCAGGGTAAATGATAATGGGTAGATGACCGGCGGAGAGCGAGAGCTTTCCGCCGGTTTTATTAGAGGAACTTGAACAAAAGGATAGTAGAATCCAGGAGTCGATAAACGGAGGAATCCATATCATGAGTCAAGTTGAGCAACTGGAGATGGCCGTGAAAGCGCTGCCCAAGAGCGATTTTGATGCGTTCAAACGCTGGCTGGCGGAATATGAAAATGAGCTGTGGGACCGGCAGATTGAACGCGACAGCAGGGACAAAAACTCTCCGATTATGAAGCTTGCGGCACAGGCCCTAGAAGAGCACAAATTGGGAAGGACCCGAAAACTGTGAATCATTTCACGACCCCAGGGTTTTGGGAACTTTATGACGAATTGCCGCCGGAGGTTCGCGAACTTGCGGACAAGAATTATGAATTGCTCAAAAACAATCCCCGGCATCCTTCGTTGCATTTTAAGCCGGTAGGTGACTTGTGGTCGGTTCGTATCGGGTTGAATTATCGAGCCTTGGGCGCACCGAGCAACGATGGAATTGTTTGGTATTGGATCGGTCCGCACAAAGAATACGAAACACGGATTTGAGAGGACAAGGAAGATGGATACGAGCGTCCAATCAGTTTTTGACTTAAGCCCCGTCGAAAAGCTTCAACTCGTCAAAGACCTGTGGGACGATCT
>JBAXUS010000199.1:0-11235 GCA_037129555.1 Planctomycetota bacterium
CGCGAAGGAGTACCTTCGTCGGCCCTCTCCCTCAAGGGGAGAGGGGAACAGCGACACGCATCCGATGATATACCCATGATAGTTTGCACGAACTTTGCGCAATCTTAAAAATTCGCTTGCAACGCGATTTAGGTTGAACACTATTGGGGCGTGGATCGCTTGATCGTGCCGGAGTGCGCGGACTTTTTTCAACGGGATTGTCTTGGCTAAAAGCGGAACGAAACTGATGACGGAGACGAAAGCGCGGGTGGCGCGCGCGCGTCCGCCGCAGAACGACCTGCCGGGGTTGGGTAATTTTGCGCCGGTCTCGGAGGCGCTGTCTCGCGGTTGCCAGCCGACGCGCGAAGGCTTCGAGCAGCTTAAGAAAATGGGCGTGAAGACGATTATCAATCTGCGTGCGTATCGCGGCGATGCTGGCAAATTGAAAGGGCTCGGATTTCAGTACTATCATCTGCGCTGCCGAGCGTGGCTGCCGAGCGGCAAGAAAGTCGCGGAGTTTCTGAAGGTCGTTCAAGACCCTGCGAATCGTCCTGTGTTCGTGCATTGCTGGCATGGTTCGGATCGGACAGGTTTGGCCGTCGCGTCGTATCGGATCATGGTTCAAGGCTGGACGCTCGATGAAGCCGTTGAAGAATTGCACACGTTCGGATTTCACCACCGCATTTTTCCGCAAATTCTGCGGTACTTGAAACGCTTCGATGCGTCTCAGATGCAGGCGCTTATTGATGGCACGGAGATGCCCGACGCGGTGTAGCGTCGTGAACTGTGCACGTGAGCGTTCGGATTTTTCCATGCGACTCGGGTGCAGAACGGTCGAATAATACTCCAACGTTGTGGTGTCGAGTTGCGCACCTGTGGCGCACAGTGTGCGGACTGACACGTTTCAATTTTAAGGTGACAATGCATGGCACAGATTGACGTTCTTTTTCAATTGATGGTCGAACGCGACGCGTCCGATTTGCTGCTGTCAGTCGGAATCAGGCCGTGTTTTAAACTTTCCGGTGATATCGTTCAGCTGGATGACTTCGGCGAGATTTCAGCCGACGAAATCGCGATGGTGCTGACTGAAATCATTCCGGAACGGAACCTCGAAGAATTCACCAAAATCCACGACACCGATTTCGCGTACGATCTGCCAGGCTTCGGGCGCTTCCGCTGCAACATCTTTCGCAACCGCCTCGGCATGGGCGGCGTCTTTCGGTTGATTCCCAGTAAAATCGTGACGACGGAACAATTGAATCTGCCGAAATCGATCATGGATTTTTGTCGCTTGAACAAGGGCCTCGTGGTTGTCACCGGGCCGACGGGATCAGGCAAATCGACGACGCTTTGCGCGATGATCGATTACATAAATCGCACGCGCAAATGCCACATTCTCACGATCGAAGACCCGATTGAATTCGTGCACCCGAATAAGCTATCGTTAATCAACCAGCGCGAAGTGCACGTGCATACGACGAGTTTTAAACGCGCTTTGAAAGCCGCGTTGCGTGAAGCGCCGGACATTGTCCTCATTGGCGAAATGCGCGATTTGGAGACGATTGAAATCGCGGTCGAAACCGCTGAAACCGGGCATCTTGTTTTCGGTACGTTGCACACAACGACTGCCGCCAGTACCGTGGACCGGCTCATCGATCAATTTCCAGCCGACCGCCAACAACAGATTCGTACGATGTTGAGTTCGTCGTTAAAGGGCGTGGTGGCTCAGAATCTTCTGAAGAAAAAAGGTGGCGGGAGATGTGCGGCGTTAGAAGTCTTAGTTATCACGGCGGCCATGTCCTCCTTGATTCGCGACGGCAAGACGTACCAGATTCCGTCGCAGATGTCGATTGGCCGTAAGCTGGGCATGATTTCGCTCAATGATTCGTTGGTCGATATTTGCAAGAAGGACCTCGTGACGCCAGAAGAGGCGTATTCGAAGGCTGTTGAAAAAGATGATTTCGTGAAGCGATTGAAAGAAGAGTGCGGAAAGACCGTGAATGTGGAAGTTGGCACCTAGTTTGCCCACTTGCACGTCAGACCCGTGTGAAGTGACAAAAAGTGGATGAGCAGTCGTCCGCGATTTAAAAGGACAGAAGTCGATGGGTGAAGAACAGAAACCCCAAGCCTCGTTTCTCGCGCGGCGGAATGCTGGAGCCGGGGCGCCACCGCCCGCTGCACCTGTGCCCCCCACTCCAGATGCGCCACCTGCTCAAAACGCTGTGCCTCCACGTGCCGTTCCTCCGGCACCCGCTGCGCCACCGACATCCCCACAGGGCGGAATGGCCACCGGTGTATTTGGTAAAGCCAAGGCTCCGCCGACCGCCGGGACAATGGGTGCACCGATGGGTGCCGCTCCGGGCATGAGTTCGCCTGGAGTCTCTGCACTTCGTTCGCCTTCGATGCAATCCGGAAAATTGATCGCACCTGGTGCCAGTGCGCGACCGTCGTTGTTCACAGGTGCACCGACTGCAACAGGCATTCACAAAGCACCCGCAGGCCGGGCAGGTGCGCCGCAAAACATGTCTGCGTTGATCTCCGGGCAAAACCGCGCGTTTGTCTCAGGACAAAATCCTGCACTCGTTTCGGGACAAAATCCCGCGTTATCGAAACAGCCTCAAGTCCAAATTGCCACCGCTCCGATGGGGCCAGCCATACAGCAGCGACGCGATCCGCGCTCTGATGCCAAAGCGGCGCGTTCGAATGCCGAAGTCGTCTTGCAGCGCGGTTTGGATCACTACGACCGAAGCGAATACGATCTCGCCATGGCGGCTTACAATGAAGCGATTTACATCGATCCCAGCTTCGCGATGGCCTACAACAATCTCGGTATGGTTCTGATCGATCTTGAACGCTATCAAGACGCGATGAATGCGTTGTACGAATCGATCCGCCACGACGCGAATTACAGTGAAGCGTACAACAATCTCGGATTCGTACTGCGGCGTCTCGGCAATAACGTGGACGCCGCGTCGGCCTACCGGCGTTTCCTCGACCTCGATCCCGATGTCGAAGAAGCCGAACGTATCGAAGGGTGGATCGAATCGGTCCTTGTTGAAAACGACATGCAGGCGCCGCCGTTGCTGTTGCTGCCTCCGCCTCCCGATCAGGCGGGGCAGGCGGGGCAGGTTGAGCAAAACGAGCAGTTTGATGACCCTCCCAAGATCAAGAAAATGGCCGCGTGGGAAGCGGCGGCAGGCGACGTCGCCATGGCCGCGCCAGTCAATGCTCTCGGAGAGTATGAGGACGCCCCGCACGCGTCGAATTTCCCCGGAATGAACGCCGCGCCCGGCATGAGCGAGTCTGAATTCGCTCCGAAAACGCAAAGCATGGCGCATCCGCAATTCGGGCCGTCTCCAACGGATTCCGACGAAGTCGCCGCGTACGAACCACAGTCGCGCCGTGCGCCGGGCGAACCGCTTTCTGAAGAAGAAAAGAACCGTCAGGTTGCGCTGATAGAACGCAGCTTGGACGAGTTCGCGAACGGCAATTTGGATGAAGCGCTGAACCTGGCCAAGGAAGCCGTCGAACTTGACGACCACACCAGCGAAGCTCACACCGCGCTCGGCAAAGTGCTGGTCCGTCAGGAAAAGATGAATGAAGGCATTGAAGCGCTCGAACGGGCGATTCAATTGGACATGACCGACCCTGCGCCGTATTACGTGCTCGGATTCACGTTCCGCGCCATGGAGCGCAACGTTGAAGCAGCCGAAATTTACGAGACGTTTCTGCGCTTGATGCCCGACGCTATCGATGGCGCCAAGATGCGCCAGTGGATCATGCACGTCAAAGGCATCGGTGAAGCCGACGCCTCGCCGAATCTCGAAGACGACGGCTTCATCGACAACGAGCCGATTGTCAGCGAAACGGATAAGATGTACGCCGCCGCATTGGAACGCTTCAAGACCTCACCGGCCAGCTTGACGATTGACGACTGCCAGCGCATTCTGGCTGAAGCGCCCGACCACGTCCGTACCCGTATGTTACTGGGACGTGCCAACATGCGGGACGGCGAATTCGAGAAGGCGACCGAGTGCTTTGAAGGTGCGCTGGACCAGCGCCCGGATTGTTACGAAGCGTTGTATTTCATTGGCCAGTGTTACGAAAAGAGCGGCGACAGTCCTCACGCGTTGAAAGCCTACCGCCGCTATGTGGAAGAAAATCCATACGGGCCGCGTGTTGAAAAACTGCGCGCGTGGTTCCTGTCACATGGCGTCGATGACACGGGCCGCGGCCTCAGCCAGCAAGTGCAGTGTGAATGGTGTCTGCGCTTCTTCGACGACAACGAAATCTCGCTCCACGAAGGTAAGACGACCTGTAACGGCTGTCTGACCTTGATGGGATCGACGCCGATTCAGGACTCGAACAAACTCGAAACTGTCGATTCCATCGATTCGCCATCAACGCCAGTGGGCGTTAAAAGTGGTGGATCCGTTTTCACAAAACTGCTGTTGCTGGGAGTCGGTACGGTTGCCGCGCTCGTTGCCTTGGCGTTCTATACGCCATACCTGGATACTTATTTAAAACTTGCAGGCATCGCCAAGAACAAACCGAAACCAGCGGTCCGGCCGCAACCGCAGAATCCACTTCTTCCCGATGGTCCGGTTGAACCCGGCGCCACGGACCCGAAGACTGATGTGGTCGACGGAAAAACGGTTCCGGGCACAACGACCGGAACCGTAGCGGGAACGACGACGGTGTCGACTGTTCCGACAGTCATGATCTCTCCGCGCTTTGACAGCACGAAAGTCAAGATATCCAACGCGCCTGAAAAAGACTTTGCCGTCTTCACGAAATGGACGTGGAAGCCCGAATTGGAAGGCGTCGAAGAACTCGACCAGTCGTTGCCAGGATGGAAGAAGGAATTTATCTTCAAGCAAAGTCCGCTGGGCATGCATATGGAAAACGGAACCATCGTTTGGGCCGCTGAATCACGCGATTTTGAAGCGCTGAAACGGGGTGAAAAGCATCCTGTCGAAGTGATCGTCAATGGCTTTTGGATGGGACCGGAAGGTGCGCGCAAAGATCTGTTCTCGACGTCGAAAGCCTTCTCGTTGGCGAGCCAGTTCGGGTATGACCGGGGTGGCGAACTTGACCTCGGACTTGCACCCACCGCGCGCAACATTGACATCGTCGGCATGGATGTGGACAGCGACGGACTCAAAGATCTCATCGTCTCGCATGGAAGTTTGAAGCAAGGTTCCGTCCAATCCGTGTTGTGCGGCCCCGACGGCGTCAAGCAAACGGTGACTCAGATCGAAGGCGGTCGTTTCGCTCCGGTGGCGTCATTTCCGCTGAAAGGCAATGACAACGCGGGCTTCCTCGCAGCGAACTGGTTCAACGGCGAGGTGAAATTGTTCCTGCCCAAAGCGGGACGTTTTGAAGCCGCGCGCTCCGTTAAAATGGCTCCTGGAATTCTCGCCATTGCCGCCATGGATATGGGCCGCAACAAGACCATCGTCGCCGGGCTGTCAGGTGCAGCTGGCGTCCTTTCGATCGCCACCTACGACGCTGAAGCCGGTTTCGGAAAAGTGGATACCGTTTCGGTGTTGGGCGGCGGCGGCACGGGACGCGTCATCCCATGGTTGTCTCCCGATAAGGGCCCCGGCTTTGTCGTCATCTCGCCACTCGCTGAAGAACCGATCCGTTTCATCCCGTGTACCAACGCTGACCTTGACAAAGGTGGCATTTCGATCCGTTCGCCTTTGAAAGACGATGGCATTATCAACGGAGCTGGACGAGTCATGTGTGCGCAAACCGGCACATCCCGACTGGCTGTTGTCCTCGGCGGAAAAGTGTCGTACGTCATGATGCTGGAGGAGAAAGCCGGCAAGTTCACTGAAGTCGGCACCAAGATCGCGCTCCCCGGCCCGGGCCTCGGAATGCTTGTCTATGATTTCAATAAGGACGGCAACGATGACGTCTTTGTGGTCACGCGCGATGAAGTCTGTTTCTATTTCCAAAACGAGACCGGGGGACTTGCAGCCGGTCCGCGCATTTTAAATCCGGACAATTTGGGACCGTCGGCCTTGATGGGCTATGGAACCAGCGCGCGTCCTGACATCGCCATTTTGACAGATAACAAACACGTTCGTATTCTAAAACCGGTAGGCTCCGAACCGTCCCCGACACCCGCTGCAAAACCGGCGGCGGCAGTCGGAAACGGATTCGTTCCCGGGACGAATGCCGCGCAGTAGTTCGCGCGCGGCATTCGGTTGGTGACTAATTTTTGATCGCGTGAATCACGCCGTACAACCTGTCGTGCAAGGAGTATTCGCCATGACCCAAAACCTCTCAGCCGTCATGCTGCTGATCGCCAGCACCGCGTTCGGCTTGACCCACGCCGCCGACACACTGCTGAACCCTGAAGAGCTTCCGCGCACCACGTATAAGGGCGTCACGATCTTCCGGTATGCGGATCAGAATTGGACTGAAATTGACCCCGCCGTCATCCTCTCCTTGAACAACACCGCCTTGAAAGAAGTCTGTTTTGAAGGCAAATTTGAATCGTTTGTTGGGGCCTTGGGTCTGAAGTTGACCGGCGTGGATGGCAAGATTTTTTTTGAAGAATTAGCCAAGCGCAAACTGGCGCCCGAGATGAAAGCGCTCGACAACGTCTGGATCTGCGGCACGATCCAACCGGCCAAAACGGGGCGAGGCCTTGAGCTGATCATCTTTGACATCGCAAAATTGCAGCCCGACGTGGATCGCTTCATGACGAAATTCAACGCCCTTGAAAAAGAACAAGACGCCAACGGCTTGATCGAACTCGGTAAGAAACTCGAGTTGAGTGCCAAGAAATCCGGCATCGGCGGTCTCAACATGCCCGGCTTCGACCGTATCAACACGCTGCGCGACAAATGCTGGAATCTGGCGATTTCAATCAAAGAAAAAACGCGCAAGCCGAATGATTCCAACGCCTGTTACGAAATCGCTGCCCTCTACCGCGACCTGATAAAGCGCACCCCGCTTTACCGCCAGTGGGTCCTCAAGACGCTCGAAATTGATCCCGATCACAGTAGTGCCGGTCGTGATGCCGAACGCGCCTTCAACATGATCCGTGTAGGTGATAAATGGATATCCAAAGACGAATACCTTCGGACGCAAGAGATTCAGGAGTTGGCGTCCAAGGAATTGGAGGCGAAGACAAAGCGGGAGCAAGCCCAGCAAACTGCGCAACAAATACAGGAATCCAATGAACGAACCGTCCGCCTGATTGAATTGCAAGTCGCGTTACGCCCAACCGAAGGCCAGGGGCGCGGTGGCGCGATCCAAACTCTCGGCGAACGCATTCAAGCATCGCTTGATCAAGGCTTCGCACTCACGGGCATTGACATCCTCACCAACATCAACGATCCGTCGTCCATCTCGCCCGGCTTGGAATTCGCCGCGAACAACCGCTATTCCGAAGTGCGCAAATTGGTCTACGGTTCACTCGTGTGGCGGGCCGCCCAGAACGACGTCAATTCACCAATGGCTTACGATGTACTCGCGCGAGCGTTGAAAAAAGAAAAGACCAAAGAACCCGCCCAAGCGGCTGCCAATGCTCTGGCCGAAACCGGTGGAAAAAACGCGGTCAACACGTTGGTCGCCGGTCTCGAATCCATCGAACCAGCCGTCTGCGAAAGCTTGATCGACGGACTAAAAAAGCTCACCCATGTCCAACACCAAAAGAAGGACGAATGGATCGCATGGTGGAACGAAAGCAAAACTCAACTTCCCGCCAACGCGTTTATGAACTCAGCGATCATCAAATAATATCGATAAAAAAGTAGGACGGGCTTTTAGCCCGTCCATGTCGTAGTCGTTGCGCACAAACAGACGGGCTGTAAGCCCGTCCTACTTTTTTTACTCCATGTCCACAGCGGTCAGGAAGCGCTTCACATCACTGCGACGCAGCCAGCCGATCATGCGCGGAAGTTGTGCGTGTTCGATGAGTTTGATGTTCTTCACGTTGTCGCCGTTCTTCGGCAGGGCTTTCAATTCAGCGACGTATTGAAACACAAGATTCCAGTCCTCGCCCGGAGGGACCATCGAAAACACTTCGGCGAGTTTCATCTCCTTCGGCTCGACTTTGCCCCACTGCTTCAACACGTGCTTGGCCCACACCTCGGGCTGTTCACCAAATTCAAGATAATCCCAGGGAAACCAGAGGTCGCCGACTTCTGTTCCTCCCGGCAATCCCGGCTTTTCAAAGAGCACCACTTTGCCCTTGTAAAGCGTGACGATGTTGACGCCGATGTGAGTGCCGCCGGGTGTTACGGCGTTGATTGGACGGCCAAAGATCGCTTTCGGCATGGTGGGGAAAGCCTCGCGGAGAAAACTGGCTTAGCCGGCGAAAAACACGCCGCGCGATCTGCATTATAGTCCAGTCTCATCTTTCGTCGCCACCTTTTTCAAAGCGCTCTGCTCTCGATCGCAAGTCAGCTTGCCGTCGATATCAAGTTTACGTATTAGATCGGACAAACGTCATGAATCGAGACTCGGTCCCAGAACGTTTTGCAGGCGGCAACGAAGCGGGCGTGGGCCGGGCATTCTTTCTGATAGTAGTCGTGGTCGGCTAGCGATTTGAAATGGAGTGACGTGGCGTAGTCGAAGCTGTGGTCCGTGACTGCTCGGCGTTCGGTATCGGCAGGGATGCCCGCGTAGCCGCGTTCGAGGTACGGAATTTGGGTCAGCAGTTTGACTTCGCTTTCGAAAGTCGCTCGGTCAGCGGTGCTCAGGTCTTTTTTAAGCCAGAAACAGACGTTATGGATGAACATGGTGGCGGTCCTTTGGGTGAGGCTCGTTTGGAAAAATGATCAACTGGATTAACGTAACGCTGCGCGGGATTCTGGCAAGTGTTTCCTGTACGGACCCACGCTGCGATTCAGAAAATGAAAATTGCACGAGGGCTGCTATAATCAGCGGTACTTACGATTAAATTGATGTCTCATTTTAAGTCCAACAGCACACGTTCAACGGAGTCCCATTATGCACCCTCGACTGATCCTCGTCGTATTGCTGTTTGCTCTGTCATTCTCTCCATCACACGCGACTTCAGCGGAGTACACGGAAGCCACGCGCAGCAAGCCAACCGCTCAGACTACGGTTATCGCAATTCCGGCTCCGCGCGATGTGCCGTTTCCCGGGACAATTGAATTGCGCGTCGATGCGACGGATGTTCAGCGCCGGATATTTCGCGTGACGGAGACGATTCCGGTGGCTCAGTCTGGGCAGATGACGCTGCTTTATCCGCAGTGGCTGCCCGGCGTCCACGGTCCCAAAGGGGCGATTGATAAACTCGCCGGATTGAAGATTACAATCGATGGCAAGCCGCATCAGTGGGTGCGTGATCCGCAGAATGTTTTCGCGTTTCATCTGACCGTACCAGACGGGGCGAAAACTATTGTCGCGGAATTCCAATACCTCTCGGCAACCGCGCCCGAACAAGGCCGCGTGGTGATGACCGATGCGTTATTGAGCCTGCAATGGCAAGCGATGTCGCTCTATCCGGCGGGCTATTACGCGCGGCAGATCCCAATTCGCGCGACGGCCACGTATCCCGACGGGTGGGAGGCGTGCAGTGCGGTGCGCGGCAAGCGAACCGGCGCGACAGTGACGTACGATTTGACCGATTACGAGGTGCTGGTCGATTCGCCGGTGTTGGCCGGGCGGTATTTCAAAGCGGTGGATTTGGGCGGCAATGTGATGCTCGATATCTTCGCCGATTCGCAGCGCGAATTGCATCCGACGCCCGAGCAGATTTTGGCTCACACGAAACTCGTGAGCGAGGCCGTCGCATTGTTCGGAGCGCGTCATTACGATCATTACGATTTCCTGTTGTCGATCTCCGACACGCTCGGACACATCGGTCTTGAACACCATCGCTGCAGTGAGAACGGCGTGTCGCCCGGCTACTTCACGCGTTGGGCCGAAGGCCCCGGCGCACGCAATCTCTTGCCGCACGAATTCACGCACAGCTGGAACGGTAAATTCCGGCGCTCGGAGTTGCTCTGGACACCGAATTACAACGTGCCTATGCAGGACAATCTGCTGTGGGTTTACGAAGGCCAGACGCAGTTTTGGGGCTACGTGCTGGGCGCGCGGTCGGGGCTGTATTCGAAGCAGCAGACGCTTGACGCGCTGGCCATGATCGCATCGAATTTAGACCTCGTCGTCGGACGGAAATGGCGACCGCTCGAAGACACGACGCACGAGTCGATCATCTCGGGTCGCACCAAGCAAGCGTGGAAATCATGGCAGCGCGCAGAAGATTATTACAATGAAGGTCTGTTGATGTGGCTGGAAGTCGATGGCCTGATCCGTAAGCAGACAACCGGTGTAAAAGGCATGGACGATTTTGCAAAAAGCTTCTTCGGAATCAACGATGGCGACTTCGGCGAAGTGACCTACAACCGCCGCACCGTGATCGATATTTTAAACGGCCTGGCTCCGAACGCCCCAATCGATTACGCCCCAATCGATTGGGAGAAATTCTTCAACGAGCACGCCGACAACGTCACGACTGAAGCGCCGAAAAACGGTCTGACGCTAGGCGGCTACAAACTGGTTTACACGGAGGTTCCATCGAGCGCCAGCCGCTCCATCGAGGCGCGCATCAAAGGCGTTGATCAAGCCGACGGCATCGGTTTGGAAATCAAAAGCGACGGCGACATAATGAACATCATCTGGGACAGCCCCGCCTTCAAAGCCGGCCTGACAAACGCGATGAAAGTGCTGGCCGTGAACGGCACGGAATTCACCAGTGAAGCGTTTAAAGAAGCCATCACCGCCGCGAAAACGACGAAGAAGCCGTTGACGCTCTTGATCAAAGACGTCCACGCCTATAGGACTGTGGCGATTGAATACTTCGACGGATTGCGCTATCCGCATTTGGAGAAGGTGGGAGTGGGCGAGGGTAGCTTGGATCTACTATTGAAAGCGCGGAAGTAATTGATTGACTCGCAAACCTCAAATTTAAAAAGCGTCATCTACCACGCGCCGCAAGCACTGAAAAGTCGGATCTTGCCAAAGCTCCGAATTGCTGCATAATGTGAAAACGTCACGACAGGCCGCGCGAGTTTCTTCAGCCTCACGTGCGTCGACACAGGCGGTAGCGATCTTTTTTAAATGGCAAGGATACAGGAATTTAACTCGGTAGGCATGCCGTCAGACCGAAACTGAAGCAAGCAATTCAGTTCCCGTAGCTCAACTGGATAGAGCAGCGGATTTCTAATCCGCAGGTTCCGCGTTCGATTCGCGGCGGGATCATTA
>JBAXUS010000002.1:0-87637 GCA_037129555.1 Planctomycetota bacterium
TATTATGAATGAGGCGACGGGCGTGCGCCTAGAGATTATTGCGCAACTCGACACGGGCACGAATCCAAATACGGCTGATTCATCCGGCAAGTTGGTTCAAAGAGTGGATCGTTTTGCATTCGGTCCCGCTCGAGGGGTGATCTCGGCTGACACGTTCAAACGACTCGGAGAGCAGGCACGGACATTGGCCGACCTCGCAGAGTGCGCACAGGCGTGGCGACGGAGCTACGGACTGGTAAATGAAGACAACATCGGCCAGACGACCATTGGAAAGGCCCGTGACCAAATCACAGTCCTGAAAGGCATCGCGGGAACGCTCGTCGGCACGGCTCGTCTGAAAGAAGCGGTGCTTCTCAAACGATGGAGCAATGCGACTGGTAACGCCAGTGCTGCCCTCGCACAGGAAATCGTATCAGGGCAAATCAACAACAGCAGCCGCAAAGCCATCGAATTGGATCAGGATCTGGCTGAAATTTCAGCGCTTGTAGAACTGTTGAGTGGAGAAGAACGCTTCGATTCCCTGGCCGATCTGAAAGACAACAAGTTCACGTCGGTTTTGAACCGACTCAACCGCAACGTCACTATTTTTGTTGCCACGCAGCCCGAAAAAGGCGCTGTCGTGCAAAAAGCGATGCAAGAGATGTCCGAATCGCTATTCGGAACCGGATACGCGATGGATGATGCATATCAGTCGATCCAATTGGGGACGGGCGGGCTTTATGCGCTGCGTCGGAACACCCTCCAGTTGCGTGCCGAACGCGAGCTTCTCATAAAGGACCGCTCCGCCATCACCCACGCAATCAACCAAACGGTTGCCGGCGTGCTGCTTTCCGTCCAGACACACTCCGATTTGATTGCGGCTGAAACCGGGAAAATTTATGAAACGAGTTGGCGCCGCATGGCGCTCATGGGTTCGGTCTGCGCCGGTTTGTTTGTGTGGCTGGCCTGGATGATATCCAGTTCCATCCGGGCGCAGGTTCAAGGCATCGCGGCAGCAAGAACCGATGCCGAAATGGGCCGGAAAGTGGCTCAATGTCTCACCGAGGAATTGCGCAGCCTGCAGCAGGACCACGAGGCGATATTGAATTCGGTCGGCGAAGGCATTCTGCGTCTGGACGCGTCGGGCAAAATCACGTTCGCCAATCCCGCGTCTCTGTCGCTGCTGGGTTGGACGAGCGACGAATTGCTGGGACGGGAAATGCAATCTACTCTTCAATACAAGAGTGCAGGCGGTATCGTTTATGCGCAAGAGGTGTCACCCGTATTCGTCACTCTTCGCACCGGAATTGAACAGCGCGAAGAGAATGAAGTGTTTCGGCGCAAGGACCGCAGTTGGTTTCCCGTTGAATACATGACAACAGCACTGCGTAACGAGAAGAACACCATTATTGGAGCCGTGGTTGTCTTCTCGGATATTGCGGAACGCAAGCGGGCTCAAGATGCATTGCGCGAGAGCGAAGCCTTTAATTGTGCCGTGCTGAATTCAATTACTGCCGAAATAGCGGTGCTGGATTCGAAAGGCATTGTCACTACCGTGAACGAACCGTGGTCTCGGTTTGCTGCGGGCAATTGTGGCACTCCCGACATGAACAAGCATCTCACAGGTCGCGGCATTCACGGCCTGTTCTCGTGTCTAAGTTCCGGTGGTTTTGAGACGACGGACGATGACGCCCTGTACGCATGCCAGGGTATTCAAGCCGTTTTGGACGGCCAATTTCCCCAGTTCTGCATGAATCATCCCTGTCATTCACCCACGGAACAACGCTGGTATAAACTGACGGCAACTCCCCTGAACTCCAAAGGCGGCGGTGTGGTGGTGGCCCGCATCAACATCAGTGATGCCAAAAAAGCGGAAGATGATCTTCGGCAAAGCGAAAACCGATTCCGGCTCCTGTTGCACTCCACGGCGCAGGGAATCTACGGGGTGGACACCCAGGGCAACTGCACCTTCGCCAATCCTGCCAGCCTCGTAATGCTGGGCTTCGAACGCGAGGATGATCTGCTCGGACGAAACGTCGCGAAGTTGGTTCAGGGCCCTCCGGCGACTCTACGCTCCTTTGAAACGGCTGGGGAAGCCGCCGTGTTATCCCCCCAATCCCAGGCCGTCGAGTTGGACCTCCGTCGCCGCGACGGCAGTTCCCTGCCGGTTGAGTACTGGTCGCATCCCATCATTCATGAAGGTCAGTTCGTGGGGGCGGTGGCAACCTTTTTCGACATCACGGAACGCAAACGAATTGACGAAATGCGTCTGCTTGCGCAACAGGAACTCGAGAAGGCCAAAATGGCGGCCGAAGCGGCCAACGCGTCCAAGAGCACCTTCCTCGCGAATATGAGCCACGAACTCCGCACACCTCTGAATGCGGTCATCGGCTACAGCGAAATGTTGGAGGAAATGGCAGAGGAAGACGGAAATAACGATTATATCGCGGATCTGCAAAAGATTCGCGCGGCTGGAAAGCATCTGCTGGAACTGATCAGTGCGGTCCTCGATTTGTCGAAAATCGAAGCCGGAAAAATGGAGTTGTATGTCGAGAACTTCGTGATCGAGGAGATGCTCCAAGATGTTGTCGCCGTCGTTCAGCCGCTGGTGTCCAAGAACAAAAACAAGCTGACCCTGACCTCCTCGCCGGAACTCTGCGAAATGATTGCGGATGTGACGAAATTGCGTCAAACACTTTTCAACCTGCTCAGCAATGCGTCGAAGTTCACCCAGGATGGCGAGATTGGTATTCACGCCCGGAAAGAAGTTTTTGAAGATACAGACTGCATTGTGATTGATGTGTTTGACACCGGCATTGGCATGACGCAGGAACAGATGGAAAAACTATTCCAGCCTTTCCAGCAGGCCGATGCATCCACGACGCGAAAATACGGAGGCACGGGTTTGGGCCTGACCATCAGCCGTGAATTCTGCCGCATGATGGGTGGCGACCTGACCGTATCCAGTGTCTTTGGAAAAGGAACCACGTTCTCCGCCCGGATTCCGTTGAAGCAGAAACCGGTCATGCAGAATCGCGTTTCCGTCAGGAACGCCACGCACTCCTCCCCGGCCCTTCCCGAATTGCGAACCAAAATACTGGTCATTGATGACGATTTGTTGATCCATGATCTGATCTCCCGGAACCTGACAAAAATCGGGTGTGAAGTGCACACCGCGGACTGCGGCGAAGCCGGGTTGAAACTCGCCCGTGAATGGAAGCCCGATCTTATTATCCTGGACGTCATGATGCCTCAAATGGACGGGTGGAGCGTATTGAACATCTTGAAGCACGACAACGAGCTTCGAAACATTCCCGTGATCATGCACACCATGGTCGCCGACCGTAATCTGGGTTACATGCTCGGCGCTGCCGACTACCTCGTGAAACCCGTCAGCAACTCGCAACTCTTCAGAAGCGTCAACAAGTTGCGGAAGAAAGTGGTGGGCGCGGTGCTCGTCGTCGATGACGATCCTGCCCTTCGGGAACGAATGGCGTTCCAATTGCGCAAAGAAGGACTCGTTCCGATTCTTGCAGAAAATGGAATTCAGGCTCTTGAAATTCTGAAACAGCAGCCGATCTCCCTCGTGTTCAGTGACTTAATGATGCCGGAGATGGATGGGTTGACTTTGATTACCACCATAAAAGCCAACCCCGAGTGGAAGGATATTCCGATCGTGGTCCTCACTGCGAAAGATTTGACGACGGATGAGCGTGAAATGTTGAGTGAGCATTCAAAACTGATCATTGAAAAGCATTCGATCCACTATGCCGATCTGTTCACCTATATCGGTGCGTTGATTTCGGGCAGGGAAGTGCCAAACGCCCCCGTGTTTCTTGAGGAAAAGGAGTGTGCGTGATGACAAAGATACTGTTGGTCGAGGAGAATGAGATGAACCGCGACATGCTGCTGCGCCGGCTGCAGCGCAGGGGATATGAAACGGAATTCGCGGTGGACGGTGCGGATGGCATCGATAAGGCGATGAAAGGCCAACCCAACCTAATCCTGATGGATATGAATCTCCCAATTGTTGATGGATGGGAAGCGACCCGGCGTTTGAAATCCAGCCACGACACCCAGTCCATTCCGATCATCGGTGTCACTGCTCATGCCATGTCAGGCGACCGTGAAAAAGTCTTGGCCGCCGGTTGCGATGAATACGACACGAAACCCGTCGAATTCGCGCGGCTTCTCGGCAAGATCGAAGCACTGATTGGAAAACAAGCATGAGCGCCGCGCACGTGCGACACGAACTTCGGACGCCATTGAATGCCATCATCGGCTACTCCGAGATGATCTTGGACGACGTTGTTGGGAATCTCGACGCCACTGCGTTGCTCACTAAAATCCTGGCAACAGCAGACTCCATGCTGAAGACAATCGACCTCGTGTCCGAGCACTTGAATCCGTCATGTGTGCAGCCCCGAGGGGAAGTCCTTGCTCAGTTGCTCTTGCGAATTGATGCGGATCGGGAAACGGTCGCCGGATGCCTGGCCGGCCTGCGGGTAGGGAATGGGATGGACGGCGCAATCAATGACGATTTAGACGCGATTGAAAAGGCCTGCGGAAAATTGGGCGTGTTGACATCGCGTTGGCAGCCTGGAACAACGGTGATTGAATCGTACATAAACCTTGCAATCAGCGCATGACAGTGCGGAAAGAGGAGCGTGGATTATGACGGGCATTTCAAGTCGAGTGTGTCTTAGCATTCCTGCGGATCTCAATGACATCTTTCCAGAGTTTCTTGAGAATCGAAGAAAGGAAATCGCGCAGATTTCCTGCGCGCTTTCAAGGGAGAACTTTAAACAAATCCGCATGTGGGGTCATAACATGGCCGGTTGCGGGGATGGCTACGGGTTTCCCGAAATCAGTGAAATCGGGCGCTGTTTGGAAGCTGCAGCGCTTAGCCGCAACGCCAGCGCTGTCGAGTTGTACGCGGCAAAATTGGCCGAGTTGGTCAGGGATGTCGAAGTCATTTATTGCTGATCTCAAGAATCGGCGCGCACTTTGCAACTCATTTCCGTGAAAGCCGAGGTTGAAGCCATGTCAAATTATTTGGATAGTGATTGGCCGATACTTATCGTCGAGGACGATCAGCCGACGGCGGAATTGGAAGCGAAAGTTTTGAAGCGTGCTGGCAAGTCCTCGCGCACAGTGGTGGGCGTGGACGACGCCATTACCGCGTTGGCCATTGGACGGTTCTCTGCGGTACTCCTGGATTATTTGCTCGCAGACGAAAATGGTTGGAAGGTTCTCGAAGCGGCTTCCGCTTCCAGTCCTCCTGTTCCTGTCATCATCGTAACGGGACATGGAAATGAAGAGGTCGCCGTTGAGGCGTTGCGCCGTGGTGCCGCCGACTATGTCATTAAAAATGGTGCCTACTGGGAGCACCTGCCGAGCCTCGTCGAGCGCGTAGTCAAGACAACCCAGGCCCAACACCTCCGCAGTGCGCTCACAACGGCCCTGGAGATGAGCGACGATGCGATCATCGGAATCGACGAACACCGCCGAATCGTCAACTGGAACCAAGGGGCCGCGCGAATTTTTGGCCGCCCGGGGGCGGCTGTTCTGGGTCAGTCTGTCTTGAATCTTTTCCCGCACGACAAACATGCTGTGCTCGAGCGGGCATTTGAGAAGCTCTCGGCCGGGGGGCGGGTCGATTGTTTCGAAACTCTGGCTCATCCGGAGATCAGTACGACGGTTTATCTATCCGTCGCCCTTTCACCGATCTTAAATGAACACAAACGGATTATTGGAATCTCCATCACAGCTCGTGACATTTCGGCCAGGAAACAGGCCGAAGAGTTGTTGAAACGGACTGAATTTCAACTTCGGCAATTGCAACGGTTGGAAGCGGTGCGGGAGATTGCGGGAGGCGTCGCGCACGAGTTCAACAATCTGCTGACTGTCATCATTGTTCGCAGCGAACTTATGCTGCAACATCTTGCTCACGATCCGCGCATGACCGCTGAAGTTCAATTGATCATCAAAACAAGCGACAGGGCCGCCGCCGTTGCGAGACAATTGCTGGCCTTCAGCGGACAACAATTTCTCAGGCCCAAAGTCGTCGATCTGAATACAGCCGTGCAAGACGTTGAAAGCGCGGTTAAGCAGATCGTCGGAACCGACATTACCGTCGTAACGCAGCTAGGAACGAATCCCGGCCATGTGAAAGCCGATCCCGCCAAAATCGAAGAAGTGTTGCTCAACCTGGCCATGAATGCAAAAGACGCGATGCCCAACGGCGGGCGTTTGATTTTTGAAACCGCCACCGTGGTGAAAGACGAAGCATTTGCCAGGGCGAACGAAGGTGTCAGTCCGGGTCTCTACACGATGCTGTCCGTGACGGACACCGGATGCGGAATGGATACGGGTACGCTTGCCCGAATATTCGAACCCTTCTTTACGACAAAAGGCCGGGCCAAACGCACCGGCCTGGGTCTGGCGATGGTTTACGGAACCATCAAACAAAGCGGTGGATTTATCCATGTCTCCAGCGAAGTCGGACAGGGTGCGCGCTTTGAAATCTATCTGCCTTGCATCGACGTGCCCTTTACCCCGGCCCGGCCGTCCGCGCGAACCGCCGCCCAACTGACGATAGTCAAGACCATCCTGGTGGTTGAAGACACATTTGAAGTATTGGATATCATCAAAGAGACTCTTGGAACATGCGGTTATAACCTGCTCACGGCCAGTCATCCGCGCGAAGCCATTGAATTGGTTGAAAAGCATTCCGGGAAAATAGACCTGTTACTCACCGATGTTGTCATGCCCGAAATGAACGGCACCGAATTGGCCATACGCTTGGAAGCCCTTCAACCCGCGATGAAAGTCATCTATATGTCGGGCTATCCGGAAAGTCATTTGGGCACAAACGGCAACGCCGAGATTCATTTCATTCCGAAACCACTTTCGCTCCATGTTCTGATAAGCAAGGTCCACGATGTCATTTCAAGTTGAACGCCGCGGTTCACGGGCTGGTGTTCAGTCCATGGCCGGCGGGTGGGGGAGGTAGCTAAACATGAGTGAACTCGATACACAGGCATCCTGCCGCATCCTGCTGGCGGATGATAATGAGGACAACCGCCGGCTTTCCCTGCGGCAATTAAAGCGCCTTGGTTTCACCGCCGATGCCGTGTGCAATGGTGTCGAGGTGCTGGGTGCCCTGGCGACCGGTGTGACGTACGACATCGTGCTCATGGATTGCTTGATGCCGGAGCTGGATGGTTATGCGGCATCCGAGGAATTGCGAAAACGGGAAGGCGCACAACGACATACCGTCATCATTGCCTTGACCGCGTCCGACACTGCGGAAGACCGACAGCACTGCATCGCTTCCGGGATGGACGATTACATCGCGAAACCCATTCAATTGGACACACTGAAATCGACTCTGGAGCGCTGGCTGTCGCGAAGACAACCGGTCGTGTCATAATGCTGAGGGATCAGAAAACAAGCACGGCACGTGAGCCAGGTTGGATCGAATGCAGTCATTTTTGTGGCACGAAACAGACTTCGCAGAGAGGCTTGAACTATGACAGAAGCAGGGAGTATTTTGTGCAGGAATTTGGTACAGGCCAAAGGCAGCCCGCCGATTATTGGTGGCGCTGTCCTGCACCGCGTCATTGGGTCGGGCGGCATGGGAGTTGTCTATCGCGGAACGCATCTCCGATTGCGTGTGCCTGTGGCTGTCAAGTTTCTTGTCGTCGATAGTTCGGATCAATTCAGCGTGTCGCGCTTTGTGGATGAAGCCAGTTTGGCTGCGAAAATTTCAAGCCCCAATGTCGTGCGTGTGTTCGACGTGAATACAGAAGACGGTTTTGTCTTTATAGTCCAGGAGTTTGTCCACGGAATCACGGCGGACCAGCGCCTTCGGGATGCTGTGTATCAAAAGCAAAAATTGAACGAGGATTTCATTCTCGAATTTGCTGCCGATACTGCACGGGGACTGGCCGCCATTCATGAATCCTCGTATCTGCATCTGGATATCAAACCCGCCAATATCATGATCTCCGAGCGGAATGGCGGCTGCAAGATTCTGGATTTCGGGCTGGCCCGTGCCTTCGACAAAAACGTCGTCAGCGGAACGCCAGCACTGCCGGGCGAGGAATGGGTCGACGGTGGGACACCCGGGTACGCAAGTCCCGAGCAGTTGAACATGCTGCACGTTGGACCCAGCAGTGATATCTACAGTCTTGGCATTACCATCTATGAAATGTTGTGTGCGCGCAATTGTTTCAATGTGACGACTTGGGAGGAGGCGCAGCGCATTCAGACCGTTGAACAGGTACCGGACGTGCGTGAGTATCGCCCCGATATTAGTGCGGCGACTGCCGGCCTTATCAGCAAGTGTTTGCACATTAATCCGAACGAACGCTATCAAAGCGCAATGGAGTTGCTCTCGGCCATTGCAAAAGTCAAACAATCCCGCTTGACCGGAACGCAAACTCCGGCACCCTCAGCCAGGGCTCCAATATTATCTGTTCGACATGAATTCACCAAACCTGTATCGCTTCCGATCATGACGCCATATGTGGTCTGTGTCGACGACGACGCCCAAATCTGCATGCTGATGTCCGAATTACTCCAATCCTCCGGATACCGCGTTGAGGCCTTTACAAGCGGGGCCCGGGCGCTGGATCATATGGCCTTCGATCCGCCGGATGTTGTCTTCTTGGACATGGAAATGCCCGGAATAAGCGGTCTCGAAATCTGTAAAAAGATTCGATCATCGCAAACGCTTCAGAATATCCCGGTTGTATTTATCACCGGCGAGACCTCACCCGATATCATGCGGCGTGCCATTAGCGAAGGAGCCACAGACTATCTCTTCAAACCGATTCAGGTTGACGACATGGTTTCACGCGTCCAATGTCTTTCACGTATTTCCCGGGCGCACCGCGAATTGGCGCATTTACAGTCACAGTTCGGGCAATTTCGAAATCGTTTGTCCACACTTTCCGGAAGGGAACTTGCATGAAAATTCTAGTGGAATCTCCGCGCATCCTCATCGCGGATGATGATGAGGTTGGCATCAGCGTAATGACTGCTTTTCTCACGCAATTTGGAGCAAAGGTAACAGCGGTTTCGGACGGACAGGCCGCCGTCGAGCAAGCCATGATACAACAGTTCGATCTCATCGTGCTCGATATTGAAATGCCTGTGCTCGATGGCATCAGCGCGTGTCGGCAGTTGAATGGACTCCGATTCACTCACGATGTGCCTGTACTCATGTTGACAGGAAACACCGACAAGGAAAGCGTGGAAGCTTCTTTTGAGGCCGGTGCGGGCGACTATTTGAACAAACCCATTTATCCCGCGCTGCTGTGGCGGCGTATCTGCAACCTGCTGGAGTTGCGCGAGCTGAAACGCAACAGCGAGAATCTGACGTCCCTGTTGGAGTTGTCCAGCGGCGACAACTGCGAGATGCAGACGGTTCGGAATACGGACGCAAAGCCGCTTTGAAATAGGATATGAATCGTGTTCTGGACATGGATCAAGAGCCGCTTACTTCTGTTCGCGACTCTTGTTGTCCGTATTCAACAAAACTTGCACTATTGGTCCGCGCATGGATAATGCCTCGCGCATTATTTTTAGTCCATGCTGTCCTTTTTGTTGTATAAATCTACAGATGACGACAGCTATCTCATGACGCGTCGTGAGAAACTCTATGTTTTTTACTGTTTGGAACCCCGAATCATGTATTCCCTCAGCCGTTTCAAACTCTCACTGTGGATCTGAGAAATGCGCGCTTCCGAAACACACATGGCTTCGGCAATTTCGTTGAAACGAATGCCTTCGTGATAGTGCAACACCAGCACCGCCCGGTAACGTTCCGGAAGGATTTGCAATGCAGTGACAAGCTCACTGCACGTTTCCGTTTCAATCATGTGTTCCAGCGGGCTGTCGTGCACTCCCAGCCGGGCCAAAATGGAACTCCGCGCTTGCATGTCATCGGACGCATCGCCATCCATCGACGCATCCAGCGACAGTCGGTTGGCCGTTCGGGCTTGAGCCTCCAAACGAGTCAATTCATTTTTTGACAGGCTTAATTCGCTCGCCAACTCCTCCTGACACGGCCCTCGTCCATTCCGATCCTGAAATGCCAACGTGGCCGAATTTATACGCCGTGTGGCCAGCCGGGAACTTCGGGGCACACCGTCCAGAATGCGCAGCAGATCCATGATGGCGCCATGAATGCGCTTGCGTGCGTAGGCTTCGAATGACGCCCCCATTTCCGGATTGCAATTGTGCAACGAAAAATAAAGCGCTTCCAACGCCGCTGCATGCAGCTCCTCTCGGTTCACATGCTTTGGAATTCGGCTGTAAACGCGCTGTACGCCGGAGTCCACCAGAAACATGTACACCTCAACCAACTCATTTACGGCCCGTGAATCCGAAGGATTTTCGCGCCATTGCAACCACAGGTGTTTGACGGACTCAAAGAGTTCCGCGTCCGTCAGCGGGGCGGTCAGGGACTGCGACTCGCTTTGAAGTGTCATACCGTTTTCCTCGTTTCATTCGTCGCTGCTGGCGTCCGTTCCGCCAGTTGTGCGGTCAGCACGTGCGCCAGCACGGCGCACAATCCAGCCACACTCGTCATTCCCATGCTCGCACGAACCACGGCCGTAAGCAGACTGCAACCCGCATTGAGCGCTGTCCCAAATACAATGATCGCCGCAACCAGACTCGCCGCGATCACGGCTTGTTGAAGCCAGCGCGCAGAGAGTCCGGGATCCGGATTGGTTTCAACCGCCATTCCAACAAGCTCGTCTTCTCCGGGTAGGTCCATCGCACCCGGGGCACCTGCCGGATTTTTCACGCCGTCCGGCAGGGAGACACGCAACGAACTCTTCGGAGCGGCCCGAAGCACACTGGCTCGCGCGGGCGGTGGATTCATACGTCACCCGGCCCATTTCTATTGTGCTCCAGCCATGTCGCAGAAGTGGGTAACGAAAAACGCTGGTTCCAATGGAAGCCGCCGAGAGCTGCCGTCGTCCTGCGTGCGGGAACGGAAATCATTCGAAGCGAAAATGCTCGGATAGAACGCGCTGCCGGCGAATTTGGATAGCACATTGAAAACGGTTGCTGCCGCCGCACCGCCAGGGAGACACACGGATCGAAGGGGAAATTGGCAACGGCTTCTATGTCACGATTCAGAAAACGCGAAACGGCTTCACGCAGACCGCTGGCCACACGCTCGCCGGAATCATGTTCGGAAATCATATTGACGATCAGCTTCAACGACGCGTGCTCATGACACCGCGACAATTGTTTTGCCACTGCGTACGCGTCTATCACGGACGTGGGTTCTGGCGTCGTCAGGATGAGAACCTCGTTTGCCAGTTGGGCCGCCTGCTGCATATTGCGGGCGATCCCGGTGGGTGCGTCAATAATTGAATAGTCATACTGTGACGATACCCGCCGCATCGCCGCACGCATGGTTTCAAATTGCGTCGGGGTCATTTCATTCAATGGAAAATCCCCCGAGCACGCGGGTATCACCGAAATCCCCTCGGGCCCTTTCATGAGGATGTCTTCCAGATCGCACGAACCTTCCAAGACGTGCTTGAGTGTCCGCGTTGGTGTCAGTCCCAGCAGGACATCGACATTGCAAAGTCGCAAATCAGCATCCAGCAGCAGGACTTTCTTACCCAACGTTGACAGCATGATGGCAAGGTTGGAAGCGATATTCGTTTTTCCGACGCCGCCCTTGCCGCTCACAAATGCCAGCGAAACGGGGGGCCGACGTAAACTTTCGCGGTTGTGTTGATACATGGTCAAATTCCCCTTGATTTAGTGTTGCAAGCACATGGCTTCCCCGATCGTCTGGTACTGCTCGTCTGGCACGGCTAGATCGCCCGGCACTTCCGTTCCCGTCCCCAAAAAAGCCAACGGCCGCTTCTGTCGCCTTACTTCCGATATGCACTCGCCACCGCTGGCGTCCAAATCTGTCTTCGTCACCACCACGCCAGCAATCCTCAATTCGTCGTACAAATTTAGGCATTCACGAACGATGGCCAGATTGTCCGTCGCGCTCAGGATCAACAGGCGGCACATTTCTGTTTTCACATTGTCCAGCCAACTCATCAAATCTTTGATGGCCAGAGTATTTGTCGGATTGAATCCGCATGTGTCGATCACCAGCGGTCCCCGCATATTCCATTGCGTGGTTCTCCGATGCAAATCAGGGGCCGACATGACCGACGTGGAATAAACGTCCAGTTTGTCCGCGTACGCCATCATCAACGCAGCGCCCCCCGGGCGCACGGTGTCGGTTGAAATCATGCCGACGTCGCCGCGCGTCAGGGTGGAAACGCGCCCGGCGATTTTCGCTGCGGTCGTGGTCTTGCCCGATCCCGGTGGCCCCACCAGGACCGAACCGGTTAGAATGCGGTTGACGTCGAAACGCGTCTGTTTTTTGCGGACTGGAAACAGTGGCATTTCGGTGGTCGGCCGGAATTCATTTTTGCGCGAGACCGGTTTCGATTCAGTGCGCTCCGGTGCGGGCGTGTCGAAGTCGTTGCGAACGCCGATCGTGCCTTCGATTCGCAACGGCGACGTGCCCGTTGCCTCGAAGCGGCGCACACTCAACAGCACCGCGTCCTGGCCGTACGTCCGGCTCATTTCTTCCATCAATTTAGGCAAGCTTGTTGCGGAACACGTTCGTATTTGCACGGGTTCGTTTCCTTCCTCTTATCGTTTGCCTGCGGATTGGAGCACCGGTGCGGCACCCGCGGATTCTTCCTGTGTTAACACGCCAACTGACAGTTGCCCGACAATTTCCAGTGAGGCCTGGCGCGGTATTTCCGGATAGGACAGCACAGCCGTTCCCGGCAGCGAACGTTCAATCAACCTGCGAATGTGAGGACGCAAATTCGCGGAACAGACCAACGCGGGTTTGCGTCCGCGTTTCTTTTCAGACAAGGCGGACAACTCCGCAGCCCGTGTGACAAATGCGGTGACGTGGTGCGGATTCAGAGCGAGCATGGGAACGTTTTCGATGCGGACCAGCGCTTGAATCATGCGCGATTCCAACTGTGGTTCGCACGCCAATGCATGCAGCACACCGGCGTTGTCCAACATCGCTCCGACAAAAGTTGGTGCCAGCGCTGCGCGCGTTTCCTCGACCAGCGCGTCCACCGATTTCTGTTGCCCTGCCTGATCGCCCAGCGTTTCAAGAATGGTGACCATGTCATTGATGGGGACATGTTCGCGCAGCAATCCTTGCAGAACACGATGCAAAACCGCCACCGTGACAGCTCCCGGAATGGTGTCTTTGACCAGCGCCGGATCCGATTCTTTCACCCGCTCCAAGGTCTCGTTTACATTCAATCGTGTGAGCAACTCCGCCGCGGAATTCTTGAGCGCCTCCTGCAAATGGGTGATGAGCGCGGCGACCGGTTGAACCACTGTGTATCCATAGGTCTCCGCGCGCCCCTGTTGCGCCGGGGTGATCCATAATGCCGGCAATCCAAATGCCGGATCGGTGGTGGGAGTCCCTTCCACGCCGGCGCGCGCCGCGCCAGGATTGATCGCCAGGAGTTTGTCGGGATAGATTTCATGCTGGGCAATGACGGCCCCGCGCACTTTTAAGCGGTATCCACAGTGGGATAAATCGAGATTGTCCCGGACGTGCAATGCTGGGACCACGATGCCCAACTCCACTTCGAGCTTTCTGCGAATTTGCCCCACACGCGTCAATAACTCGCCGTTGTGGTCTGCAAATGACAGCAGCCGCCGGCCCAATTCCAGTTCCAGCAATTTGGTTTGAGTGGTCGGCTGCGCCGCATCAGCGCTTTTCGCTAAAGCTCCCGCACCTTTTACGCCCAAGCCTCCCTGTGCCAGCAACGGGGCTGGCGCGACCGCCTGCGCCCGTTCCACTGCCGACGCCAACAGCCACGCGCACACGCCGAGCGTCACCAGTACGACGGTCGGGAATCCAGGAATCAATCCAAAGACGCCCAGAAAAACAGCGGTGATTTTCAACGCGCGCGGTTTGGCCAGCAATTGCTGACCGACTTCGGAACCCAGCCCCGCATTCGACGCGCCGCGCGTCACCAGAATACCCGCCGCCGTCGAGACCAGTAGCGCCGGGATCTGTGTCGCGACGCCATCGCCGATGCTCAGCAACGCGAACTGACGCAACGCATCGCCGATACCCATGCCGCGTTGGATGACGCCAATGGCCAGGCCTCCCAACAAATTGACGGCGGTGATGATCAAAGCCGCGATGGCGTCACCGCGCACAAATTTGCTCGAACCATCCATCGCGCCGTAAAAGCCGGCCTCGCGTTCAATCTTGCTGCGCCGCGCGCGAGCTTGTGCTTCGTCAATTAATCCTGCGTTTAAATCCGCATCAATGGCCATCTGTTTGCCCGGCATGGCGTCCAACGTGAAGCGCGCCGCCACTTCCGCCACGCGCCCGGAACCCTTGGTGATCACCACGAATTGAATCACCATCAAGATCAGGAACACCGTCATGCCGACCACGTAGTTGCCACCCACGACAAACGTGCCGAACGCCGCGATGACATGGCCCGCGTCGCCGCGCAAAAGTATCAGGCGCGATGAGGCTACGTTCAGGGACAAACGGGCGAGTGTGATCAACAACAACAGCGAGGGAAAACCCGAGAACTCCATCGGCTCGTTGCAATAAATGGCTCCGAGCAAAATCGAAAGTGAGAACATCAATTGGATGCTGAGAAGCACGTCCAAAATAAACGGCGGCAGCGGGACGACCAGGACCATGAGCATGCAGATGACGCCGCATGCCAGCACAATATCGGTGTGCTTCAACAACCCGCCCAAGGGTTGGTTTGGAAGGATGGCCACGGCTGCTGATTTCATGCGAGCCTCCCGCCGACAGGCGCAGTCTTACGCTTATAAAGTTGCGCCAGAATGGCCGCGACCGCCCGGTAGAATTCCACTGGAATCTCCTGGCCCACATCCACCGCCCGCAATAGCGCTCGCGCCAGGGGCGGCTCTTCAAGCACCGGAATGCCGTGTTCGGCGGCAACCGCCTTGATGCGTTGGGCGACCAAATGCTCGCCTTTCGCCAGGACCACCGGCGCGCGGCCTTCGCCCGCTTCATAGCGCAGTGCGATGGCGACGTGCGTGGGATTCGCGATGACAACCGTCGCCTTCGGCACGTCCCGCATCATGTGCTGGGTCGCGCGCTGGCGTTGCAGTTGGCGGATGTGCTGTTTGACCTTTGGATCGCCGTCCTGTTGCTTCTGCTCCTCCCGCGCTTCTTCGCGGGTGACACGCAAACTCTGTTCAAACGTCCAGCGTTTGTATCCATAGTCAGCACACGCCAGCATGAGCAGCAGGAATGAAATCCGCCACGCCAGTGTAAAGACATGGGCGACCGTTTTGGTGGCCATGAGGGCGGGCGGCAGACTCGACCATTGCGGCGCTTCAACCGAAATCGTCATGATAAAGCTGTACGCACTCCACCCGATCACTCCCAATTTCAATACGCCAATCACCAGGCCGATGAGTGCGTCGCGTGACGCGATTTCCTTGAAGCCACTCATCGGATTCAGTCGGTCAAATTTCGGACTCAACCAGTCCATGTTGAATTGCGGCCCGATCTGACCGACACCGCACGCCACGCTTCCGAGCGTCATTACGCCCGCCGCTAGGATCGCCGGAGTGAGCGCCTGGATCACGAGCGGAGCATAGGTTTCGGTATCGAAACGGCGCAACGGAGCGTCGCCCAACTTAGCGAAAATCATGCGCATGAATCCGCTTTGGGAATTCAAGACCTGCGCGCCGAAATACGAAACCAATCCCAGCCCCAGCATCAATTGACAGGCCGCGCTCAAGTCTTGCGACTCCGCAAAGCGGCCTTCTTTGACGGCCTCTTCGCGACGCTGTGGCGATGGCTGCTCTGTTTTGTCTCCTTCGGATTCGTCAGCCATGTGTGATGCCTCCGAAAGGAACCGCCCCGAGCGCATGAAGCAATTGAATCGCCACGCGATCCATATCGCGAACCGTTTCTTCCGCCATGATCCGCAATCCGGGAACCGATGCCGCGAGCAGGAACATTCCGGCCAAAATACTCACGCCGTAGCACAGCGAATACACACTCATTTGAGGATAAGCGCGCGACACCAGTGCGACGGCAATGCTGATCAACAAAAGAGGTGCCACCACGGGCGCAGCCATCCGGCAGCCACAGGCCAACATGCGCGTGGTCTGAACAATCAAGACCTCAATGGGAATTTGAAAGGTCGCGGTCCGTTCGATGGGTAGGAGCACGAAACTTTCCTTGAGTGCCCGGAGCATGTGATGATGGCCGTCTATCGCGATGAAAATCGCCAGAAATACGGCGCTATGGAATTGCTCGAGCGGCGAGACCTGTTGCTCGCTGTTGGGATCATAAAGCGCAGCCTGACCGATGCCCATTTGCAGCCCCATCAGTTCACCCGCCATCGATGCGCCTGAGAATGCGATTCGGGCACCGAATCCAAGAATGAGTCCCACGCCGAATTCGCTCGCAACCGCACCGATCCAATCAAGCGCGGTCGCTTTGGGAGCGGACGCGGAGAGGAGCGATGTGAGCAGCGCGGCCAGTGCAAACGTGAAAAACACTTTCACTTTGGCGTTGATCATCGAATTGGAAAAAAGCGGTGCTGCGACGTGCATACCACTGACTCGAATCAGCACCAACGTAAAGAGGGGTGTGCGCTCGACGATGAAATTCATTGGCCCATTCGCTCCATCATTTGGAAGGTTTGTGATGTGAACGCAACGAGTTGCTGAAGAATCCAAGGCAGACAAACGTACATCGCCGCCGCGACACCAATGAGTCTCGGAAGAAAGCCCAGCGTGGAATCGTTGATGTGCGTCACGGCTTGAAACACACTCACCAGGAGGCCGATGCCCAGCGCTGCAAGCAGCAGGGGCGCGGATATTTTTGCCGCCAACAGCAACACAGACGCGGCAAGTTGAAGGACCGCAGATGAATCCATTTTCAACCTCCCATATCAAACGAGCGGACCAGTGATTTCACGACCAACGTCCAACCATCGGCCATGACGAACAAGAGCAATTTCAAAGGGAGGCTGATCATGGCCGGCGGAAGCATCACCATGCCGAGCGCCATTAACACAGCCGAAACAACCATGTCCAAAACCATGAAGGGAAGGAACACCAGGAAGCCCATCATGAACGCGGTCCGCAATTCGCTGATCATGAAGGCTGGAATCAGCGTGGTGGTGGCAATATCCTCAAACGACGTCGGCGCAGAGGCTCCCGACAACTCCACCATCAACGCGAGATCTTTCTGCCGCGTTTGGCGGGCCATAAAAGTTCGGAGCGGTTTCAAGCCTTTCTCAACGGCTGCGACTTCGGAAAGCTCCCCCTTCATATAGGGATTGACCGCATCGCTTTGAACGCGCGAGAGGACGGGAGCCATGATGAATAAGGTCAGGAAAAGCGAGATCCCAGTCAGCACCACGTTTGGCGGGGACTGCTGCGTGGACAAGGCGTGACGCAAAAATCCCAGCACAATGATCGTGCGCATGAACGACGTCATCGTCACCAAGATCGCCGGGACAATGCTGAGCAGCGTCATGGCGACGAGAATGCCCACCGCCGTGCTGGCTTTGGGCGCGTCTTTGACCAGCGACTCCACCGACTTCGCCGGGCCGGATTCGTCACCATCCGCGAACACGGGAGAGGACATCAGGCCGGCGAGGAAGAGCATCAAACCAAACGCAACCATCCCTCGGTTGATGTTGCCGCTCATAATGCCTCCTGCATTTCCGGCCAATCCCTCCGTCTGGCCTCCTGGGAAATGGCAACCGTATCGGCGACCTTATGCGCGACCGGCACTCTCAAGGAACGCATGAGCACGGATTTTTCTTCTTCCGGATCGATGGCCGGTGCGGGCGCTTTGGCGACCACGTGCTGGCTGAATTCAGCGGCCACGGGTTCCGTATCAACCGCCAGATCGCTGAGCAGCATCATCTGATTGCCCTGAGAACCAATGACCAGCATTCGGTCACACGCCTGAACGAGAATCAACTCCCGACGCGCGCCGAGCGCCAGCCGTTCGATGACTTTCATTTTGTGTGCATTTTCAGTTTGAGCACTGGACGCCTTCTTGTGTCGCCAGATCAGAAGCATGCCGATGCCCGCAGACACCAGCAAAAAACCGGCGGCTCGCAAATACGACGCATTGGTTGTGGAGTCTTGGTTAATGGAGGTGACGCTGGTCGTGGATTCGACCGACTTTTCCGTCGCGCCATTCATCCTGAATTCATGTGTGCCGTCCGCGCTCTTGCGCAGAACGAAATCGGAGCCGTCGGCGGCGTGCGAACGGCCTGCGACCGCCGCCGCGACAAGCACGAGAATAGATGAAAATGTGCGCATGGTAGTTTTCTCCGTTCCACTGAAAAGCAATCAATGGGCCGTGAAAATTATTTGCGCAGGATGTTTTTATCGGAAGAAACGTCCGGCCTGTTCATCTTGCGTTGAATCAGTCGGGGGCGGGCTAGGAAAGTGCTTGTACACGCTGCTTGGGGTCGATGATTTCGGAAATTCGCACACCAAAGACTTCATTGACGACAACGACTTCTCCGATGGCCAGCAATTTGTCGTTCACGTAAATATCTATCGGCTCGCCGGCACGTTTATTAAGCTCAATTACACTTCCAGGCCCCAATGTCAGCAGTTCCTGGACGAGCATGGACGTCGAGCCCAGGATAACGCTGATGGAAATGGGGATGTCCATCACCAAATCAATATTGGACGGCTCGTTCTTGGAAGTTCCTGACGTCAATTCCGGAAGCTTGACCGGGTGAACAACCGTGGAATCATTGTCAAAGCTGGCATCTGCCTGTTCTTGAATGGCTGCCAGTTTGGGAAAGAGTTTCGCGTAGACTCCGGGCGTGTCGAAGACATCCGTATTGTTGAACGTCAGAACATGTTCGACATCGGGCGTGCCGGGGCCGTTTGTCATCAGAATGAAATTGATCTCGAGGCCTTCGTCGCGCAGCCACTTGAGTAATTCAAGCCCGGAACTTTTGGTCAATTGATCCTGGCACAAAATGACATCGATTGCTGCGCGCCGCACAAGCTTTTCAACTTCGTTGGCTCCATCGGCTCCCGTCACGGTATAACCACAGTTTTTCAGAACTTCGGTCAAGTCGTTCCTGCGCTGCGCATCGCCGTCGACCACGAGCGCATGAAAGGACTTGGGTTCAGAATGCGATTTGTTCATGTTTGGGTCCGTTGAGTTAAGTGCTAAAATGGTAACACCATGCGCTACTTGAGCCTGTCAGAAACCCGGATGGCGAGCTTGCCATTATGGGTCCCGAAATAGCCCTTGAATTTTGGACACCCCCCCACATCCAAATCCGCAGGTTCGTCCAGCTCTTTGTTCAACATGAAAACGTCGCCGGCTTTGAGGCTGATGATGTCTTTCATGGTCAATGTCGCGGAACCCAATCGGGCGGAGAGCTTCATTTTGACTTCGTTCAAGGCGGTCTGCATGCTGTTGCGGCTTGCGCCCAAATTCTTTTGATCGTCCGCCACCCACTGCCGGGCATTCAATTTTTCAATGATCGGATTCAACGCGCGAAACGGATAACAGAACGTTACGATTCCCGTCGATGATCCGAATTCTATTTCGAGCACCAGGGCAACCACGGGTTCTTCCTGAGACGCCACATGTACAAATTGAGTGGTAAAGTCAACGCTTTCCACCACGAATGAAACTTTGATCAGGCGGTTCCACGCGGGTTCCAATTCCTTCAAGGCAATCGCCACGACATCATCGATAACGAATTGTTCGATTTCAGTGAAAGGCTGATTGGTATCGTAGAAACCTCCAGGGCCGCCCATGACGCGGTCGACAAATCCCGCGCCGACTTCCGGGCTGATCGCCATCAACACGCGGCCTTCCGATGGGCGAAAGCGAATTTTCGCCAACGTACACGGATCGGGCAATGACCGGGCGAAGTCGCCATAGGAGAATTGGTTGACCGAAATGCACCGCACATGCACGGTAGCGCGCAGATAGGTGGCCAGCGAATTGGCGAAATTTCGCGCGAAGGCTTCGTGAATCATCTTCAGCGTGCGCAATTGGTCCTGCAGAAACATGACAGGATGGCGGAAATCATATTCCTTGACGTTCATGGGTGCAGAACGCTGTTTGATATGGTGTTGCGCGACCGCCAACCCCGGGATGGGACCGCCTGACACAGCATTCATCAGCACATCGATTTCTTCTTTTGAAAGAGAATTGGACATGTACCCGCCTATTGGATGATGAACTCCGTGAAAAAAACACCGCTGACATAACCGCCTTCTAATAATTCATTGATGCCCGTTTGAAGTTCGCGTTTCAACTTTGTCCGTCCGGCAAGATTGTCGATTTCGGTCACTTCAAGATCACTCAGCTTATTGACGATGAAATCGGCCAGTTCCGGTTTCATGGTGGCCAAATCCTCCCTCACTTTCTTCGAGTTCGTTTGAAAGCCGAGGGTGATTTTCAGATATCGCGTCGCTTTGCTGTTGCGAAGATTGACCACAAACGGTTTGATCGAAAAAGATTGCAAATTTATGGGCGTTTCCGGTGTGGTTTCTGAAGCGGCAGCCGGTTTGACAATCGAATCGGCGGCGGCGGGTTTGTGAATTAAGAAAGAATAGGCGGCCAGTCCCCCGCCGCCCAACATCAGTCCGCCGAGGATAAGAAAAATGATCTTGAGAAAGGAACTTTTCTTCGGTCCGGCTGGGGTCGCATTGGGTGTGTCGCTCATGGTGGATTGCCTCTTGGGAGTCGGAATATATTGCTTCGATATTTACTGCAAGCCTCGATCCAAACCGGGCGGGCCATCAATATCTTTCCACCTTCCATTGCCGCGGACGGACGAAAATGGAGATGCGCTGATTGACGGGATCGTTGACATTGTTGGGGTTCATCAGCCGTGTCGAAGCACACCCGGCAACTTTGGTAACCTGCCCCTTCTTCAATCCGCTTTTTTCGAGCTCCAAGCGCGTCATATTTGCCATCATCGCGCTCGCCTGCCATTTCTGGCTCGGCTCCGAGAGGTTTTCAAAAATGCTGCCGTGACCGTCGATTTCCAACACGTTCGGAAGCTCTCCAAGTGTTTTCGCCAATATGCCCAGTGTGCTCTTGAATGCATCCCTGAATGCGCCGGTTTTCGCATCCAAAAGGGGCGAGTTTCGTTGTTGGACAAATTGAATGAGCATTCCTTCTTCATGCGTTTCGATGACCAGGTTGTCCTTGATTTTAGCGAACGACGGATCCAAGCCGAGCCGGGTCAATATTTCCTCCTGAAGTTTGAGGAACGATCGAACGTCATCGTCTTCATCCAAACGTAACGTTACTGCGCCGGGGCGCGCACCCGGCTCCGGTGCCACCTTACCGAAGCCCCCAATTGTTGACGGCGCTTCCTGCGGGTTATCTTTGGCATTGTCCTCTGGCTGTAGGAAATTATTGGGAATGTCCATACGTCCGTTTTTGTGATCCATCAGCCCACGATTGCCCCGCAGGATGTCCTCGGGCTTGCCTTCATAATCCGTCGCATGGCGAAAATAGGAAGCGACCGCCGATTTGACGTCCTGACTTTGCGTGAGAATCCACAGCACGAGGAATAGCGCGAACATGGCCGTCATAAAATCGGCGAAAGCCACTTTCCATGCGCCACCGTGATGCTCGTGTTTTTGCTTACGCTTTTTGTAAATGATGATTCGTTTCGGTGCCGGTGCGGCGACTGCTTCCGAGGATGCGTCATGTTTGTCAGCCATGATGTGTTATCAACCTCCACCTTTGCATGCTTTTTCAATCGTCGTCGCGCTGGGACGGGCGAATGAGAATATGGCTCGTCGTGCGAATTCCACGGCAACCGATGGCGAAGCGCCTGTCGCGTAGGAGGCGATCGCGGTTTTCATAACTTGGAGGTAGCGTACTTCCTCTGCTTCCTGCTGCTGAACGGCGGAGATAATCGGATTGAGAAGTCCATAGGCAAGGAATACGCCCAGGAACGTTCCGACCAGGGCGGATGCCACGTGTTGCCCTACTTCCTCCGGTCTTCCGTCGATGTGCCCCATCGTGATAATGATGCCCAGCACGGCACCGACGATGCCGATCCCGGGCAGACCGTCGCCGACCTTTTGTAGCACACTCAGTGGCATGTGCGATTCGGTTTCGTAGGTTTCAATCGAGCTTTCCATCAGCGCGTCAATTTCTTCCGACTGCGCGCTTCCGTCCACCACCATCCGAAGTGTTTCCGTCATCAGATCGAGCGCTGTCTTGTTGTGCGACAGGCTGTGGTACTTGCTGATGATGTCGCTCTTTAGTGGCTCGGCAATGTGCGTTTCGAGCGCCAACATGCCGCTCTTGCGTGCCAAAGCAAAGAGCCGGAATAGCGTGACGAGCAATTCTTCGAATGCCTTTTCATTGAAATGCGAGCCTTTCAAAGATCCGGTCATGCAGGACACACAACGTTTGAGGATGGTCATGGGAGCTGAAATGACCATCGCACCAAGTGCCATTCCAAAGATGGTCACAAACTCGGCTGGCTGGACCAATGCCATCAAATTGCCGTGTGCCATGGTGTAGCCCACCACCATGCAGACGAACACAAGAATAATGCCTGGAATTACCACGATGTTGATACTCCCTGCTGCTTGTTTACATAAAATGGAACACGTTTAGCGCTTCAGCCCGACGATTTCCTGAAGGATTTCGTCTTCGGTCGTAATTACTTTGGCATTGGCTTGAAGCCCGCGTTGAGCGAGAATCATGTTGGAAAATTCCTGGGTCAAATCCACATTGGATAGTTCGAGAAACCCGGAGCGGATGTGTCCGACATCATCGGAACTGCCGGGGTGGAACGTGATGTACTCTTCACCAGCTTTCGAGGTGGTGCGGTACAGGTTTTCACCGGCCTTCGACAAGCCTTGTGGGTTCTTGAAGTTTTCAAGAGTTACTTTTCCCAAAACGGCGGTGGTGCCATCCGCGAGCGAGCCCGTAATCGTGCCGGTGTGATCGATATTGAAGCCGGTTACCGTCACGCCACCGACGTTATTTGGAATCTGAAGTTCAATGAGCGGATCGCCGAGTTTTCCTGTCGGTCCCGCGCCCATCAGACGCTGACCTGTCGGGGTAGTCAGGTAGCCGTTCACATCGACGGATGTCGCACCGGCCCGCGTAAAAAGATGTTCGCTTGACAACGGGTCGTTCACGACAAAAAATCCATTGCCTTCGATCGCCATATCGGATGGGCTGCCCGTGTTCGTCAACGATCCCGGCGAGAAGTCCACGTTGACCGATGGCGCGGTGACGCCGAGTCCGATTTGAGACATGTTCGGTCCGCTGGATGACATTGTTTCCGACAACGTATCGGAAAATAGGGCCCGGCTTCCTTTGAAACCAGAGGTGTTGACGTTTGCAAGATTGTTGGCTACGACCGAAATGTATTGCTGGTTCGCCTGCATTCCGGATACGGCTGTAAAAAGTGGGTTAATGGCCATCGGTTATGTCTCCAAGAAAGAATTCTGAGTAAGTGCCACAAAACGCTACGAAACTTGTTGAAGCGAATCCAGTGTGATCGACGCTCCGTCTTTGAGAATGAGCGTGGGAGCAAGACCGGGATTGATGCGAACGGAATCGACCGTTCCCTGCTTCGATCCCGTCGAACTTGAATACGTGATCTGCCGCCCAACCAATCCCGCGGCGGTGCTTTGTTGCTGGGAAGAAAGCATCGATTTTAGAGTCGAACTTAAGCCTGCCATGGTGGTCTGGAGGGCACCCATGGTTTGTACAGATGTGACTTGTGCAAATTGGTTGAGGAATTCCGATGACTGCATCGGCTCCATGGGATTTTGATTGGAGATTTCCTGCGTGAACAATTTCATAAAGGTGTCACCATTTAGTGACACCGCGTTGGCCGTCGTGGCGCTGGATGTTTGCGCCTGCATCGTGGATTTGACTGCTGAAATGGCCATACTGTCCGAGTCCTTTCCTGTGGGGCTGAATTCAATTCTGGCGAGTACCCACAATTGGTGGCTACGATTGCGTCAGACTTGAAATGTCCTTATTCCCAAAATGCCTTTTCGTCGTCCGTTCGTTGCTCTGCTTGTTGCTCGGGTTCGAATTGAGCGGAACGTCGCCGTTGTTGTTTGTCGCCAAGTGGATTCGGCGTTCTTTCCGCCGGACCCGGGTTGAAGACGTGGACCGATTCTGCCTGCAATTTTTGCCGTAAGTGATCTACGCAATCATTAAGCAAAGCCCTTGCCGCTGGATCGACTGCGCGAATTTGGATGCGTTGTCCCGTCCCTGCAACGGAATCAGAAGGCGGAGATATGTGAATTCGGATCGTTCCGAACTCGGCGCTTTTGATCGTTATCGATCCAGGTTGCAAGGGTTTGGGTAACGCCTCGAAGACCTGTCGAATGATCGGATGATCCTCCGCGCGATCAATGCGAGAGGTGTTGCTGTCGAATACAGCTGCCGGTGTGTTTTGATGGAGAGCCGGACCGAATGTCTGAGCCGAATCATCGGTGTTCGATGCTTCAGATTCGGAGCGGAAACCATCCGGTTGATCGACCGGATTGGGCGGCTCGATTTCAATCGGCGTTGGCAAAGTGGTCTTCGGAAGAATCAAGTCAGAATCGGAACGGAGTCGAGGAGCAACCTGGATTGATTGATTGTGTGAAAGCGTGGATTGAGAAAATAATTCATGATGCGCTGGTGTCACGAATGTTTGAATCGCCGGAGGATTGCTTAGTTGATTGGCACTGTGAGACGAATCCACCACTTGAATACGAAGCGCGTCCATTCCCGCCTGTAACTCGGTGTCCTCGGGCGCAGGGGTGATCGCACGCGGGCTGACGTCGGAGTCTTTGGAGACTGACGTGTCCGACGTAATGGATTTCGACGCTGATTGAATTCCCAGTTGAATCGTGTTGAACGTGAGCGGCTCCGAGTTTTCAACAGGCTGGCGTTGACCGGCTCGTGTGAACACTGTTGACGCGATGCCCGGTTGAGATGTTTGATCTGTGCCGGACGTTTTGTCCGGTCCGATGTGTCCTGTGTCATGTTCATGAGGCATGCCTTTCGTCCGGGCTTTCGATTCCCGGCTCACTGAGGTAGTTGTGGATTCGGATATGTCTGCCTGCTCGTGGACGTCGGAGACACGTTCGTCCGTTGCAGGTGTTGTTGAATTTAAAGTCGGTGTGACGATGGGTTGAGCGGGCGTAAAAATCAGATTCGGGACAGGGACAGGAACGCCCGATTCGTCATCCGTTTCGATCAGAGATGCGGACTTTAAAAGTGACGGGGTATTTGACGTCGTCGTGTCGTCTGATTCATGAATGAGATGAGAAGATGGCGATGAATCGATTGAATTAAGAATTGCGTCTTGCGAATCGAGTGGATTCAATAAAGCAGGTGCGGGAAGAGTAGAGGTGTTGATTTTCAGAAACATCCCGTGGGTCCAATTCAATTTCGGATTGGACATGATTGGGTCGGAGGATTCATTGAGTGCGTTGTGTTCCATGTCGATGGGAATTGAGGTTGCGACAGCGTTGGAAAAGAGCGTGTCGAACTGCAGCGCCTTGTTGTTCCCTGATTGGACCTGCTCAGTGGCTTTGGTAGATGTGCGTGGAGCAACGCCAATCGTCATCATGGTTATTTCTCTTTCACAAGAGTGGCGGATTTGAGTTGCTTTAAGCGGCTGGTCATGCTGACGGCAAGTTTTTCGCCTTCGGTTTCGGACGTAAGTGCGCCCAAGATTCCAGCGGTCTGCTTCTCTGTCATTTTTGCGAGAATCTTGACGGCAAAATCGAGGTCAATCCCGCGCGCCAGTTTGGCCGCATCTGCAGGATCCATTTGCGCCCAGGTCTTGGCGAGCCGCTTGAGATTCACCATTTCGTTGGCGTCGATTTCGAGCACGGAAGTTTTCGCGCGCAACTCAGCGTCTTCGATTTCTTGTTTAAGCGCCAATAGGGCTTTGCGTTCCTGATCGATTTTGGCGGATGCTTCCGCAAGCGGTCGTTCGCGATCCTGCAAGGCCGCTTTCTGTTTGGCCACTTCGGCGATCATGCGCCGCAATTCGAGATCCTTGGGGACGACAACCGGATCAGGAACCGTTTTTTTCAAAGCTTCTTTGTCTGCAGAGGGGGCGATTTTGTTGGGAAAGATTTTGGCGAAGAGATCCACGTTCCAAAATCGTGGAACGATGCATCCGGCCAATCCCAGGATCAAACCGATGATGATTCCGATCACTATTTTCATTCCGTCCGTGCCTCCAGCAAAATTGAAAACTCGTCCAACACCAATTGTTCTTTGCGCTGCTCTTCCACTTCGGCGCGGTGTTCGGAATTCTCGCGAGCTTTTTCGAGTGTCTTCACCTGAATCAAGGCGCGTTCCAATTCGGATCGGGCGGCAATAACTTCCTTGCGAATTTTTTCCGCTTCATGTTGAGCAGCGGTTACAGACTGAACTTGATTCGATCGTGCGCGTTCGAAATCTGCGGCATGCCATGCGCTCATTCCGCGGTTCGCCGCAATCGTCCAATCACAAGACAACCGCGCGCCAAATTCTTCCAATCCACGCACGACGTCTTCGGCCGCAGCCAACTGTTGAGCCACGCCAGCCAGTTTGGCTTTGCAGGCATCCGCCTGCCGCGTTCGGACGTCGAGCAAGCGTTGGAGGCGGAATTTTATTCGTGACATGAGACGCCTCAGTTCTGACCGGCCAATTGACTCATCAGTTTTTGCAACTCCGCGAAGCCCTGCGTTTCGTCGGGAGCCTGCTTCAAGAAATCCTGGACCCGCGACCACATTTGCAACGCCCGGTCAATCTCCGGATTGCTGCCGCGCACATACGCTCCCACGTCGATGAGATCGCGCGCTTCCTTGTAGGTCGCCAGAATCGTGCGTATGAATGTGGCTGCAAGTCGATGCTCTTTGCTGGCGATGTCGAGGAAGATGCGGCTTTGACTTTGCAGGACATCGATGGCAGGGAAATGGTTCGCCCCGGCCAGATCGCGCGACAGCGAGATGTGTCCGTCCAGAATGGCGCGGGCGGCATCGGCCACGGGTTCGTTGTGGTCGTCGCCTTCAACAAAGACGGTATACAGGCCCGTGATGGAACCTTTTTCCGAAGTGCCAGAGCGTTCAAGCAATTTGGGCAACATGGAGAAAACGGACGGTGTGTAGCCGCGTGTGGTCGGCGGTTCACCGGCGGCGAGACCGATTTCGCGCTGGGCCAAACACGCGCGCGTCACCGAGTCCATCATCAACAGCACGTTGAGGCCTTGGTCGCGGAAATATTCGGCGACGGCGGATGCCGCCTGAGCGCCTTTGAGACGCAGCAAGGGCGGTTGGTCGGATGTCGCGACCAGCACCACGGACCGCCGCATTCCTTCCGGTCCCAAATCGCGTTCAATAAAATCACGCACTTCGCGACCGCGTTCGCCGATCAGCGCGATGACATTGACATCCGAGCGTGCGTGTTTGGCGAACATGCCGAGCAACGTGCTTTTGCCGACACCGCTGCCGCCGAAAATTCCAATGCGCTGCCCCCGCCCGCAGGTGATCAGCCCGTCCACGACGCGGACGCCCAGTGGAAGAATTTCTTTGATGCGCGGCCGGGTGAGGGGATCGGGTGGTGGGGCGACCAGCGGTTGCTGGGTGTCGCTGGCTATCGGTCCTAGCCCATCGATGGGGAGGCAAAATGCATCCACGACACGCCCGAGCAGACCCTTGCCGACCGGCACACGCATGGGCCGCGACTCCGACGTCACCAACAGGCCGGGACGAATTCCGTGCAATTCTCCGAGCGGCATCAGCAGCAAACGGGAGTCGTGGAAGCCGATGACTTCGAGCGGTTGCCGGGAGCCATCGGGCATATGAACATGACACAACTCGCCAATTGCAGCGAGCGGTCCGGTGCTTTCCAATGCCAGTCCCACCACCCGTGTAACCATGCCCGAACACACATAGGTTGAACGGATGTCGAGGCTGTGGAGCCGGTTCGACACGATTTGCATGTGGTGTTCAAGTGGCATGATGGCTGACATGGCGTTTCGCACTTTCCGCTTTTACTTTGAGGGTTCATCGTATCCAAGTTCCCGCGCGACCAGCGCGAGACGTTCGCTCATTTGACCATTCCAACTGCCCTGGGGAGTTTGAACCACGCATCCGCCTGGCTCGATGGTGTCATCCTCCACCAGTGTCGTTTTAGCCGGTACGTCGAATGCAACGGCTGTTCCGTCGCGGCTTTTCAACATGTGGCTTGTTGATGGATGAACGCGCAGCACGCTCGTGTCGTTTTGTGGCGCGAGGCGGAGCACTCGCAAGACGGATTCCCGGACGGTGTCCGGATTTTTCAGTTCCCGCTCCAGCAGTTTCGCTGCAATTTCAAGCGCCAGTTTGATGGCTGCGGAGTCCAGATGATCGGCGGCTTTCCTGGTTTCGACCTGCAACGCCTCGGCACACGTTTTCAGGAAATCACGAACCGGTTCGATTTCTTTCAGACCGCTTTCGCGCCCCATCCGGAAGCCTTCCCTGCGGGCGTTGTCTATTGCCGCCGGATCCGGCTGTGGAATTTGAAAGGGCGGAGCCGTCGGTGCTTTGTTCACTAACTCGGAAATCAGCGTCGCTGTTTTTCCGTTGGACGCCAAGCGCATGACGGGTCGTCCAAACGAGATCGTCTGTCCTTCAGGCCACAAGTTCGTCCTCCTTCTCGGAGCGACCGAGGTTCAACTTGCCTTCGTCTTCGAGGCGGCGGGCCACGCTGACGATGCGTTGTTGGGCGGCTTCGATTTCGGAGCGGGGTTTCGGACCCATCATATCGAGTTCTTCTGCCAAACGTTCCGCGGCGCGTTTGGACAGATTGCGTTGAATCGCTTCCTTCATCGCAGTCGGCGCGTTTTTCAGCGCCAGGCAGATGTCCGCGATATCAACGTCCTTCAGCAGGATTTGAATGGCCGAGTCTGACAATCGGATCAAGTCTTCGAACACCAGCATCAGTTTCTTGACTTCCTGCGCCAATTTCGCATCGCTTTGTGTGAGCGCAGCGAATATTTTCCTTTCGGTGCTTCGGTCCACATTCGAAATCACTTGGGCGGCGGCTTTGTAGCCGCCGGCGATACGAAGGCGGCCCGGCATGCCGCTCAGTTTCTTACGCACGTTGGCTTCGACTTGACGGACGATCTCGGGCGCGATGCGATCCATGTTGGCGATGCGGGCCACGACATGCGCCTGAAAATCGGCAGGAAATGCCGCGAGGATTTCAGCTGCGCGCCGGGGATTGATGTGGCACAATATCAACGCAAGCGTTTGGGGCCGCTCAGCCTGAAGACTGCTGACGAACTGGCGCGGGTCCAACTGGTTGAGGAATTCGAAATATTTGCCTTCATTTTTCGAGCCTTTAACCTTCGACATAAGCAACAATGCTTTGTCTCTTCCGACGCACTTTTCAAGCAGCCCCTGCAATTCAAAGTCTTCGACGTCGCCTTTCATCTGCGCCGCAAAATCATTGAGAACCTGCATGCGCGAATCGACCGGAATGAGGTTGATGTCCATCATCGCCGTCGAGACGTCTTCCATTTCCGCCATTGAAAGCTCTTTGAATATTTTCGTTGCGGAATCGAGACCGAGCGACGAAATGATCAACGCTGCTTTCTTGACGTTGCTCAGCGCTGCATAATTCGCTGTCTCCGAGCTTGTCATAAACGCTTCTTCTAACATGATGCACCCCTCAGTTTAGCAAGGCCCGAATCAGATTGACTGCCTGGGTATTATTCTTGTTGACCAATTCCTTCACTTCGTTCGCCTTTTTTGCGAAGGGTGATTTGTCCGGCAGTTGTTCGAAAGGACGAACAACCAGCTCCTGGGCAACCGGAGCCTCAATGGATTTGTGAACCGGCACAGGTGCGGCTGCTGCCGGCAGCGACGCGACAATGCGGCGGAAGACGAAGGCCATAACCACGATACCGGCCAACGCCATAGCGTCGGGAAAATAGGTGCGGGCCAGATCAAACCAATAGCTGGATTGACCGCCGAGTTCGATCCCGGCCACTGGGAGTGGGGCTGGATTGAATGGCATTTCCTCGATTTTGATGGAGTCCTGGCGATCCGCCGAAAATCCCACCGCCATCCGCACGATTTCGGTGAGCGCCTCCATTTCTTTTGGAGATCGCGGCTTTGGCTCATCCGAGCCGGCGACTTTGTTGGGAGCCACCAGCACGGCGATGGACAGGCGTTTGATGCCACCGCTTTCGGGAATGATGTGCTCCTTGGTGATGTTGTAGTCGTAACGGTTCTTGAGTTCCTTTTGTTTGCGGGCTCCGGCGCCTCCGCCGGAATTCGCAGCGTTGGTATCGGGCACGTTTGAACCCGTGCCGGGTATCCCGCCGGACGTTTTGCCCGAACCGGCGTCTTCGCTGCGCGTGGATTCCTCTAGCAAGACCTGGGAGTCCGGATCGATCTTCTGCAAGTCGCGGACGATTCGTTCGAGATTCAATTGGGCGGTGACACGGACCGCCACCTGGCCCGGACCGACGACCTTTTCGAGCAGCGTCTGAACTTTGTCCGAGAGTGTGCTTTCGATGCGGTGTTGCGAGGTGAATTCGTCGTCGCTCATCGCATGACCACGCAGTAGCCCGGTGGAATCATCGTCTTCGAAACGCGAGAAGAGGCGACCGGTGGAATCCATCACCGCAACGTTTTGAATCTTTAGTTTCGGGACGCTCGACGCGACAAGATGCTGGATTGCCTTGATGCTTTCGCGTTGCAGGCTGCGGCCCGGGCGCAGTTTCACCATGACCGAGCCTTTTGCTTCACGGGCGTCGCGCTTGAAGACATCGTCTTCGGGAATCGAAAGCGAGACGGTGGCTGTGTCGATGGCTTCCATGGATTGCAGATTGCGCGCGAGACTTCCCTGGAGTGCACGCAGATAATTGAGGTGCTGGACATACTCGGTGGTGCCGAACTGCATCTTGTCGAACAACTCAAATCCTTCGGTCTGATTCTTGGGCAAACCTTGCGCGGAGAGCGCCAGTCGCGCGTCGGTAGCCTTCGATGAAGTCACGTAAATGGCACCGCGGCTGGGTTCATAGCGGAAGGCGATCTTGTCGTCGTTCAGCCGGGTGCTGATGGCTGCCGCGTCCTCCGGACTCAAGCCGCCGTACAGCAGAACATAGTCCGGTTGGTTCGACCATACGCTGAACCCGGCAATTAGCAGCACGGTTGCACCGACGAAGCTCAAGAGCGTCACGCGCGGGCCGGTGCCCAGGCTCTTCCAGAAGTTAATTGTTTGAGTTGTGATGTCGTTGAATAAAGCCACAATCATTCTCCGTTAAACCGGCATTCTTGAAATTTCCTGGTACGCCTCGATGACTTTGTTGCGCACTTCCACGGCGAGCGTCAGCGTCATACGAGCCTGTTCCATGGCCAGCATCACTTCGTGAACATCGCCTGTGCGACCGGTGATGAATTGCTGTACCGTCGCGTCCGCGTTGACCTGCGATGCGTGAACGTCGTGAATTGCACTCGAAACAAAGTCGCCAAACGAACCGCCCTGGGACGGAATGGCTTGGGTTGCCGGAGCCGAGCCGATCGATGCCGGCGTAAGGGATATCCCGGGATTGACTATCATGAAAGGCTTCTCCTGAAGAACTGTCTACGCTGTCCGTGTGCCACGCCTGCACGTTAAATGCGGCCAAGTTCGAGTGCTTTTTGAAACACGGACCGGCTGATTTTGAATGCGGCTGCATTGGCTTCATAGGCGCGGGATGCGGTGAGTAAATCCGCCATTTCCTCTGCGGGCCGGATATCCGGCATCTGGACATTGCCGTTTATATCTGCGTGAGGGTGTTCCGGAAGATGGACCGTGATCGGTGCCCGGTTGTCCGGACTGACGCTGGAGACCCGTACTCCTGAGCCGGCGAATACCGGCGATCCTTGAGATTGATGCATCACGGATTCAAAAGCGATCGTCTGGCGTTTGTAGGGGCCGCCATCCGACGTGCGAGTGGTCTCGGAATTCGCCATGTTGGACGCGATGACGTCCAGCCGGGCGCGTTGCGCTTTGAGCGCGGAAGTGCTGATCGAAAGCGCGTTGAATCGTCCGGTCGAATTTATAACCATGTTTGGCTCCAAATTTGGAAATGATAAAATTTCCACTTAAGTTTGAACGGAAAGAGCCGATGCAAGCGCAAGGCCACTCTAAAATTTTGCCGCACAGAAAGTATTGCCGAACCATGCCTCGGTGACTGCGCTGTAGTGTGCAATGGAAGGGTGCATTGTGAGCGCCGAATACAATTGAGTTTCGCTATAACGATCTGGGCGAGGGGATGTCGAGTCGTTCCACTTTTCAATAATGCTTATTTATAAATAACTGAAGATTTTAACAGTACGAGTTTACTATGCGTAAACGAAGACGTTGACAGATCATATATATATATATTCGACTACCTTTTAGTTATTCCGATAGTGTAAGCGAAAATATTGAAATTATGCTGGAATGCAATGAGCGCACACTGTAAGGTTGAGCAATGTTTACTTCGCAAGGTATCAATGCGTATTTTTCCACATGGGTTGGCGTAACGATTGCTTGATCAATTGTGAATCATCGATTTTGAGTAGGCGTGATTGGAACCAAACAAACCGGGGGGTTTTATGGCTAGCATTTTGATTGTGGAAGACAACCAAAGTTGCGCGGAATGTTTGACTGACTTGATGAAAGAAAACGAATGGAGCGTTGAAGTGGCTTCGTCGTTGGAGCGTGCCGATAAATTGGTCACGTCCCGAAAATTCGATGTGATCCTCCTGGATTTAAATGTCGAAGGACAGGACGGCTTCACGCTGCTCGAGAAGATTGACCGGATGCGTCTCGACACGAAGACCATTATGATCAGCGGCTCGATGGGTGTGCGGGAGACGGTCCGGGCGATGAAACTCGGTGCGTGGCATTGTTTCCCCAAACCGATCAACTCGCAGGAACTCGTCAAATTTTTGAACTGTATTAACTCCGGAATTCTGCCCCATAACGAGCCGCTTGAATTGGACGGAAAAGTGGATCTCATTGGTGTCAGCGAGCCGATGATGAATGTAAAAAAGAAGTTGCGACAAATTGGAAAAGCAAAGAAGGCGACAGTCATCATCACCGGTGAAACGGGTACGGGGAAAGAAGTCGTGGCTCGCTGGCTGCATGAAAACGCGCGCAGTGGGAAGCCGATGGTTGCGGTCAATTGTTCGGCGATCCCGGCGTCGCTGATCGAAAGCGAATTGTTCGGACATGAAAAGGGAGCGTTCACCGACGCACGCAACACGCGGCGGGGCGTGTTTGAAATGGCCGTCGACGGAACGCTTTTCCTTGATGAAATTGGTGATCTTCCGCTGGAATATCAGGCCAAACTGTTGCGCGCCCTGCAGGAACGCTGTTTCCGCCGGGTCGGCGGTACGCAGGAAATTCCGTTGCAGGCCACCATCATCGCCGCGACGAATGTGGATCTTGCCGACGCTGTCAAAAAAGGAAAATTCCGCGAAGACTTATATTACCGTCTCTCGGTCATTCCTGTGCACTTGCCGCCGTTACGAATGCGCGGCAGCGATATCGTTTTGATCGCCGACTATTTCCTGAAACATTTTGCGTCGGAGAATGACGCAGACGTTTTGCGTCTCTCGGAAAGCGACAAACAGCAACTGATGGGGCACAAGTGGCCTGGCAATATTCGGGAACTTCGCAACGTCATGGAGCGGTTTGTGCTGTTTGGCCGAATCGATTTGTCAACGGGACAGCGAACGAGCGTTTCCGAGCCACGGATGAATGCGGTGACGCTGGCGGATGCACCCGTCAACAAAACTCCGCACATCGATTCCGACGAGGAGCGGCGTGTCTTGTACTCCATCCTGAAGAATTTGATGGCCGAAGATGCGAATCGATTGGTTGAATCGGGGCGGCGGGCAGGTTGAGCCGACCATGATCTTGTTTTGCCGATTCGTTCACGAGTCCCGCCAAAGAGCAACGTCCTCGGCGGGATTTTTGTTTTAAAAGCAAAATCCTGCCCGCAGATTTTTCCGACGCACATCCCCCAATTTGGCATTGAATGTGGTTTGAATCCATGCGGGAGGATGCGTCGTGAAAAAAGATATGATCTTGTCTTTGTCAGTCGTGCTCGGTGTTGCCAGCGTATGCTTCGGCACGGGTTTCCTTGCGCTGGCCCACTTGTTCGAAGGGGGAGCGAAGTCCGCTGAGTCGGCCGCCGTCAAATCCGCTGGACACGATGTTGAAAAAGACGAGCACGGGAACGCAGCCAAGGGAGCCGCACACGGAGAAGAAAAGTCCAAGTCGAATCCCGCAACTTCGGTGAAGACTCACGGGGAAACTACCAAAAGCCAGGGCGCTCATGCCGAGGCTCCCGACAAACCTGCGACTGTCCCCGCTTCGCCCGCAATCTTGAAAGAAATCGAATCCCATTTCAACGACCTTTGGGCACGCGACCGCTTTGATGAATGCAGGGACATCGCCGCCAAAGCCATGACGCTGGTAGGCCACGACCACGCCGCGTGGCAATTGCGCCTTGCCAAAGCCACCATGCAATCCGATTCATTGCCCAAACAGCAGCGGTACGTCAAGGCGCTGCAGTTGAACACCAATGCGCTGGCTGAAGGCATGGATAAAAACGCGGAAGAATCCGCCCGCTATGGGGCATGCGTTTGTCTGCGGCAATTGTCTCGATGGGAAGAGCTCACGCAGGGAACGGAAGCGTACATGAAACAATTTAAACTGACCGTACACACGCCGGAGATCCTGTTGTTTCATGCCCTGGGAATTTCAGCCGAAGGGCGCAACGCGGATGCCCGGGCGGAATTTGATTCATTGACCGGCAATGACACTCCAGACGCGATCCGTGCCCAGGCGATGTGGCATATCGCACAATTGAATTTGAAAGAGGCCGATGCCCGACTCTCGGAGCCACCGATTCAAGCTCAAAATGTGGCGCTCGAACGGTCGCCGCAACCAGCCACTGCCGACTCTGGAGCGCTCGATTTGGGTAGTTCACTTCGAGATCACGTTTTAGAGAAAATGACAAAACAGCCGAAAGCCCCGCCGGACAGGCCGACCGCCGATGGGAATCTTGCAGACCTTCCGGACGAGCAATGGGAACTGATTCGGCGTGCGCTCGAACGTTCCGATCATCTCGAAGCGCAACGGTTGTTTGAACCGTATTTGTCCGCGGCGCCGGACGATCAACGCGCGCGCATGTCTGTCAAATATGCAAATATGATGGTCAAAATCGCGGCAAATCGACGACTCGGGAGTGATGGCAAATGACTGTACACATCCGCCGCACAATCACGCTGCTCCTACTGGTGCTCACGTTCCCTGCGTGCCAGGCCCCGTTCGCGCGGAAAATGCCTTCGACCTTCTCACGCATGGACCCGCCTAAAAACCTGGAATCCGCCAAGTCAGGGAAACAAGGTGCTGCGCAGGGGAAGGCGGTCTTGGAAAATATGCACCGGCAAAATGAACTGGAGTCCCGGCTCAATGAAGTTGAATCGCAAGTGGCCCGTTTGAAGACATTTCCAAAGGACCTCGAAACATCCCGGCGAATTGAGGTGATGGTTCCCGAAACACCCGTGGTCGAAATGCGCGAAAAGCGAAGTAACAACCCGGTTGCCGAATTGTTGCCGGAGCCGAGCAACGTCAAATCGCCCGAGCGGGCGGAAGTCCCAGTCAGTTCCGCCAGACCAACGCCGGAAACACCGAATCCGGCTCCACGCGTAGCGGTCCAGGCACCTCCAGCGCCCATCATTCCTGTGGCCGTTGAGACACCCAAAGTCATGCCTCCACCTGATCGCGTTGAAGTGCCTGTTGTGGCGCCCGAGGAACACATTGACGCGCCCCAAAAGAGCGAATTCAGTGTGATGGCCCGTGAGTTAAAATCACGCGCCAAGTCCATTTTTCAGAAGATCATTTCGGATTTCCCAGATACACAGGAAGCCGCCAACGCAGCCTTGGGATTGGGTGCCTTGCACGAGGAAGATTCAGCATGGGATCAAGCGATCGAAAGTTATAAACGAATCGTGAATAAGGCCCCGGACCCGGCCAGTCGCGCGGCCGCCCACCTTGGTATTGCCAGGGCGCTCGTCGGGAAAGGAGTATTTCTAGAAGCGCATGACATGTATCAATCTTTTGCCGACAATTTTCCAAAGGATCCCGCCGTAGGGAAAGCGTTGTTGTCGGCGGCTGACTGCCTCAATCGAGCCGGAGAAAAAGAGCGCGCACTCAAGGAATATCGCGCGTTGGAGCGCTCGTCGCCGGGACCGTATATCGCCTCAATGGTCAAGCGCAAAATTGCAGAGCTTTTGTCTGACATGAAACAATATCCGGAAGCGGTCCGGGCTTACACGGAAGCATTGAACACCGCCACGGAAGAGCCCGAGCGGCTTGAAATACGATCCGGGCTTGTTCGCAGTTTAATCGCGGCAAACATGAAGGACGAGGCCCGGGCGAAACTGAAGGAGATGCTGGTGGAGACCACGCCCGCTCCGGCCCGTGCCGAGGCCCGCATGCAATTGGCCGTGTTATTGGAGTTCGAGCAAAAGCCGCTTGATGCCGCATGGACCTACTCGCAGGCGGTTTCGGATTTACCAGACAGCCCGAATGCGCCGGAATGCCGACTGCGGGCCGCGCAGAGTTTTTTAAAATCCGGATTGGTGGAGCATGCCCGCGAACATCTTCAGGAGCTTTCGCGTTCCTTCGGGAAAATGAGTGTTGCGGAACGCAGGCGCTTGGAACCCGAAGCGTTGTTCGCCATGGCCAAATCATTTCAGTCGGATGTCGACATCAACCGGGCCCGGGCACCCTTGACGGCCTTGCGCAGCCAATACCCGGAGCATCCGCTGGCGGTCGAGGCCGATCTGGAGGAGAGCGATATTCTGTTCAACGCGGGGATGCGGGAGAAGGCGCTGGCATTTCTGCAGGACGTTGTGAAGTCCCATCCGGACACAGACCGTGCGGCTGCGGCACGGCTGCGGCTCGTTCAACTTTATGAACTGGCCCCTTCGCGCAATCAGAAATTACCCCTGCTTCAAATCCTCGAACAAAAGTGCGCCCCGGGTGCTGAGAAGGCGAATCTGGAATTAAGGCACGCCTTATTGTTGCAGGAGGCTGGTCGTGATGATGAAGCGATGGCGAAACTGAAGGCACTGCTTGACAGCAAAGAAACACCGGCACGTGAAGCGGCGCTGGCACAATACAGTCAGGCTTCACACTATCAACGTACTGGAAAATTAAAGGAAGCGGCCACTGCTTTTGACGGCTTCCTGGCGCGGACTCCGGAAAAAGATGCCGCCAATCAAGCGGCGTTGGAGCCGTTGATTCAAAACGCCAAGTGGACGGCCTCGAAGATCAAGTGGCTGAACAGCCTGAAAGGCCCGGGCGAAGTTTCGCTCAAACGCTAATTCGCTTCTACCCATGTTTCCGGGGAACCACATATGACAATTACCGATCAGACTCAACAACTTGTCACGCGATGGCTGGATTCAACGGCATTGCGACATCGCGTGATCAGCAATAATCTGGCGAATTCCGACACGCCAGGATTCATTCGCAATGACGTGTCGTTTAATGCGGAATTGGCACGGGCTACGAACGGTGCCCGCGCTGGCATCGCGGTGAGCGAGGATCAAACGAACGAGCCGCGCCAGGATGGCAACAATGTACAGGTGGATCAGGAGCTGGCGGAATTGAGCGAGAATGCGCTGATGCAACAAATGGCGGTGCAGGTGTTGCAGGCGAAAATGAGCATGAACAAGGTCGCCATTACCGGGAAGAGTTAAGAGCTACCGGATAAAGCCCAATGCTGCGTGATTAAGCTCAAGTCCAAGCGCTCGAAAATCGATGAATAATCGTAAGGCTTTGAGCTTCAATCCGTTCCAAAAACACCGCGTTATGGCGCGGTATTTTGTTATCAAATTTTCCTTAATCACGCAGCATTGGGATAAAGCCGGAACATGTTGCGTTCCCCGCTACTCGCACAGAAACGCGTCGGTGTGGCCACAAACGCAGTGATATTCAAAACCTTTGATGGCTCCATTTTCTTTTGTGACGGTCAAATGGCCTCCCGGAAGTTTTTCACCGGGAACATGCAAATAGATGACATTGTTCGTGCGCCGAACAGCACTGGCCTTGATCAGTTTCCCGGCTTCGACATCAACGCTAAAATCGGATTTTTTTTCAAACATAAGCGGATCTCCTGGTGACGGATTTGTCGATTGACGGAATGCAAGTTCAATACCACAGCCGCACAATTGGTTGCCGATAGGAAATAAATGTTCATGAACAATCAATTCCAAATTTTGGCCGCGGCATTGCTTAAAGGATTGTCGTCTTTCCATGCGGAAAGAGTTGCTGAAATGTGGAGTGCCATCACACGACGTGGCACCCCAGTGAATTGCACGGGGAGGTTGAGATGAACGTGGTCGAATCATCAACTGCAACAATGGAAGCCGTCAAACTTGATTTGCGATTTACGGGCGATACACGCATCGAACCCAGCAGCGCGTTGGAATGCCAGATCAGCGACAAATTCGTGTCGGCGCGTCGGAAACAATTGGAACGGTTCAATGATCCGGACTTCGATCTACCCTCCATGCCGCCGTGTGTGACCAAGGTTGTGGAGATCAGTCAAAGTCCCGACCCGTCACCGCGGGCTCTGGAACAGGTACTGCAATTGGACCAGGCGTTGGCGGCCAAAATTCTACGCATGGCCAACTCTCCAATCTATGGTGGAACACGCCGCATTGACACCTTGCAGAGCGCCATCACCCGGCTGGGGGTCGTCAGCATTCGAAATGTGGTGCTGGCCATCGCGGTCAACTCGACGATCAAGAGCGATTCGAGAATCGGTCCGGTTGCAAACGTGTTGTGGGAGCATTCCATCTCGACGGGAATTGCGGCGCAGGTCCTGGCCAAGCGGCTGCGCCTGCCGGAACAGGCTGCATTTTTGTTGGGATTAATGCACGACATTGGAAAGCTGCCGGCCTGGATTCTGTTGCAGGAATTGTTGCCGCCGAAGTCGCCGGTACGTCATGAAATGCTGTCCACGCTGGTGGAGGATTCGCACTGTGAAATTGGCGAGGCGTTGATTGATGCGTGGGACATGTCGTTTGATATTCGGACGGTGGTGGGCTGGCATCATTCGGTCACGTCATTGAATGCATTGTATGGCCACATCCTGTGCGAGCGGCCGGAAATGGCGTCATCGGATGCGAAGGCACTTGCCGCGTTGATTTGTTGTGTCGTCCTGGCCGACCGCGCATTGGGAGCGTTGAAACTGGCACCGGAACCGGGCGTGTTTCAAATCGGCGGCACGACGCTGGCCACCGATTTGGGGCTCTCGGTGCAGGAATCGCTGGATTATCTGGCGGGGTTGCCGGAGATTTTAAAGAGCAATGATTTTAGAAATATGTAGAAATCGGCCTTAATAAGCGGTAAACAAGACCGATGACAACTACGGGAGCAACGACAATGCGCATTGAAGGAAGCCCCATTCAGAGCCGTTCGGCGGACACTTCCGCCCACAGTATTGCACAGGCACAAGCACCCGCCGCCGGTCTGTCGGACCGGCGTACAACCAGCGGAGTTGGAACGGAGGACACGGTCGAACTTTCCGAGGAGGCACGCCAAATCATGGGCGTTCAAACTGGAAAAAGTAGCGAGCTGCCCGTTCGACCGGAGATGGTTGAACGCGCCAAGGCTCTTTTGGCGTCGCGGCAATACAATGATCGCGCCGTACTGGAAAAAACAGCGGAGCGGATTGCTCAGTCGGTTGATTTAACCGCCTAGAGTCGTGGTAATTTGGGAAGTTGCAATCGGCAAAGATTTCAGAACATGAATGGCCCGAACGTTGCGTTGATGTCTAGCACATCAGGAGCAACGAAAAATGACATCGGGCATCTACTCCCTCGTTTCAGGCATGTCGGCGCGTTGGCAAAAGCAGGACAGCCATTCGACCAATATCAGCGGCGCTTCGGCCATCGGTCAGAAGCGGTTGATGACGACATTCAGTTCATTCCAAAAAGCGCTCCAAGACGCGCAGCAACCGTCGAGCGGCACATCCTTTCAGTCCCCTTCAGTCTCCGCCCAAACCCCCGCATTTGACTGGTCGCCCGGGCGGATGAAACTGACCGGCGAGTCGCTGGACGTCGCGATTCAAGGTCCGGGATTCTTTCAAGTTCAAACTCCCAACGGCACCTCCCTGACACGCGACGGCCATTTCAAACTGGATTCGTCGAACCGGTTGGTGACTAGCCAGGGGCACCCCGTTCTTGGTGAAAGCGGCCCAATTACCTTTTCATCACGAGACGTCAATATCAAGAGCGACGGCACGCTGACAGCCAAGGGGCAAAACGCGGGTCGCCTGAAACTTGTGATGCCCGAGCGGCTGAATCAATTGAAATCCGAAGACGGAACGTACTTCTCATCCGGCGCAGCCAAGCTCGTTCGTGCCAGCAGCGCAACGCTGGCACCCAACTACCTTGAAGAATCGAATGTGGACTTGCCCCGGGAAATGGTGGGTATGATCCAAAACCAGCGCATGTCGGACATGCTGTCCCGTGCGGTGCAGGCCCAGGATGAAAGTTATGGCAAGGCGATTCAAGAGTTAGGTTCCATTTAATAGCGAATCGAAATGAGCGGGAACGGCGTCCAGCTCCAGGCTTTAAATACCAGTTTGATTTTATTCGCTCGGATAGTTCGAGCACTCAGGAGGCAAGATGATTCGCGCACTTATGGCATCCGCAACCGGCATGGCGGCCCAGCAATTGAACGTCGACACCATCGCCAACAATCTGGCCAATGTCAACACGTCGGGATTCAAACGCAGTCAGGCGTTGTTTCAAGACATGCTGTACGACACGATCCGCGCGCCAGGAGCATCGCAAGGCAACAGCGCGGCGGTACCCACAGGTATTCAACTTGGTATGGGTACGCGCATGGCTCAAATCGCAAAAGTGTTCACGCCGGGAAAGATGGTCGTGACCAGCCGCGATTTGGATGTGGCTATTGAAGGCCAGGGTTTCTTTCAGGTCAAGCAGCCGGATGGGACTCTGGCTTACACGCGCGACGGTGCGTTCAGCAAAAATGCCGAAGGTAAAATTGTGAATCTTGACGGCTACGAGCTCCAAGGCGCGTCTTCCATTTCTCCAAACGCAACCTCGATCACCATCGCGGCAAACGGAACGCTTTCTGAAACGGTGAACGGAGTCACAACCGACAAGGGTGTGCTCTCACTTTATCAATTCGCGAACGCGCCGGGATTGAATGCAATCGGACACAATCTGTTCACGCCGTCCACTGCCAGCGGCACCGCGCAGCAGGGCGTCCCCGGACAGAACGGTATTGGATCGCTCCAGCAAGGCGTGTTGGAGAATTCAAATGTTGAAGTGGTGGATGAAATGGTGAATTTGATCGTGGCTCAGCGCGCGTATGAGATCAATTCCAAAGCCGTTCAGGCTGCGGACGAAATGCTTCAAGCCACCAACTCGATGAAACGATAACGAACATGAAACAATTGATTCTGATTTTTCTGTTGAGTGCCACGGTCTTCATTCGAGCAAGCGAAACGTCCGTTTTTGGCGACTCACTCTATTTGATTCCGCGCGCGGTCGCGATCAGCGCCGGCGACCGGATTCTACTCAAAGACGTCGTCACGATCATCAATTGCCCCGTCGAATGGGAGAAGCGGGTGAACGACGTTTCGATTGGCGCGGCGGCAGCTCCGGGCCAGACGCGGGCGATGCAGCGCCTGGAGATCGTCAACGCGTTGCGAAAGATTCAATTCACCGGCAGCGTGGACGTAGGCGGAACCGAGGACATCGCAGTGGTTGCCGCGTCTCAAATGGTGACCGGAAAAAGCATCGTCGACGCGGTCACGCAGGATGTTCAGCAGCGTTTTAAATTCAGCCCCGACACGAAATTTCAAATTGAAACGCTTTTGACGCCGCCCGACCAGGAATTACGCCCGGGCAAAATCGAGTACCAACCGGAATGGCCGCGCGGAGGCCCGCAACCCGGCGTCATGAGTGTGCGGGTGCGACTGATTCAAGAATCCTGCAAAGTTGCCGAAGCACTCGTGACGGTGAAGCTGCGTATCTTCGGGCCGGTCACGTGCACGACCGACAGTGTGCGCGCCGGTGACCTCCTGACCGAACGAAATGTGGCCACCGTTCAGCGCGAAATGACGGCGGGGAATGCAACAAACTCGATCTCATTCACAGCGGCTGTTGGACTGCGTGCGCGGACGGATTTGGAACCGGGGCAAGCGGTGACGCGCAGCTCCGTCGTCGAGCCACTGCTGATTCGGCGTGGCGAAACCGTGTCGCTGCGCGTTCGTTCCGGGGCGTTGATCATCAGCGCGCACGGCGAAGCGAAAAACGATGCCGCCCGAGGAGAACTGGTGCGCATTCAATGTCCTCAAAGTGACGGCGACATTCAGGCCCGGGCCACCGGCGTGCGCGAAGCGCGGATTGGAGAATAGTGATGAACTGCATTGAATTCAGGTCTGCCTTAATGTTGTCCGCAGCAATCCTGCTGACAGGTTGCGAGGTCGATACTCGTCCGCGCAAAGCAGGCGCGCCGGACATTGTTCGAGTCAATCCAACTCAGCCCGTCGTGGATAACGGATCCATTTGGCAGGAAGGTGCGGGTATCACCGGAGCTCTGACCGCCGACATGAAAGCGAGGACGCGCGGCGACATTGTCACGATTGTGATCGTTGAAAAGAACAACGCTCAACGCGCGCGTCAAACGGACACGAGCAAGAGCCAGAATGCAGCGATGAACGTGGACCAGTTCTTTTTCCCCGGCGTCGGATCGTTTAAAGGCGCGATGCCGAAATTGGGACTCGATTCGAAACGAACGTTCTCTGGAGGCGGGACTCTTTCCGATTCAGGGAGTGTCAACGCGACGCTTGCGGTACAGGTCGTGGATGTGCTGCCGACCGGAAATCTCCTCCTGCGCGGCTCCAAAGAGGTCACGATTTCAGGCGAAATGCAGACGGTCACGATCAGTGGCATTGCACGCCTCAAAGACATCGCACCAGACAACACTATTCTGTCCACCAGCCTGGCTGAAGCGCGGGTCCACATATCCGGGCGAGGACCGTTGGAAGACGCGCAGCGCCGCACCTTGACAAACCGGCTGATGGACTTTTTCAATCTCTTTTAAACGCGAGGCTTCACATGATTCGACTATTTTTATCATTCGTTGTTTATGCCGCGTTGATCGGAACGCAGGGTTTCAGTGCGGAAACGCCCGTGGCCCCGCCCAAACCGTTGCAACTGACCTACGTGCCTTCCGCGATTCGCATCAAAGATGTGTCTGACGTTCTTGGGGTGCGGTCGAATCAATTAGTGGGACAAGGTCTCGTCGTCGGATTGAACGGCACGGGCGACAAATCGGTCGATCTGACTGCTCAGCTTTTGCAAAACTTCACCAATCGAATGGGTATGAACATCCCCGCTGCACTTTTAAAGCCGAAGAACATTGCGGTAGTTGCGGTCACAGCCACGCTCCCGCCCTATGCTCGGAAAGGCTCGAAACTGGATGTCCAAGTGTCGTCACTCGGCGATGCGACATCGTTGCAAGGTGGCGTGCTGCTGCAAACGCCGTTGATCGGCGCTGACGGTCGCGTGTACGTCGTCGCCCAAGGCGCGTTGTCGATCGGCGGATTCGCGGCCGAAGGTGGTGGCGGCGGCGGTGGAAATTCAGTCCAGAAAAATCACCCGTTGGTTGGTCGGTCGCCCAATGGGGGATTTGTCGAACGGGAGATCGAGACCAGTTTTCAACGCGGTGGTATCGTGAGTCTGGTCCTGCGCGACGGCGATTTTACGACGGCGCAACGCATGGCCGCGTGTATCAATGCCCGCTGGACGGACAGTGCCCGGGCAGTTGATTCCGGCACAGTCACATTCGTCATGCCGGCCGATGCGACGATGAAGCCCGTGGATATCGTGTCCGAATTGGAGAACCTGCGATTTACGCCGGACATCCGCGCAAAGATTGTGATCAACGAGCGCACAGGGACGATCATCTCGGGTATGGATGTACGCATCGCGCCCACCGTTTTGAGCCATGGAAGTCTGCTCATTACGGTCAAACATACGCCACAAGTTTCACAACCGGAACCTCTGAGTGCAGGAACCACTAAGGTTGTTACAGACACGACCACAACAGCCGTGGAAGACGACGGCCAGGCGCTGGTCTTTAATCCCGGCCCAACCCTGGCGGATCTCGCCGGGGCCTTGAATGCCTTGAAAGTAAAACCCCGGGACATCATTGCCATCTTTCAAGCGTTGAAAGAGGCTGGCGCGCTCAATGCTGAATTGGTGATCATGTAAGGAGACCGGCGATGAAAACAAACACAAACCTGCCGACATCGACGACACCGTTGCTGGGCACTTTGCCGAAGGATTCGAACGCACGCTTGAAAAAAGCGGCGGATGAATTCGAGGCGATTTGGACGGAGCGATTGATGAAGGAGTCCCGACCGAAGAGCACGCTTTTCGGGAAGTCATTCGCATCTGAAACGTTTCACGACATGCAGGACCAGGCACTTGCCCGAACGATGGCACAACGCGGAGCACTAGGATTGTCCAAAGCTCTGACCAAACAGTTGGCTCCGAAGCAAGGAACGAGCAAACCATGAGCGCATTTTATTCGAAGATCAAGATGAGTTCCGACCATGCGGTTGCCGGTGACCAGGAACAGGCAGCCATGGAATTTCTTCGACGCTTAATCGACGCGCAAAAGCAGATGCACTGCGCGCTGGCATGCGCGGATGCGGATGCGATTGGCGAGGCTGTTTATGAAATCGAAAGCATCCTGGAAAACAGTCGAAATATCCGGACGTCCACGTTGCTTCCGGATCAGATCAAAGAGCGTCAGGAAGCGCGTGTGCTGGTCGAAACGGTGAGCGAATGGCAGCAGCAAAGCCGGGAGCTAACAAGACACAGCATGCGTCTGTTACGAAGGCTGTGTGGGTCAACTGTGGAGCCATCTTACACTGCGTCCGGCCAACTTGACGAATCGCAGGTGCCGCAATCAGTGGGCATTTGTGCCTGAGTCGGGTTGTGATCCAACGCTTTTTTCAGTTCCTTTTCGAGCCACTTCATGGGCATGACCCTTTCTGGAATAATGAACATCGGCGTCAGCGGCGCGAAGGCTCATCAGAGCGCGATCGCGGTGGCCTCGCACAATATTTCGAACACCAACACGCCCGGCTATTCGCGACAACGAGCGGAGTTGGTTACGCTGCCGGTGCTGCAAACGATGAACGGGCAATTTGGCACGGGCGTCCAAGCGACTACTGTCACACGCTCCGACTCCGTTTTTGTTGACGCCGCATTGCGTGCGGAAGCGGGAGCGCAGGCTCGGTATGATACGTCCAGTTCGGGGCTACAAGACCTCGACGCGGTGCTTACCAGTTCCGGTGGTGTCCCCATTGGAAATGCGTTGACAGATTTTTTTAATTCGGCCCAGGCGATGACGACCAATCCGGAATCGTTGGCAGTCCGCCAGACTTTTATTGACAGCGGCAAAAAGCTCGCCAATTTATTCAACACCGCTTCGCAGCAACTGGACCTACTTCACACAGGCAGGGATGCGACCATTAGTCAAGATGCAACGACCATCAATTCAACGCTGACCCAAATCGCTGATCTCAACAAGCAAATCACAACATCGGAACCCAATTCCGGTGCCGCAAACGACCTGCGCGACAAACGCGATGCGCTGGTTCTGCAGCTTGGATCCTCGATGGATTTGAATGTGTCCGAGGCGACGAATGGTTCAATCACGATCACCGCGAATGGTGAGGCGCTGGTGTCGGGTTTCAATGTATCTCCCGTTCAAACGGCGAGCACGGGTGTGCCACCCCAGATGGAAATTCAATCAGGAAACGGCGTCTCATTGACGACGATGAACGGCAGTCTGCGCGGCATGAAAGACACGTACGACGCTGAAGCGGCGCTGCGATCCCAGTTGGATACGATTGCTGCGGGTGTGATTTCGAATGTCAACGCGATTCATGCCGCGCCCGGGGCGGCGTTTGATTTGAACGGTAATCAGGGCGTTGCATTTTTCACGGGAACCGACGCGGCCAGTATCGCGGTGAATGCAGTGGTGGCAGCGGACCCCAACAAAGTTGCGGCGGCATCCACGGCCGCGCCGGGAAGTAACGGTGCCATATTGAAATTGGCGCAGTTGCAGGATCAGAAGGTTTTGCCGGGCGGGGCAGGGGTATCGACATTGAACGACTCCCTTACGAATCTTGCGTCGGGAGTGGGATCGCAGGCGAAGAACGCGCTGGACTTAAAGAGTGTCCACGATCTCGCACTCACGACATGGCAGCAGAGGCAACAGTCGATAAATGGAGTCAACATGGACGAGGAATTATCGAACATGATGACGCTGCAACATGCCTACCAGGCAGCCGCGCGCGTGATGAGCGCCGTTGACATGATGATGGACACAATCATCAATAAGATGGGAGCGTAATTGTAACATGCGTATTTCCGATCAAGTACGATATTCGGGGCTGGTTTCGGGCTACGGAACATTACTCGAAAAACAGACGGCCATACAACGCCAAATCTCGTCGGGCAAACAGCTCGACCACGCCGCCGACAATCCGAATGGTTTCAGCGCGTTGCAGCGTGCGACGCAGGAGCAATCGCGGCTGACTCAGAATTTAAGCAATATCGGTCAGGCGACTGATTTCTCCACGGCATCGGAGACGGCATTGCAAAATGTGATCGACCAGTTGCAACGTGCCAGCGAATTGGGGACATCCGCATCGGACGCGACGAAGTCGCCGGCGGAATTGGCGTCGATTTCTAATGAATTGAACACGATTCTAAACGGCGTGATTTCAACGGCTTCACAGAGCTATGCAGGGCGGGCACTATTTTCTGGTGCCCAGACTGGAACCGCATCATTTGTCGCGACAACGGACGCGACAGGAAAAATCACCGGGGCGACGTACCAGGGCGATGGAACCGTATTAAGCACCGAAGATGTTCCGGGAAACACGATTGCCTACAGCCTTGTCGGAGCGGACGCCACGGGCGGCGGCTTTGGCGTGTTTCAAGACGTGTCGTCCGGAGTGGATATTTTCAAGACTCTCGCCACACTGCGCGACGATGTTAATAGTAATTCTGGCGCAATTCCGGCGGACCTGCAGAAATTAACAGCAAGTTTGGAACACCTTTCGCTTGCTCAATCCAAGGTCGGCGGGATTCAGAATCAATTGTCAAACAACCAGTCACTTCTTCAGGACATGAATGACGGGGTGGGGCAAATGGTTTCGAAGCTCTCTGATACAGATTTGGCCAGTTCGATTACGAAACTTAAGGACCTGGAAGTGGCTTACCAGGCCGCGCTCGCGGTGGGTGCAAAAGTGGGAGACTTGAGCCTTCTCAATTATTTGAGGTAGCCAATGAATAGCATGATGGATGTGGCAGTAAAGATTCCGGCCATCTTGTCGACAACGCCGGATAAGATCACGATCGCGGGTGGCCTGCCGCCGTTTGTCAAAGCGTGCCGGTATTACATTCACCCGAAACACCAATCGCCACCCTTCTTACGCATCGAATGCGAGGATCAGGATCTCTCGTTTTTGCTGGTTGATCCGTTCCTGCTGGAATGCGGCTACAAGCCCGAATTTTTCGATGCGGATTTCGAAGAAATCGGATTGAAGTCCGGGGATTCAACGTTGGTACTTGCCATCGTCAATTTAAACCGTGGTATTGAGTTCGCGTCCTGCAATCTCGTTGGGCCGATCTTACTCAATCCCGCGAACGGTCGAGGCAAACAAGTGGTGTTGAAGAACAACACGCTTTTTTCATCGCGTCACCCTCTATTCAAATCCAAAGGTTAACCATGCTCGTGCTAACCCGAAAGACCGGCGAGACGCTGATGTTGGGCGACAGCGTGGAAGTCCGGGTTTTGCGCGTGGATGGTGACGAAGTGCGACTTGGGATAGTGGCTCCGCGTAGCGTCTCGATTGTGCGCGGCGAGCTTCTGGCCGATATTCGCGCCGAGACCCAAAGTGCCGCAGGTGCCGCGCTCTCGCAATTGGAGAATTTGAAACGCGAGCTGGCCGGGCGGCACGCGCCGCAATCGCAACGGCTCACACCCGATCAGCAGAAAATGACAGTTCCGTGTGGTTGAACGTCATGCGACGCACACCGATGCGCATGACAGCCAGGTACGTATTTTGGTTATGAATGGACGACGATTCGTCCATTGCAGATGCGGGCTGTTATTTTTTTTCCGAGCTGGACGCCAACTTGGCGCGTTGCTCGATGTCGAGTAGTTTCGTGTAAAGCGTGCGAACACTGATGTCGAGCATTTTGGCTGTGTGAGTGCGGTTGAAGCCGGTTTGTTCCATTGTTTTTTGGATCATCTCCGCTTCGATTTCTTCCAACGACTGGCCCACATTAAAAATGATTTGTGCCGGGGCTGCAGCTGTTGATTGAGGCTCTGGTACTGTAACAGCAGGCGCGGCGACGAGCGCGGGCGGCGATGGCGGTGTTGGCACTGTCGCCGGACGGGCTGGCGTTGCGGACGATTTTTCCGGCGAATGCGGATGGAATCTCAAGGACTCGTCGTTCATAACGCCGTTCTGTGCCGCAAACACAGCCCGCTCGATGCACACTTTCAATTCGCGAATATTTCCTGGCCAATTGTAGTTGAACAGCGTCTCACGCGCCTGCGTTTCGAGCGCCACATCCAACCCATACCGCTGATTAAATTGCTTCAAATAATACTCGCTCAGCAACGGAATATCTTCACGCCGCTCGGTCAAAGCGGGAATATGAACCGGTTGAAAGCGCGCCAGCAATTCGCGGTTAAAACCACTTCCCTGCAATTTCTCTCCGTTCAGGCGGGAAGAGAGGATGACTCGGCGGGCGCTTATTTTGCCCGGATCCGCAGCCTGCTGCTCAGCCATGATCGTATTGAGGCGCGCCTGAAATTCCGGCGACATACATTCTGCGCGTTCCAGATAAAGCGTACCACCCGCAGCAATATCCCACAACTTTCCAAATGGAGCGCGCAGCCCGCCGACAGATGTTTCGCGGCAATCGAATAGCTTTCGCTCCAGGAGACTTCCAGGAAGTTGGAAACAATTGGCAGAGATCAGTGGCTTGCAAACTTGCGCGGACGAGCGGTGCAGGTTCCGAGCCAGGAGTGACTTTCCGACGCCACAATCTCCCGATAACAGGACATGCCCATTTTCGCGGGCCAAATTAATGACGTCCCGGAAAACGCGCGAGATCCATTCGGAGCGGCCCACCAATTCGTCAAAGTAATTGGCCTCCTGGGCACGATAAAAAGCCGTTTCATTGATTAAGTCGCGTTGTTTGGCGGCGATATCGAACAGCGCAGCGAGCATTTCAACGGAGATAGGCGGCGGGATCACTGCAAACACGTCGTGTTCGGATATCCCGGATGGCGCACCAGGCTTTTGCACGACGACGACAGTCGTTTCAGGAAAATCACGCCGGAGTGTTTCGACGAGCGTTTTTGAATTGGGAATGGCAGAATCCAGCACAATCGCATCGCGGCTGATACCTTCGGTGCACTGCCGGATTAACTCATCAGCATCCTTAGCTGGAAAAACGACGCACGCGTTCTTTTCAGCGAAGGACTGAATGACCGTGTCCGGAACATCTGAGCCGAGACCTGTCAGGGATCGAATTCTCACGACATGCTACCTCTTAACGCGCCAGCGTACATTGCATTTATCCGATGCTGACAGGGCATTCTAGCCAATTGTGAATTATATCCACAGACATTTTTTAGAGTGCCAACCGCAATTAAATCGCGGCAAATTTTGCGATTCATCTCTTAAATTCGCGGTACTCGGACCGATGAGCAGGAATGTGAAGACGCCGATTCAATTCCTGCCATTGTGGCGGGTCGAATCGAGTGTCAGTCGGCAATATGGAAGCTGCCGGCGACTACATTTCAAGGAGGAGCAGCATCATGTCGGGGATCATCAACAACAACTCGAGTGCGAACACGGTCTACAAGAATTTCAGTCGAAACACGATGATGCAGTCGAATTCGTTGGAAAGGCTGGCGACCGGTCTAAAGATCAACCGCGCATCGGATGACGCGGCGGGACTGGCGATCAGCGAAACGCTACGGCGCGAAGTGAAAGACACCAACGTCGCCGTGGACAATATCGCTGCCGCCACGAGCTTTGTCAACGTCGCGGACGGATACTTGCAAACTGTCCATGACGCGCTGGGACGAATGTCCGAACTGGCCACGCGCGCCGGCGATGCCACGTTGAGCAACACGGACAAGGCTAACGTCAAGACGGAATACGACAAACTGGCTACGGAAATTGGGAGTATTGGAACGAACGCCAAATTCAATGGAGCCCAGATTTTTGACGGCAACGCCCGTGCCTTCACGGTCGATGCCAGCGGAAGTCAGTTCTCGATTTCAGCAACCTCGATGGCGACGCTGACGGCTCCGACGGCCATGGTGGCCAACAGCGACGGCACCGCGGAATTGGCGGCCATCACCACGGCAGTCAATACCATTGCGACGCAACGCGCCTCGATGGGTTCGGAGCAGAGTCAGTTGAACTTCAAGTCAACGGCGTTACAGAATTACGCTGAAAATGCGTCCGCAGCGGAAAGCCGCATCCGCGATGTCGATGTGGCGAAGGAATCCACCAACCTGTCCAAAGCGCAAATCCTGGTGCAGGCGTCAACTGCGATGTTGACCCAGGCCAACCAGAGTTCCCAAGGCGTGATCGCCTTGCTGCGCGGATAATCTTGCAGCTCTCCTCGGTGATCACTGAGGAGATATGGCGGGAAGCGGGCCAGGCCGGATGCTTTATTATAACGCACAAGTCCCGGCTCGCTTCCCTCTTTTTGGGGATGTATCGGACAGTATCCGCATTCAAGACGCCGCACCTCGCGCTGTTGTCTGCGGATGTTGTCCAGTGGTTTCCAAATTCACATGGGCCGTACGGGCTGGACTTCGTTTGCCATGTTATGCGTTTGTCCACGTCGTACCCTTGTGTTGGTTTCACTACGATAACCATCCCGCGCAGTTCGTTGCAGCACGCCAGCAGCGCTCGCGCCGGACGAATTAATTATCGGAAATGGCGGAGCCACTCAACCCAATACAAGCGCTCCGCCATGTGTCCGGAATGTGTCGTGCCGGGAGCGAAGTCCGCAAAGAACTCACGCCTTGCCCGGACTTCAGCCCATCGATTTATAAGGAGAAATAGCACGACGCCCCTGCGCAAAAAATAGTTTCGAAAATAGTTGACACGGGCTCTTAACTAATTCGAACTGGAGTCGATCAGATCAATGGAAGCGACGGGAACCCGGCCAATGGGGTTCGGGACCGAAGCCTCTAAAAAATGGCAAGGATGCCAAAAAACACGAACCAAGGAGGGTTCAAATCATGTCAGGAATCATCAACAACAACTCGAGTGCTAACACGGTCTACAAGAATTTCAGTCGAAACTCTGCGATGCAGACCAGTTCGATGGAAAAGCTCGCCACCGGTCTGCGCATCAACCGCGCATCCGATGACGCGGCGGGACTGGCGATCAGCGAAACGTTACGCCGTGAAATCAAAGACACGAAGGTTGCCGGTGACAATGTCGCCAACGCAACAAACTTCATTAACGTCGCCGACGGTTACCTCCAGACAGTGCACGACATCTACGGTCGCATGTCCGAATTGGCGGTTCGAGCGGGTGACGGAACGTTGAGTCCTATCGATCAGGCCCACGTCAAAACTGAATACGACGCGCTCAACAGCGAAATCACGAACCTCGCGACGAATGGCAAGTTCAACGGATTGCAGGTGTTCGACGGCAATGCGCGCCAATTCACGGTGGATTCAACGGGAGCGACATTCAGTATATCTGCCGGTTCCATGGCCGTGATCACGGCACCAGGTGTGATGGGTGCAGGAAGCGATGGTACAGCGGAGCTGGCCTTGGTGACCGCGGCTGTGGGTGCAGTCGCGACTCAACGGGCATCGCTCGGAGCAGAGCAGAGCCAGTTGAACTTCAAAACAACAGGGCTGGAAAATTATGCCGAAAACGCGGGTGCCTACGAAAGCCGCATTCGCGACGTGGATGTTGCCAAGGAATCAACGAACTTGTCTAAGTCCCAGATCCTCGTCCAGGCGTCAACCGCGATGTTGACTCAAGCCAACCAAAGCTCCCAAGGTGTTCTGGCGCTCTTGAAGCAGTAACCGACGGAAAAATAACGGATTCGTGCTTCGAGGGCGCGGAGGCCGCGGACTGCAAGAGACACACACTCTTGAACTCCCCAGCCACCGCGCCTTCGGCATGAAATCGGCGCTCGAAAAGTGGGTGACTTAGCCCTTTCGCGAGACGAAAAGGGACCGGGTTGGTGGCACAGGATTTGCGAACGTGCTCCTATCATTGAGGCAACTTTTTCCGATTCAGGCGCATTATGGCGATCTCAACTTCCTCATCCACCTTGACTGCGAGCTCCTCGCTCCAGACATCTGTCTCGTCCACAGGACAGGTGCACGTAACCGGTTTGAGCGGTTCGGGAATCGACGTCGAATCGCTTGTACAGGGATTGAAAGCCGCGAATGGCGTCGCGATTACCCGATTGCAAGATCAGCAAACGAAACTGAGAAATATCACCACATCGTACCAGACTTTGGGAACGAAATTGAGCACGCTCCAGCAGTCCATTTCAACGCTGAACGATTATACGTTGTACGCTTCAAAAAGTGCCGATTCCAGCAATACCAGTGCTTTGACCGTTTCCGCTGCCACAACGGCTGCGAGCGCATCGTATGACGTTACCGTGGTCCGTCAAAGTACTGCGACGCGGCTCTACGGTGGAACCGGGATCACGGCGGGCACGTTGGATTTGACGGCGGGCATGAATTCGTCAGGACTTTCGACGACCGTCATCGGCGGAAGCGGCTCCATAACGGGAACGTTGACAATCAATGGAACGCATAACGTCACCTACGATACGTCCGAGTCGTTGAACACGATCATTTCACGCATCAACAATTCCGGATCGGGTGTAACGGCGATTTACGATCAATTTACCAAAGGCATGGTCCTGACAAACTCCGCCGGAGCTGGACCCGTCGTCGTGACCGACACGGCGGGAAACCTCGGTTCGGCCTTAAAATTAACTGCGGCGGACAGCCCAACGACCGTGGCCGGGCAGACAGCGCAGATCACGATTGCTGGGTTGAACAATGGGAATCCCATTGAGAGCAACGACAATGTGTTTAGCGAAACTGAAACAGGTATTACCGGTCTTACTCTGAATGTTACTGGAAGCAGCGGCACTTCCCGCGTGAGCGTATCACCCGACGGCACTCCGTTGACAAACGCGTTTGATAGTTTTATCACATCCTATAACGACACTTTGGATTATATCTCGCAGCAAACGCAGGCGACGACCACGACGAGCGGGTCCACCACGACCTCGACGCCCGGCACCCTGGCCAACGACCCCAATATCCAGTCGCTCAAACAACAAATGCGCAACATTCTCAACACCCGTATCAATAGTTTACCCAATGGCCTGAACTATTTAGCGGGATTGGGTATTGGCACGGTGGACGCAACAGGAAAACTCAGTGTCACGGATACCATAAAAATCCAAACGGCAATGAAAAACGATCCCGGTAGTGTCAAGTCACTGCTGATTGATTTAAGCAGCGGGATCATGACCAAATTTAGCAAATTCGTATCCGCTCAAAATGCGTCGTCGTCGGGCATGATACACAACAAGGAGCAGAGCCTCGCGGATCAGGTTTCCAAGTTGCAAACGTCCATCACAACGAAAACGAACGCACAGTCCGATTACGAAACCCGGTTGCGCGCCAGTTTTTCCGCGATGGAAAGTGCGATCGCACGTTCAAAAGCAACCATCAACCAATTGATAGCATCTTTTAGTTCGTCCAGTAATAACTAACACTCTAACGGGAGCCGGAAATTATGTCTGAAATTGCCAACGCGTATATGACACTACAGGTTGAATTCAGCAATCCCGGACAGTTGACCGAATTGTTGTTCCGCAGGGCTATTTGTGATCTAAATTCAGCGATTGAAACCTGGCCTGAATTGGCAACTAATCCGAAGGCTATTTTGCAGATCGTCCACGCCCAATCGATCATCAAGGAACTGAATTCGACGCTCAACTTCAAAGAAGGTGGCGAGCTGGCCGTCGAATTGAGTCGGCTTTATGAGTATATACAGCACGTTCTGACTGAAACTGTGACCCATCGCGGCGCCGAATTGCCAGCCGACTATTTCAGTGTCATCGAGTTGTTGGAAGAGATCAGCGGTTCATGGTCGGAGATGTTGCGAAAACAGAACGATCCAGAAGAATCACTGGTCCTCAAGGAGCGTGTGGCATGATCGCTCCATCCCAATTTTGCTCCAAGCACCCCGCCAAAGCCTGCAATTTGGATGCGGAATTGCTTTCGGCGGTCGAGGCCTGCGTTCTGGCCATCGATTCGCGCGATGAATCCGAACTGCATCGGCAACTGGCCATTCGAGAGCGCTTGATGGCGCGGTTGCGTGAATTGCTGTTGGAGGACATCGATACCATTGCGAGCCTTAAATTGCTGAAAGAAGCGTCCCAGCTTGAAGCGAAAATGTTTGTTCGGCTTTATGCCTGGCGCGACGAGGTAGAAGCCCAATTGGATAATCTCGAACATCACCGCAGGCTTGCCAGGGCGTATGAAATGGATTAGTGCCGATTTTAACAGCGCATCGAATTTCAGATAATGTGGGTCCGTGTTTCAAATCGCGAGTTGAATGTCACTCACGGTTCGGAGCGTCGTGCCACACTAAAGCCGCATCTGGAAACAGACTCTAGACTATTTTAGGAATGAACGGATAGTAGATATTGTGCTGTCCCTGCGGATCAGCCTCCCACCGTGATGCTGACAGACCCCCTCTTTTTTGAATCACGTACCTGGATGCCGCTGTTGCGTGGCGGGGGGGCCTCTTGTGCCGGGAAGATGACCGTGAACGCGGTGCCGACACCGGTCGTGCTTCGAATGCGAAGGGCCCCCTTAAGTTGTTGGACAGCACCCAGAACGGCAGACATGCCCAATCCATGCCCGGTGAATTTAGTTGTAAAGAACGGCTCGAAAATGCGGGTTTGCGTTTCCTCGTCCATGCCGCAACCGGTGTCGATGATATCGAGGTAGATAAAATTTCCGGGCAGTTTGTCACATTTAAAAAAGTCTTTCAAATAACGGGAGTCGGCCTGTACGACGCCTGAACGGATCGTGATGGTGCCGGTGGCATCGCCGATGGCCTGCGCCGCATTGAGGATCAGATTCATGATGATTTGGCGGATATTGGTCGGATCACATTTGATCAATGGAATTGCCTGCGTCATTTCCCGTCGGAATTCGACCTTTTTACCCACGGAACTTTGGATCAGAGATGTCATTTCAGTCACCAATTTATTCAGATCCAGCAGTGCGGAACCCATCTGACCTTTACCAGCGCACGCCATCATTTGCCGCGCCAATTCTGAAGCACGATACGCAGTCGTAATGATTTCTTCCAATTGATCGACCAACACTGGATCGGGCCGTTTCAATTGTAAGAGTTGCAGCCGCCCAATAATTGCGGCCAAAAGGTTGTTGAAGTCATGCGCCACGCCAGCAGCCATCAATCCCTGTACTTTGAGTGTTTGCATTTCCGTAAAACGCCGTTCTGCGGTTTCTCTTTCCCGGACGGCTGCAGAACGCTCAATGGCGTAGCGAATCATGCGTTCCAATAGCCGGATATCGGGAACATCCTTGCCGATAAAATCCTGTGCACCCTGTTGCACAGCTTTCATCGCCTGTGCTTCGGATGCGGCGGAAAGAATGAGGATGGGTAAATGGGGCGCTTTCAATTGGACTTCAACAAACGTATCAAGCCCGCGGCTGTCTGGCAGAATCAAATCGAGAAGGATGACGTCAAATTTGCTTCGAGATAAGAACATTTGCGCTTCGGCTAACGTATGGGCGAATTGAAATGTTATGCCGCCCGTAGATTCAATCAGTTGTTTGCTGAGATTGCGGCACACCAGAATATCGTCCTCCACCATCAGGACGCGATAGGAGCGCAGCATTACCGAGGAGTGTCGACGTGTGGTAGCCATGGCCTAAGGAGAGCATTTTTGATGCCACATGCGATTCACGATGCTAGCAAGTTTTGCAGCCTATCGGTGAGCAGAAAACGCCGACTTTTCCATTGGCGCATCTCTCTGGCACACGGATTTATTATGACGATCTGCCACACGACGCACTGAAGCCAATTGCCGACATCGATATGATCTCGATAAGGTCGAGGTAGTTGTCGCCAATCCATAATTTCCCGATGGGCTCTCAACGAATCTATCACTGTTAAAAATGGCCACGGCCATTTCAGTTTTCTAAAGAAACACTGCTTGAATCTGGCCACTTGCACAATCGGGGATTGATGATCCGAAACGCATTCGAAGGTGCACGCGGCAAGGTGATCATTGTGATGGTTTTCGATGTGGTATTGCCGCCGGAGTTTTTCGATCGCATTTCGGATAGCGCTCTACCAGGCCCCAATCACATACTAACTAGTCAGTAGTATATGCTACACTTGGTGCACAGAAAAATGCCTGCACGAGTTGCTTATCATTTTTAATCTGGTTTAGATCGAACGTCACTCGTTTCCGCAGGGATTCATTCTTCTTGAGGGGTTTCAAGCGTCGCGCGCGCAACTGCTCATAAGTCTAATTGAATCCGCGCAGACTTTCCATGAACGCATCCAATGCGGCATCAATGGATTCAACTAAGTCGAGGCCGCTGGTGTGCTTTCGAGTGATGACAAATTCTCCCGACAAGACACCGTCCGCACAGACAATCACACGAGTGCCGGACAGGATCGACAGCTCAAAGGATTTGTCGGCGCTGTTACGCAATCCACAGCTCGGCGCACAACCAGCGGGAAAAGGCATTCCCGGAATCGGCGCGAAGTCCAGGCTGCCGAACAGCCGTGCGCCGGGAATGCGCGTTTGCACGCCGTTCTCGCCGTAAAGCGTGCCGTCGAGGAGGGCAAAGCGTTCGTTCTTAACGACGAGACCACGGGCGGCGGCGCGGTCGGTCAGGGTGTTGACGACTTCGTGATGCGAGACCGGTTTCCAGCTTAGAGTCGGCTCTGGTACAAGCCGGTAATATCACGAACTTTTTCAGTGAACCACGGATCGGTCGAGAGCTTGAAGGTATCAGTCAAATGAGGCTTCAACCCAAATGCGCGCCAGATACGGGCGATGGATGAGCGAGGAACTCCACTGACGCGGCCATGCTGCGCGTGCTCCATTGCGTGGCATGCGCAGGTTTGGATTCGAGTGTCTTGGTAATAATGTATTCGACTTTGGCGTCGGAGATGGTGCGAGGCTGGCCGGGTCTGGGTTCGTCGGTCAATCCAGCCAGATGATGGATTTGAAACCGCTCGCGCCACTTACCTACTGTTTGTGGCGTGACATTCAGACGCTTGGCTTCGTCGCCATTTTTCAGTCTTTCCGCGCACGTCAGAATAATGCGGGCTCGGACCGCCAGACGCTGCTGGGTGGTGGACCGGCGAGACCAGGAAAGCAGGTTGTCGCGTTCGTCCGCAGAGAGTACAACGGGCTTGCAACGAGGTTGATCCGCCATAGATCAGATCTCCTTTGTAAGCGATCTGACCTATGACGAGCAAGTTGATAATTAATTCAAGGAATTAACGAGACAGGACACTAGAAATCAAAGGAATCGAAAAAAACTTTGGTTCTGGAAAAAAGGATGGTAGGCTGTATGGATATGGAGTGGTGAAGAGGATCCGGGAATGAGCAGAGCCTGTTCAACAATGCTCAACACCCAGTCCTCGAGCTCCAGGTTCAAACCATGGAGGGACTTATTACCTTGTCGAAAAGCGGATACTTCGATCTTGGACTGGGAGTCTCAACGACGGGAGCAACCCGTGTCCTGCATGTTGAAGACAAAGCCGACGATGACCTGTTGTTCAAGGCCACGCTTGGGGGAAATGGGGCTTCCGGACTTTTTTGTTTAAATAATGTGCCTCGCCTGGCTGATGCGTTTGATTTCATGACGCATTCGGATGTGGACATTGTCCTATTGGACTTGAATTTGCCCGACAGTTGCGGGATCGAAACATTCGAAAAGCTGCACGCAGAATTTCCGTCGGTGCCGGTCATTATTTTGAGCGGGCACGAAACCGAAATGATCGCCACCATAGCGGTGAAAAAAGGCGCTCAAGATTATCTCGTCAAGGACGAGATCAATCAAAAAGCATTGATCCGATCCATCCGTTACGCCATCGAACGCAATCACGCTGCGCGTCAGGCTGCCTATGAAAGACGGTTGCTTTCAATGATGATGGAGAACATACCTGATCGCATTTACTTCAAAGACGAGCACAGCCGCTTCGTGAGCGCCAGTCGTTCGCTTGCGGAATTCTATAATATCCCCGACTCCAAAGCCTTGATTGGAAAGTCCGATTTCGACAGTTTCACGAACGAATACGCGCAGCCGGCGTTCGATGACGAACAGGAAATTATACGAACCGGCAAACCCATGATCGGAAAGATCGAGAGGGAAACGTTGCTCGATGGCCGGGTCTGCTGGGCACTGACAACCAAAATGCCGCTGCGTGAGGACGGTGGGAAGATTGTTGGCACTTTCGGAATTACCAAAGACATCACCGAACTGTTTGAAATCAAACAAACGCTCGATGAGGAGCGCAATCTGCTTCGGCGCCTGATTGACAGCCTGCCCGATCATATTTATGTGAAGGATTTGGAATGCCGTTTTAAACTCTGCAACGAAGCGGTGGCGGCGTTTTTCGGATTGACGTCCCCCAATGAAATATTCGGCAAGAAAGATTCCGATTTCTTTTCCCGCGAATTGGCTGCGACGTTTTTGGAGGAGGACCACCTCATCCTGAAAAAAGGCCAATGCGTGAACCGGGAATATGAATCCAGGGATAAAACCGGGGACACACGCTTCATGATGACCACCAAAGTGCCATTGAGGGACGCTCATGGCGCCATCGTCGGTTTGGTGGGCATCAACCGCGATGTCACTGCGCTCAAAACGTTCAACGATCAGCTTCGAGCCGCCAATGAGAACCTTGAAAAAGCCCTGACCGATGTCAAAAAATCGCGGGAAGAATTGGAAGAAGCGCATGCGCAGATTTTGGATGGAGAAAAACTGAAATTGACCGGGCGAATGGCCGCTGGAATTGCACACGAAGTTAAAAATCCATTGGCGATTATCGGCATGGGAATGGAATGCCTGTCGCAATCCATTCCCATGGATGATCCGGCCGTCACGGAGATCATCAAGGATATTAATGATGCGATTCAGCGCGCAAATCTGGTGATTGGCGACTTGCTCGATTTTTCAAAACCGCGGTCGCTGGCATTGAAGCCCAACGACCTCAACACGATAATCGAACAATCGCTGCTGTTCGTCCGACACGAATTGAATATAAAGCATATCCACATGGTCAAAAGATTGTCGGTGCAGTTGCCAGCGTTGAACCTGGATGCGGGCCGTATCAAGCAAGTCTTTGTCAATCTCTTTATGAATGCGATTCACGCCATGCCGGACAAAGGGCAATTGACGGTGAGCACGTTCGTCATGCCGGCTGCGGAATTCGTCGAACGGAATTGCAAGCCGAGCCGCGATTCGATACGATTCAGTACGGCGAAAAAAACTGGCACCCCAGCCATCATCACCAAGTCGGAGAGCGGCGAATCGGTCCGCATTACGCAAGCGTTTAAGAACAGTGGTCTAGCGGTGGTCGCCCGTGTCGAGGACAACGGGACGGGAATACCCGAGCAAAATCTGACGAGCATTTTCGAACCGTTCTTTACGACCAAGCTGAGCGGCAAGGGACATGGCCTGGGCTTGCCGGTCACCAAACAAATTGTGGATTTGCATGGCGGCCTGATTGAGCTTAAAAATGGTTCTTACGTTGGAGTGTGCGCTACGGTCGCGTTCCTGGCAGAGGGTGATGAAAAAGGAGGATCGGTATGAATAAGAAGAAGATCTTGATTGTGGACGATGAAGCGGCTTTTACGCGCATGGTCAAGTATGCGCTTGAAAAGACCGGGCGTTACGAAGTGCGAGAAGAGAATCTTTCTGTTCGTGCTCTCGATGTGGCATTGGAGTTTCAACCGGACCTCGCCATTTTGGACATCATGATGCCGGACATAGACGGCAGCCAGGTAGCACAATTGTTCAAAACGGACGAGCGGTTGAAAGATACGCCGATCATCTTCATGACCGCCATCATCCCGAAGGAAGAACTCGAATCGGAGGCCAACCGCAAGTACATTCTGTATCTGCGCAAGCCGGTGACGCTGGTCCAAATTGTTGAGGGCATCGAACAGGCGCTGCTGACGGCCAACACCGACGACGCTCCGGTCGGGCCGTTTTAATAAAAAACTTACCGCTGTTTCCATTCCTTTGCAATGATCTATGCAACATCGGGTCAGGAATTAAGTGGGGGTAATCCCAACCCGTTCCTGGCTCCTGTGTTTGGCGCGACTTGGCAATTGCAACGCTTTTTTTCTGCCACTTGAAAGTTAAGCAACATGGGTTTATAATACATATATGAGCTTGTCGCGCAAACCCGCCTCTTCATTGGTCACTTGACAGCCGACTATATTGGATCGCGGGGGACATTTCAGGGACGAACGATGAGCTATAATTTCAAGCCGTGCGACCGGAGTCAAATGCTGTTGCTCCCTCCCAGCCTCGACGAGTGGCTGCCGCGATTCTTGAAGAAATCGGGCACGGGAGAGTCTAATTCTGGTATAACTTTCGTCTTGTTATTTGGTTATACATTAGTAAGAAATTAAGCTTTTCCCCATTGCATGAATCCATAGATGTGGTATTAGTAAGAGTGTGAAACGCAACAGCTAGATATAATTTCTAAATTGAAGCTTCGTCGGCTGAAATTGTATGGCGATTGTCAAGGGTTTGACATGGTTTATTCTAAAGTGGCAGACTGCCACGTTGTATTAGATTGCTGATGTCTTCTATCTTTCATTAAGAAACGGCAGTATTTTCAGACGGCATGTTTCAATCGTAAATGAGCAACCGGGATGGGATGGGGAGCCAACGTGCCTGTTGACGACAGACAACCAGAATCGCATTCCGGGGATCGAGATGCGATCTCGGTTCGCGAAGTACTCCAAGCGCTGAATCGGTATAGATGGCTGGGTTTGTTCGTTTTTATTTTGTGCATGACTGCTGTCGTCGTTTATACGTATCAATCTCCATCACTCTACCGCGCAATCTCCAGCGTTCTGGTCGAATCTAATACAAAAAACGTCTTTTCGGGCGAATCAGAGGAGCGATCCGCGTCGGTATCCCAAGACCTGACCAAGGTTCAAAAGGCGTTGGCGGAAAGCCGTCCGGTCATTCTGCGAGCACTTGCCATCAGTGGCCTCAATCGGGAAGAATGCGCGACGATCATGAAGGGCAGCCTGGAGTTGCCCGGAAATTTCGCGGCGCATATTGACGGACAATTGCTCTACCTCGAAGTGCTAGATCCAACGCCGAAACAATCCGTCCTGCTCGCCAATTCCTGGGCGCAGGCGTTTGTGGAAACGATGGTCAACCGTTCGAAGGACCCCAGTAAATTCGCGAAGGAATTCTTGGAAAAAAACATTCCAGCCTATCAAAAAGATTGGATTGCAAAGCAGAACGCGCTTAATAAATTCGAATTGGAAACGCGTTTTGATCCCGCCGAATTCGACAAACACCCCCTGCGAAAACGCGTTGAGGATCTGAGCATCAAGCTGAATGCGCTGAACATGGAATGCGCCAATTTCGAAGCCGAGCAGGACGTGGTTTCGCGCCCAAATGTTGGAGTGGAGGATTTGATCCGCTTGGCGCGCGCACGGACGGACGTGGCGTTGATGGGCGTTTTGAAGCAGCTCGAGGACCGCAAATCTAAGCAAATGGATGCGATTGAAAAATTCAAGCGGGAGAGCCTGGATGTGAAATCCATTCAGGAAAATATCGATAGCATCAAAGCCGAAATCAAGCCGTCGACCGATAGGATTCTGGCAGGGATCAAACTTGATCTGGAAAGAGCGAAGGCGGAGCGCCAAAAAGTTCAATTGCTGTTCAACAGCGCGGATCAGGAATTTGAAGTCATCAAAACGAATGCGGCACGGCATCGTGTTCTCAGTTCGGAGGCGGCCATGGCCGAACGGCTCTATTCCGATCTGGCCCAAAGGAAGAGCGTGAACGATTTGTCCGGGCGATACGATTATTCGTATGCCACGCAGTGGGAGCAGGCCGAGGTTCAGGAAAAGCCGTACAAGCCCCGTTGGCTCATCAATCTCGCCGTCGGTTTCGCGTTCAGTTTTGCTGCGGCATTTGCGGCGATGTATCTTGCCAGTGAACTGGACGTCGCCTTAAGAACAAGCCGCGAAATGGAGCAATTGCTGCACGTGCCTGTCGTCGGCACGGTGCCCCATGCCCGATGTTTTTGGGGCACAGTCGACAGCTTTAATTTAATCGCAGGCAAATCCGCTGGACCGGCGATCAAGGCGCTGCATAACGTGGTGCTCGGAATCGATCTCAACCACGATTCCAGCCAGCCGCTCGTCATCACCGTGACCAGCCCCGCGCCGCAGGATGGCAAGTCCTTCGTCGCGTCGGCGCTGGCGGGATTGTTCGCCGCACAGGGACGCCGGGTCTTACTTGTCGATGCGGCCCAGGGGAAACGTTCGCTGACGGTTGCTTTGAAACACGAGAGCAAAGCCGGGCTCTTTGACGTGCTCGGTGGAATGGATTGGGCCGGGGACATACCGCAAGCCGGCGTGTTGCCGGGATTGAAATTCCTGCCGTCCGGTCAGAGTTCGTCGTCGCAATACGCAAGCATGACGGTCGATCACGTAAGAACGTGTGTGCAGCGCTTGAGGAAGGAGTATGACGTCGTCGTTTTCGATGCGCCACCCATACTCGCTTTTTCGGAAGCCGCCTTATTCGCGCAATGCAGTGACGTGACCATTCTTTTGGCGCGGAGTCGCAAGACTCTTCCGTCCCAAATTGAACGCGCGGCGGCGCTGCTGCAATCCGCCCGCGTGGATGCAATTCACTGCGTCGTCAACGACGTGCGATCATCAGATGCGGCCAGGGATATCCCCCGGGATAACAGTTACATGACAACTCGTCCCGATCATCGCGGGCTCCTTCAGAAAGTTCCGAAGGATCAGGCCAAAGACCCACGGAAAGAAGACGGCAACATAGCTCGGAGGGCTGGCGGCAATGCAGCTTCTTCCGGACCGGTTTAGAATCTGTTTAGGAACGATAGTGATGATTCTAGTGGGAACACTTTGTGCTGAAGAAGCCGTGCCGGACGATCCGCCTTTTCAAGCGCTTTCGCCTGATACCGCACGCCGCGCCATACTGCTCGATCTCGAAGCCTCAGAACCGGATAGGCCTCCCGATGGTATAGTCGTAGGAAAGGCGCACGTGCTGCCCAGATTCGACGAGACGATGACCTTCAGCGACAATTCGCAGCGTCGCACCCAGGACAAAGTGACGGATTTCATCTCAACATCGACCGCCACATGGGGGCTGAACTACAAGCCAAGTTCGACCTTAACTTTCGACTTCTCGGCTGCGCTGGGCTGGACCGCATACGTTAACAAAACGGAGCGCGACCATCAGACTTACAACGTGACGACGTCGGTCAGCCTTCGCGATTTCCTGATAAAAGGTTTGGAATTTGGTGTTTCAGAGCATTATTATCAGTCGGGCACGAGCGATCTTCTGGATAATGAATTCATTGAATTCAACAAGTATGAAACCAACGATGCGCGGTTTCTGACGCGCTACGCATTCAACCGGTTCACGATCACAGCCTCGGCGAAAGAAAGCATTGCGCACTATTTTTCACCGAAGACTTTAATCTATGATTTCACGACCGATACGCTGGATTTGGAGGGCGCGTATACTTTAGTCCCCGAGCGATTTGTGCTCTTTGGCGATCTGCAACATTCGTGGTGTCGGAAACCGTTTGACAGAGGGAATGACTTTACGGATATGTCCGTAAAGACCGGTGTTCGCGGAACGTATGAAAAACTGAATTATTCTGTGGCTGTGGGTTTCGATGATGCCAGCCTGACCCACGCGCCGAAAACAACCCATAACCGTTCGCAAGGTCCGGGGTTCCTCGCGCTAATTGCGTATCAGCCGCAATCGCGCTTGGGGATGAGTCTGTACGCGGAACGCCGTTATTTTCCCAGTCCGTTCACTCGGTTTTCAACGGAGACGAATGCGCGGGCGGCGACCGTGTTTAGCGTCACGAAGAACACCCACTTCAATTTCGACGTGATCCGCAACGAGAATCAGGTGCTGCGCAGCACGAATGTCGTGCGGTCGGGAGTGAGGGCTGGCATCGATTGGAAATTGAATAAACCCGTGGTGTTGACAGTGGGCGTTTCGCATATTGCCGTGGACAGAACAGATCCGGCTTACAACACAACGCCCGAAAAGCATTCGCGTACGGTCGTCAACGAATATTTTGTGGGGTTTCGATTAGGATGGTAGGCAGAATGTATTCACTGTTTGGCTGCACGTGGGCCGTGGGTGTTTGCCTGATGGCAAGCACGCTGTTTTCTCGTGGAGCAGAAAACAGCCCGCCCCCTTATCGCTTTGGCGGCGGCGAACGGATCAAGATTGTCGTGCCTGGCGTGGACAGTCTCGAGCAGGTGGTATCGGAAGACGGGTACATCGCACTGCCTTTGGGCGGCTTGATCAATATCCGGGGCAAAACATTTCCAGAAGCCCAGGCTGCGGCGTTGCAAGGCATGGCGGTGAACTCCGACAACCGCAAGCTTTCCGTTGCGCTGGCGATTCTGGAACGGCCGGTTCGATTTGTCTCGATCAGCGGCGAGGTCAAGAAACCGCAAATGATGCCGATCAACCCCGGCGCACCAATGCCCCTTGTCAGCGTTCTGGCTGGTGCGGAGGGTGGAACGTCTGAAGCGGATTTATCCCGGGTCAAAGTCATTCGAACATCATCGGACGGTACGCGCCAAACGATTGTTTACGACGCGTCGAAACTCACCCGGGGTGGCGACGGAAATGAAACGTCCGACATCGGTCCGGACATTCTACCCGGCGACGTGGTGGTAGTGCCGCGCGGCGAGGTCTACATCTTAGCAGGCGACGTCGCTAAGCCCGGTGTTTTCTCACGCAAGGATTTTCTACTGAATCCCGGCGAACCGGCGCGCGTTTCACGTGTGCTTTTTGCCGGTGGCGGCTTGCGGGTCAGTGCCAACCGTCGGGAGTTGAAAGTCATCCGCACGCGACCCGATGGCAGCAAGGAAGTCATACCTGTGGTGCTTGCGGATGCGCTGAAGGCACCCGGTGCCGTGCAGAAGGGAGTAGAGGTTTCAGGCGTTTCCGACCCAATTCTCCACGATGGCGACATGCTTTACGCGCCCGCTACCGGCGGCGTGGCGATCTACGGAAAAGTGCGACTGTCTGGCGTTTATCCGACTGGCGGCGAACATATGAAATTGACCCGGCTGATCGCTCTGGCCGGCGGATTTCTCGACCACGCAAAAACCTCGTCGGTCACGGTGGTGCGCGCGAGCAATCCGACCCGTCCGCAGCGCGTCGACGTGTCTTCGGTGACCAAGGAAGGCAATGTCGAGCAGGATTTGGAATTGGACGACGGGGACTTGGTGTTTGTCAGCGAGCGGTTGTTATAAGAGCGGTAAGCGCCGGTTGTGTGCGTCCGAGCTGAAGAGATTCGAGATCCGTCATGGCTGCACACACCATTGGGAAGCGTATCTATAATAATTTCCTGGCCAACGTTGCCGGGCAGGGCATAAACGTCGTTCAACAAATATTGATGATTCCACTTTTCACGTCCATATGGGGCGTGCAAATATATGGCGAGTGGATGGTGATCTCGACGGTCCCAAATTATCTGGGCATGTGCGATTTCGGTCTCGGTCGCGCGGCTGCGACCAAATTGGCGCTGCTTGCGGGCGCAAACAACCGGCAGGAAGCCAATGAAATATACAATACAACCGTTGCGGGCATGGTTGCATTTTGCGGACTTATTGCGCTCTTGGCCCTGCCTTTTTGCGCGTTTGCGCCTCTGAGTGCCTGGTTTAATTTGACGCAAATCACGCCGCGCGAAATCCAGATTACAATGGTCTTACTGGTTTGGAGCGTGGTCGTTCAGTTGGCTTTTTATGGAGTGTTGGCGATTTTCTGCTGGGATGGACTCCAAGCCTTCGGCTCCATGTTAGGCACTGCCCAACGCGGGTGTGAAGCGGCCGCTTGCGTGGCCATGCTGTTGTGGCGGCAGCCTCCGTGGGTCTTGGCACTGACGATCGTCGTGGTGCGCCTGTTGTCTCTGATAGTCGTGGTTGTCTGCATTCGAATCAAACTCCCGTGGGTCAAGGCAGGCTGGAGCCTGATCAAATGGCGCAATCTCAAAGGGCTCGTTTCGGCCTCGGTCGGCAACATGCTGTTTCCCTTCGCCATGTCCATTAATTTGCAAGGAATGATCGTCGTCGTAAATATCATGTTTGGGCCCGCAAGCGTTGTCGTGTTCACGACCACGCGCGTCATTACACGCGCGTTATTGCAGTGGTCCGAAACGATCAAGCGAGCGGTCCGGGCGGAGATTTCGATGGCTTATGGCAACGGCAATCTTCCCTTGGCGGCGAGCTTGTATAAGAAATCCTGCCGCCTGGGATTCTGGTCGTTACTCGCATGGTCCGCGGTGCTTTGTCTGTCGGCACCAACACTGTTCCGAATCTTGGTACGAGGAAAGGTCGAACACAAACCGGTATTCGATGAAGCACTGTTTTACTCGCTCCTTGCGGTGGTGATGTTCAATTCGTTCTGGCTGCTCGGCGCACTGGTCCTTGAGGCGACGAATCGAGTCATCGAATTCTCACTGGCCTATCTGGTGGTGTCCGCTTTTTCCGTGGTCTTATCCTATGTGCTCATGCGCAATTTTGGTTTTAAGGCGGCGGCGTACGGCTCACTCATTGGCGATGCCATCATGATCTATATTGCGTTGAACAAGTCGATGCGGATGCTCGGTGAGGGGAGCAGCGCATTTTTGCGCTTTGTGTTCCTGCCGTGGGGTGCGCGGCTGCCGTCGTCGGCGGCTTGAAATGACAAAGCCCAATGGGATAATTGACGCCGTGCCAAGCCGCGCTGCCATCATCATTGCAACCAAGAGCCGCCCCGGACTGGTTTCACTCATGCTCGGGCAGCTTGAAGCACAAACGGTCCGGCCGGCCAAGGTTATCTATTCGGCCCACGAAGACGCCGATATTGGCGCGCGGCCAGATTGTACCCTGCCGGTCGAGTATGTATTCGGCCCTCCGGGAATCTCGACCCAGCGAAATGCGGCACTTCAGCGGCTCGGGGACGACATTGATACGGTGGTTTTTTTCGACGATGACTTCGTGCCGTCGCGATTCTGGGTTGAGCGTGTTTTGGCGATTTTTGAACGTTCGGATGTCGTGGCGGCATCGGGCCACGTCGTGTGGGATGGCGCGCAATCAGAAGGCATGACATGGAATGCTGGAGCGGAATTAGTATCGACGCAGGATGCGGCTGTTACCGCCGGCGCGGAGTCCAAATCGGATCTGCGTGAAAACGCGACGCTATATGGTTGCAATATGGCCGCACGGCGCTCGGCTTTGAAAGATATTTGCTTCGATGAAAGGCTCGTTCTATATTCATGGATGGAGGATCTGGACCTGTCGATTCGGTTGGCCAGGACTGGCAAAGTTGTCTGGTCCAGTGGCCTTTGGGGGGCGCACATGGGAATCAAAAGTGGGCGTACGCCCGGCATGCAGTTGGGATATTCTCAACTCGTCAATCCGTGGTATCTTTATAAAAAAGGTACGCTGTCCCGAGCACAAGCCATCAGCAGCATGATAAGACCCTTGGCGGCCAACGCCATGAAGTCATTTTTTCCGGAGGAATACATTGACCGTCGCGGGAGGCTGAAAGGCAACTTGCTCGGACTTTGGGAGCTCATTCGGTATCGTGAGGATTGCAGGCCTGAATACGCTGCAAGTCTATAAATAGAATATCGTTTTCCGCGCCGTTCCATATTAGGATTTGCACTAATGCCCTACTATCCACTGTTGCTTCACTGCCTGACCGTGGGCACCATCCTGTTCATGGTGGTGATGTTATTGGCCCGGTTCGGGCTCTTTTCTCCGGACAGGACGGGTTTCTGGATTTTACTGGCGCTCACAATTTCGCTGTTGATCAATCCGACTGTGACATTGATTGCATCCGATTACAGTGTTTACGAGCACTATACCCGTGGCACTGTCGTGAACGAAACCCTAATATATTGGGTGCTGCTTATGTCTGTCATGGGCATAGTCGCTTTTTATTCTTCTTATTTGATGACCCGGCCATTCAATAATCAATTTGAAAATGTACCCCAATCGCATGTTGTACTTATCGTCGTGTTATTACTGTTCATGGCGGTGGGCTGGAACGCTATCCTGAGGTATCGAATTGCAGAGGATTCCCAACGCGCGTTGGTCAATGGCAAGTTCTCGGGCAATACGACGGGGTGGCAGACGGAAACACATAGCTTTGTGATCTTTCCCTGCCTGCTTCTGATGGCGATGAAGCGCTATCGAATTCCGGGGTTGATTTTGAGTCTGGCCTATATCGCCGTGCGCTTGTATGACAGGAGTGACCGCTTCAGCTTGGTCGCATTTCTCATGGCCGGGTTTTTATATCATATGATCAAACGCGGTCGACGCTGGCCAAGTGCGCTGCATTGTTCGTTGGCGGCGGCCCTGCTTATATTCCTGGTATTCCGTGGCCATGGCCGCACCGAAAGTTTAAACCGCTCGGACCTCAACCTGTCAAAAGTGGTGGGAACGGCCTTCGTCAATCTGGGTACAGGGCCGGACACGTCGATGCTTCCGACATTTTACCGCGAATCCGACCTCATCGAGCAAAACGGTTTTACCTATGGAACAACGTTTCTCCAAGAGATCTTTTTGGCACCGTTGCCCAGGGCCATTTTTCCCTGGAAAGACGACGTCTTCGCGTTCATTCCCGGCGTTCGATATCGGAATGAATTCCTGAACACGGATGTCTATTTTGCGAAGTCCACTATTATCTGCGCGTTCTATGGGTATGGCGGAGTACTGGGCGTCTTAATCGGCATGGCCGGCTTGGGCTGGCTGATGCGGAAACTGGACGGGCTTTTAAAGAGTGAAACACCGGTTATTCCCCTGGTGTGGGCCGTAATGGTGCTCGCAACCATTTGGATGGGTTCATTGGGAACCGTGGAGTGGTGGTATAAGGTGATCATGATGTTTTCGTTGCCTATGTTCACGCTTCTTGTGGTGAATCGGCTTGTGGCCGGATTCGTTCGACGGCGAGTTACTCCGGCGGCGTAGAGAATAGGGACGTTGACGACATGGAACCGAAACAAGAAGACACACTTCACGTCGCGGTTGTTTTTGAACGCCTCGGACCCTATCACCTGGCGCGCTTGGCTGCGCTGGCCAAGCGGGCTCGCGTCACCGCCATTGAAATCGTTCGTAAGGACAAGTTGTATCAATGGGACGTGGTTGATTCGCCCTGCGGTTTTAAGCGCGTGACGTTGTTTAACGACGAAGCCTATAGTTCCGCGGATTTGGTCAAGCGGTTGTGCGAGGAATTGGACGGCCTGCGTCCTGACGCGGTGGCCATCCCGAGTTGGGGACGCCCGGCCTCCTGGACCACATTTCGCTGGGCGCTGCAATCGCGCACCGCAACGGTGCTCATGACAGAGTCCCAATTCAGGGATGCGCCGCGCGTGGCGTGGAAGGAATATATCAAGCGGCAGATGGTCGCATACTGTGGCGCGGGCTTGGTGGGAGGCCAGCGGCAGATTGACTATATGGTCCGGCTTGGCATGGAAAAGTCCCGGGTATTTACCGGCTACGACGTGGTCGAAAACGATTATTTCTCCGCTGGAGCCGATCAGGCGAGAGTTCATGCAAAGCGCTTGCGCGAAGAACTCAAGTTGCCGGAAAAGTACTTTCTCACGTCCAGTCGTTTTGTTCCAAAGAAGAACATCGTGGGGCTTTTGACCAGCTATTCGATGTATCGAAAAAATGGCGCTCCAGGCGATTGGAAGTTGGTTGTCCTGGGCGACGGACCGACGCGCCCGGAAGTCGAGCGCTGCATTTCCGATCAGAATCTCGAAGGACATGTCTTGCTTCCGGGATTCAAGCAATATGCGGATTTGCCTGTTTATTATGGATTGGGTGGCGCGTTCGTGCTGGCCAGTTCCACCGAGCAATGGGGACTGGTTGTGAACGAAGCGATGGCGGCGGGATTGCCTGTTTTGATCTCTGAAGCCTGTGGCTGCGCTCCGGATTTGGTGAAAGACGGTGTCAATGGTTTTGTTTTTGATTATCGCAATCCAAACGCGTTGGCGGAGTACATGCGAAAGCTTGCATCCGGGGAATGCGATTTGAGCGCAATGGCCAATGCGTCGCGCACCATTGTAGCCGATTATACCCCGGAATCCTATGCGGAAGGTTTCATGCGTGCGGCGCGAACAGCCCGAGGCAATATTCCGGCAAGCACGATCGGTCAATTTGTTGCCGGTAAAGTAGCAGGGATGATGATCAAGATGGCGCAAAAAGAAGGCGAGTAGAACTGCGGACACATTCGTGTGGGTTGTATTCGGAGTATGATAATCCATGAAAGCTATGTTTGTGGTACCGTGGCCATCGCGTTCGGGCGGCGGAGTATTCGACGCGGTTCGGAATCTTGCGATTCAATTGAATCGGAATCAGAATGTGGACATGGAGATTCTGTCCCTGGAGGATGAGTTCTTCAGCCGCGACGCATCACTTTGGAATCCGCTGAAACCTAAAGTTCTTCCGGTAACCTGGCCGAAGAAACTCGGCTACGCACCGACTATGCTGACGGAGATGCTTTCCGCGAAACCGGATGTAATACATTGTCATGGACTCTGGTTGTACCAATCGCTGGCGTGTCTGCGCTGGCACGAACGCGAACGCAAACCGTATCTGATTTCTCCGCATGGAATGCTCGATCCCGGCGATTTGATCAAATCGGTTTGGAAAAAGCGGTTGGTCCAAATTTTATACCAGGGTAGCCATCTGAATCGTACAGCATGTGTTCACGCGTTATGTGAATCGGAAGCGACAGCAATTCGCAATTATGGTGTGAAAAGCAAGATTTGCATCGTACCCAATGGAGTCGATTTGCCCACACAATTGGCTTTAGAAACGACTCCGCCATCCCGGCTCGAAAGCGGTCAGAAGGTGTTGTTGTATCTCGGACGCATTACTCCGAAGAAGGGGTTGTCCACGCTGCTCGATGCGTGGGCGATGTTGAAAAAGCAAGGGCGTCCGGAAGCGCGCGATTGGCGACTGGATATTGCCGGATGGGAGCAATACGGTCACGAGGCTGAATTGAAGGCGAAGGCAAAAGCGCTTGACGTTAAGGATACCGTGCGCTTTCTCGGTCCGCGGCACGGAATGGAAAAGGAAGCCACCTATCGATCTGCCGATGCCTATATTCTTCCGTCGTTGAGTGAAGGCCTCCCGCTCGTTGTTCTGGAGGCGTGGTCGTATTCGCTGCCGGTTGTGATGACGCCGCAGTGTAATTTGCCGGAAGGCTTCAAATCCGAGGCGGCCATTTGCGCCGAGCCTTCGACATCGAGTCTGTGCGAGGGGCTTAACCAATTAATTTCGATGTCCGACTCGGAACGATCGCGGATGGGCGCGCTGGGCAGAAAGCTTGTTGAGGAACGATTTACCTGGGAAAGCGTTGCGAAAAAAATGCACTCGGTCTATAAGTGGGCCATTGGCGGAGGGGATACACCCGAATGCGTGATGAACGATTAGACTCATCCGAGACCGAGGCGCGCACGCAGAATCTTTCCGCATTCCGCTTGCCGGGTAATTTTCGTGGACGCAAGGGCTGGTACGTGCAGCTTTGGTGGCTCGTCCAGAGCACCCTATTCCAATGTTCGCCGCAATTCCTATATGGATGGCGGAATTTCTTATTGCGATTGTTTGGTGCCAAAGTGGGTCGGCGTGTGATTATTCGGCCCAGCGCCACGATTACTTATCCTTGGAAAGTCACGATTGGCGATTATTCCTGGATTGGCGATGACGTCGTCCTGTATTCACTCGGCGAGATTGACATAGGTGCCAACGTCGTGGTCTCCCAACGTTCGTATATTTGCGCGGCGAGTCACGATTATGAAGCCGTGGCGTTCGATATTTTTACGAAACGCGTGACGATCGAAAACGAGGCGTGGGTGGCTTCGGACGTCTTTGTCGGCCCCGGTGTAACGATTGGGCATGGAGCCGTGGTCGGGGCGCGCAGCAGCGTTTTTCGCAGTCTGCCTGCCATGAAAGTCTGTGTCGGAAATCCAGCTAAATCAGTTCGAGATCGTTTAAAGTGCGCAACCTCTGAAAATCCATGAACGGATGGATCGCATGCATATTCTGATACACGATTTTGGCGGGTATCCCTTCTCCGCGCAACTCGCCCGGAATCTGGCCCTTAAAAACGGTCATCGCGTGGCCTATGTATGCGCCCAAGATTCTTTTGCCGCGTGTACGACGGAAGCGCCGCAGAATATTCCGGGATTCTCAATGCATATCATTTCGCAGAAGATTGAGAAGGGGACATCCTTGCGCCGCCCGTTCAGCGAAGCAGCATTTGGCCGGCAGGTCTCTGCGAAAATTACCGAGCTCAAACCGGAGATTGTCGTTTCAGCCAATGCACCCCTTGAAACACAAAACGTCATCCTGAATTGCTGCCGTTCGCGTTCCATCCGTTTTGTCTATTGGCTTCAAGACCTCCATGGCCCAGCCATCACGTCGATCTTGAAAGCAAAGCTTGGTATCGCCGGTTCGCTGATTGGCTGGCATTATGCGCGCATGGAAAAGCGCATGTTGCGGGATTCCAATGCCATGATAGTTATCGCCGACAACTTTTGTCCCTACCTGGATGCGTGCGGAGTGGACCGCAGCAAAATCAGCATCTTGCGCAACTGGGCGCCGCTCGAAGAGACGCCACGATTCGAAAAAAACAACGCGTGGGCGATTCAGCACGGCCTCGACAAAAAGAGAGTGTTGATGTATGCGGGAACTCTGGGATATAAGCATAATACGTCGCTTTTCATCGGACTGGCAAGCGCTTTTCGCAACGATAACGACATCGTTGTCGCGATTGTTTCGTCGGGAAAAAAGGCCGATGAACTTAAAGCTGCTGCGGAAGCCAATGGGCTGAAAAACATGCTAGTCTTGCCAAGGCAGCCCTATGAGCAATTGCCTTGCGTGCTGGCCAGTGCGGACGTGTTGCTTTCGGTTCTGGAACCGGATGCATCGGTCTATTCGGTGCCATCGAAAGTGCTCACGTATTTGTGCGCGGGGCGGGCCTTGTTGTTGATGATGCCCATAGACAATCTTTCCGCGCGAATCGTCCGCGAATGCGCAGCCGGCGTCGTCCTGGAACCGGGAAAGGAGGACGCACTCGTTGCCGCAGCGCGGCAGCTCTTTAATGACAGAGACACCGCCAGACAGTGCGCTGATAACGGTCGAAAATACGCCGAAACCCATTTCGACATCACGACTATTTCCGGCCAATTTGAAAAAATCTTGTTGGAGTGCAAGTCCTGAACGTTTTTTCGTTTGCGCGAAAAAGGCGGATTGACTATGATAACGCTCGTAATTAAGTCCATATTTTAATTCGGGTGGCGAGTTCACATCCGCGTCTAGCGAGCCAATGGGTCACCTAAAATGCCCACACATATTTTGCCCGAATCGGTTCCAGCGGCGAGAATTGCCGCAATTGACCAGAACTATCTGCTACTCAAGGAAATGGGACCCAAATCGTCTTTACACGGTTGGTTGCCCGTTATTCTGCCTTTTATCTCGGACCTCCTGATGTTGTGCCTGGCGTCGATCACCAGTTTTTATATCAAAAGGATTACGAACCCGACTTTGGACGCGGAGCTTTATATCCAGCTGTGGCCGACGCTGGTGCCGTTTCACGCCGCCTACCTCGCTGCGCGCTTGTATCCCGTCGTCGCGATGAATGCCGTGGATGAATTGCGCCGGCTCACGTGGTGTACCACGCTTGTCTTTATGGCTTTGGCCGCCACCAATTTGATTTTTAAACACGGATTGATTTATTCGAGACAGGTATTTTTCGTCGCGTGGATCATCGCACTGGTGAACATGCCGGTGGGCCGAGCCCTAGTGCGCGCGGTTTTCGCGCGATTTCATTGGTGGGGCCAGTCCGCCTTCGTTTTGGGGGCGGGTGTTGCGGGTGAAATGGTTGTAAGCCATCTGCTCCGCCAACCTTCATTGGGATTGAGGCCAGTTGCTGTATTCGATGACGATCCAGCAAAGCGCGGCGAACTCTGTGGCGTTCCGGTGATCGGGGACGTGACGCTCGCGCCGAAATTGGCCAAGGAAATCGGCGTGACGTATTGCATCATGGCCTTTCCGGGTGTCTCTGCCGCGCGGCAACTTGAATTGCTCGAGATATGCCATCAGTCCTTCAAACATTGCATCGTCATTCCGCATTTGTTCGACTTCGCGACGTTGCGTGTGCCCAGCAAGGATTTGGGCAGCATTTTGGGATTGGATGTTCAACAACCCCTGCTCATGCCCATCCCTCGATTTTTAAAGCGAGCCGGGGATATTGTTTTTACCGTCATTGGAGGCACACTGATACTTCCACTGATCGCTCTTTGCGTGCTTCTGGTTAAGCTGGGTTCGCCCGGCCCAGTGTTCTTCGGACACAAACGAATTGGCCGCAATGGCCGCCATTTCTATGCCTGGAAGTTCCGCTCCATGTACAAGGATTCAAAAGAACGCTTCAAGGACTTCGTCGAATATGGCAACAATACGATGGGCTACCATTGGAACGATCTTGCATTCTGGAACCAATGTCTGAAGAACGCCGAGACGGCACGCGTCGAATGGGACAACAGTCAAAAGTTCAGGAAGGATCCCCGTGTCACCACCATCGGTCGATTCTTGCGAAGGACCAGTTTGGACGAGTTGCCGCAGCTTTGGAACGTCTTGGTGGGCGAGATGAGCCTCGTTGGCCCCCGTCCAATTGTTGACGAAGAAGTTAAAAAGTACGAGAACAACTTTCCACTGTATTTAAAGGTCACGCCGGGTATCACGGGGCTTTGGCAGGTCTCTGGCCGCACGGATACGACTTACAAGGAACGTGTGCAGCTCGACTCGTTTTACGTCAGGAATTGGTCGCTGTGGCTGGACATCCATATTCTTGCGCGCACAGTGCGTGTCGTCTTGTTTGGCAGTGGAGCGTATTGACACGAATGGGAGATGACTGGTTATTTGATAAAACGCAAGGAAATGTGCTGTCGGGTGATTCCATTTTATTAAACAGAGTGTTGCTTTGTTACGGAGGAGCTTGCCGGTAGAATACCAAATTCCGACCGGATGCTTTGCGTCAATGGCCTCATATTAATGACAATCTTTAGCAAATTATAAATAGAGTACCGGTATTCCCTGGATTTTTCGGTGGCATAAAAGCTGGAGCTGTGCAGTACATACACCACCGCGTAAAAAGCAAGCGGTAAAAGAGGGGTGCCTGCTTCCCTCAAAGTTCTCACAATACTCTGATGAGCGATAAAAAATTTGTAATAGTCAAAGCCTTCGTTATACAGGGGGGGCTTCGCTGGTATAATGTTATTTTTCATGATGAACCCGGTGCCACATTGCATGTGGAAGTTCGTGCGTTTCAAATAAATCCAACTGCCAAATTCACGATACCGATAGCCCTTTTCGACATACCACCCGGCACAATCAGGATTGGCGCTGCAATGCGCGGCAAGCCTGTTGCTCACAAAGTCATCCGCGTCAACAAACATGATGTGAGTAGGGTTGAACTGTTGGGCAAAATAATACCCATAGAGCATTTTGCGACCCTTGTCAGTTCGTCGATGGATGAAATCCCTTTCAGTCGTTATGCCAACTGTGAGGTCCTTTTCTTTAATGCAGGAAACCAAATCAAAATCGACCTCCGCGTAGTGGATTTTAGAATGCGAAAACCCGATCTCTGGCCGTTCGTGACAAACCACAACGACTTCATAGTCATCCGTTCCTTGGTTGCAAATGGACCTTAACGTTTGTTCGAGCTTGTTGGAGACAACGTGAAAATCTTTCGCCACCTGCTTACTCATCAATGGAATAATAAATAGTAACATTTGGATTTCCTTGTCTGATATTCAGATGGTAATACGAACGATGAACTATTCTCCACGCCATTTCACAAAGTCAAGGCCTATTCATGCGACTGGGTTTAACCTATTGAGCGTGGACAGTTATTATTTTCGAATCATCCGGTTCTTGCATACTTCACCTTGTGCATTAATGTCTCGGTTGAGTTTTTAAGGCATGCGCAGAACGAGACTCGAACATTGACAGAACCATCGAGTTTCGATAAAGAATACAAACCCGGCGAAACGGAGGCAGGCTCTGCTGGAGAGCAACCTGCCGAGGGATAACCGGTGCAGAGAGGGCAGAGGCGGAGGAGTGCCTGGCTGTAAAGGTCCTCCGCCTCTTATTCAATCTCGCTCTCCTCTGTATAAAGACGCTCCCGACATGGCCAAAGGCATGGACGAGATCGCGGCAAAATATCCGCTGAAAAAAGCCGCCGGCGCGCCGGCGTTGCCGATTTCTCTGAACGCGAAAGTGGGACTTGCCACAGCGGCAAGCGAGGATCAGCCGTTAATCGTGATTCTTGCGGAGAACTCCAAACGCCAGGAAGAATTGGCGGCGAAAGTTGCGGCATTGGCGTGGAATTAAGAATTCGAAGGGCACTTCGTGTATGCCACGGCGGCGACGGCAAACGATCTGCCGAAAGTAAAAGGCATCGCGATTAAAGAAGGTGTCGTCGTGATCGAACCGAATGAATTTGGGCTGGAAGGCAAGGCGGTCAAAGAAGTGCCGGCCGATCAGGTCGCGGCGAAATGCGCGGACGGGATGCGGGAATCGATGAAGAGTTACGTGGCGATTGCGAAGACGCGCCGCGGGCTGCATTTCGACGGCTTGAAAGCGGGCATCTTTTACGTCCCCAATCTGCCCGTCACCGCACACGGCGAAGCTTCGGACCGTGAGCGGTACAAGGCTCAGTTGGAGAGTCAGAAGAAGAATTGATCCGCGGGTGGCCCAGCCCATGCATTCCAAAAGCGGCTTTTGCGAGCGCAACGCCAACGCCCTTCAGCTGTGTTCGGCGATTCATCAGAGAGTGGTTTGGCAGGGCTGGCGGGCACTTTCAAGACAGCGCACTAGGAAACAGTTCACGTAATCGGGCACACTCTTTGGGCACAAGTTCTACATACTCAAATGGATCGCGCCCTATTATGTCATGCCCCGTAGCCCGCAACGCTCGATACAGACAGATGCGTGCGTAAATCAACTGGTTTACATTGAACTTTCGCTGCTCTTCGCTATCAATGAGCGACTGCGGATCGAATTCATCCCAAAGGTATTCGTTACCCGGCGTCCATTGCAACCGTACCTGCTCAAGGACCTCCTTTAAAGACTCGCCGCTCGCATGACGGGTTCCGAGCTCGATGTTGCCCGTTGAATAGGCGTATCGTCGCTTCCCATAAACAGGTGTGCGCTTTCTAAAAATATCAAATACCCACATTTAGCACATCTCCGCCGTCCCCCCGCTACACCCCCACCAGCACGTTCGTCACCAAGCTCCAATGCGTTGACATCCCTTTGCGGCACAATACTCGTAGCCGGATCGCACCATTCTCCGATCCCGCCGGTGCCGATGCCTCGGACGCGCAACCAGATCCTCGCGCCGGGCGTGAAACCCGTCAAGGCGGTTTTGGATTTCGTGGTGGACGGCTGATGCAACCATGTGTCGCCATCGGATCGTTGTTGAGCGGGTTGAGTTGGGTTTCGATTTCGTAGGTTTTCGCGCCTTGCTTGTAGAGACTGTCCCAATGCGCGTCCACTTCGCCCGACGCGTCGACGACGCTCAACAGTAGATTCGTCACGCACGGGGTCGGGTCCATCGGCGGAATGGCGCAATTCGTAAGCACAGGTGGAAACACGAACGCGATGTGATAAAAGGTCACGGCTCAATGTGTGTTGCCACGCCACGCCGATTACGTCGTGATTCCAGTCGCAGCAGGGCGAGAAATCGCTCACAAAAATCCTGTACCGGTGTTGGGCGCGCAGTACGTGGACGATGTGAAGCTCACGCTTAAAATGATGCCGGTTTTACCTGTGCGTGTTTCGCCAAAGCAGGGTTCGTTTTAAAAGGAGACTTTTCGATTTGACGAATCGAACCGCAGTCAATCGCCGCCAATTTCTTCATGCTGCTGGCGCGGCTTTGGCGTTGCCGTGGCTGGAATCGTTTACGTGTTTGGCGGAACCGGCACGGCCAAAGCGCATGGTTACGGTCATGACCAACATGGGCGTGATGCCGCGTTATTTCTTTCCAACGAAAACGGGACGAGACTACGAGGGCACTCCGTACCTCGATCTTCTGAAAAACCATCGCGAACGATTCACGATTTTAAGTGGCGTGTCGCATCCGGGCGTCGATGGAAATCATTCGTCGGAGCGGAGTTTCTTGAGCTGTGCGCCCCATCCTGGCGCGAGCAATTTCAAGAACAGCATTTCGCTCGATCAGTTCGCCGCGGAACGGTTGGGCAATCAGACGCGCTTCGGATCGCTGATTTTATCGGTCGGCAAAGACCACATGGGCACACCCTCGATCACGCGCGACGGCGTGCAATTGCCATCCGAGCGGCAGCCGTCCGCACTGTATCGCCGCCTGTTCGTTCAGGGCTCTCCGCAGGATGTCGATCGCAATATCGACGCGTTGCGCAAGGGCGGGAGCATCCTTGATTTTGTCCGCGACGAAGCGCGCGGCTTGGAGAAGAATTTGCCCGCCCGCGACAAGGAACGGCTGGACCAATACTTCACCTCGGTGCGGGATTTGGAGCAGCGGTTGCAGCACGCGGAGGCGTGGGAGCGCAAGCCCAAGCCGCTCGTACAGACGCCCATTCCGAAAGACATTCCCGACGAGGCCGAAGTGGAAGCGCAGGCGAATTTGATGTTCGACACGATGCGCCTCGCATTGGAAACCGACAGTACCCGCATCGTCACTATTTATCTCGGCCCACTGCTGGTCACGCCCAAAATTCCCGGCGTGAAAAATCAGACGCACGCGCTCACGCATCATGGCAACGATGAAGCGAAGATCGTGGAGTTGAAGAAAATCGAAGAGGCCCAATTCCGCAGCTTGTCGCGTTTGCTCGATGGATTGAACGGCGTCAAAGAAGCAGGCGGTACACTGCTTGACAACACGATGCTCCTTTATGGTAGCAACCTCAGCAACGCCAACGCACACGACACCACAAACCTCCCGTTGATCTTCGCCGGAGGCGGATTCAAGCACGGCCAACATCTCGCGTTCGACAAAAAGATCAACAAACCCCTCGCGAACCTATTCGTCACAATGTTGCAACGCATGGGCATCGAGACGGACAAATTCGCGAGCAGCACGGGAACGATGACGGGCGTGGAACTCTAAAAATATGTGTCTTCAAAGGATAGATAGAGGAACCGAATCCAAATGAAAAAGCAACTGTGGAAAATGGTGGGGGCAGTGATTCTTTGCGCCCCGATGTTTGCGTTCGAGTATCCGTACGTGACGGCTGAGCCGCAGAAGACGGGCTGGCCTTTGACCGACGACGAGCGTGCGTACGTGCTCAAGCCGGAATTCGAGCGCCGGCCTGGGGCTGAGCAGAAGAAGCATCTGCCGGCGATGTGGCCGGTCGTGCCCAGCGCGGGAAATTGGGGCGGGACGAGCTGGCTGGATACGCACACGAAGTTGGTCAAGGAAACGGAATCAAAGAAGGGGCCGATAGACGTTTTGCTCGTTGGCGACAGCATCACGATGCAATGGGGCGCGGCGTGGACGAAACATTTTCCGGCGCTAAAGACAGTGAACATCGGCATCGGAGGAGACAAAACTCAGAACGTTCTCTGGCGTCTCGACCACGGAGGAGTGGACGGTTTGCAGCCGAAAGTCGTCGTCGTGCTCATTGGCAACAACAACATGTTCTTCACCGCTGAAACCGGAATTGAGGCGGCGGCGAACGGCGTGAAAATGGTCATCGCCAACGTGCGTGAGAAGTTCCCGCTGGCTGAGGTGATTGCCGTGAACATCTTCCCCGCACACGCGCCGGGAGTTCGGTTTTACGAAGACATCAAGAAGACGAACGCCGTGATCGACGCACTAAAACTCGACACCGATCCGAAAGTGCATCGCCTCGATTTGTGGAGCGACATGGTCAATGTCGACGGAACGATCAAAAAAGAGTTGTTCACGCCAGACAACATTCATTTGTCCCAGAATGGCGGATATGCGTTGTATGCGGCCCGGTTGAAACCGCTGCTGGAAAAGTATCTCAAATAGTTCAGCATTCACATGGAAATCCGAACGATGAAAACCATCGCGGTTCTATTTTTTATTGCGCTTGCCGCGAGATCCACAGCCGCAGCCGACACGACTGCATTCTTCGCCCGGCATTGTCTCGACTGCCACGACGCCGACACGAAGAAGGGCGGGCTTGACTTGAGCGGGCTCGCGTTCAATCTGGACGACCGTGCGAATTTTGAGACGTGGGTCCATGTCCATGACCGGATCACAAGCGGCGACATGCCGCCGAAGAAACGAGCGCGCCCAACGCAGGACGAGATAAACTCGGTGCTTGCTGAAGTTGATACGAAACTCGTCGTTGCTGACGAAGCGCGTATCGAGAAAGAAGGGCGCGCGGTGTTTCGGCGGCTTACTCGAGCCGAGTATGAGAATGCGGTGCGTGACATTTTCGCGCTGCCTCATTTGGAAATCAAAGAGCTGCTGCCGCCCGATGGCTCGCGGCATGGCTTCGACAAAATCGCCGAGGCGTTGGATCTGTCGCATGTTCAGCTCGCTAAGTATCTCGAGGCTGCCGACCATGCGCTCGATGCCGCAATTGCCACGCGAGCCACCGCGCCGCCCGTCGTGAAGCGGCGTCTTTATCCGACCGAGTCGTTCAAGTTTCACATGAATCTGAAACTCGGTAGCGCGATTCTAATGAAAGACGGGCAGCCCGATCCACTCTGGCCGGTCGCGAACGAGAAACACGATGCGGGCGAAATGGGCACGATCAAAACGCCGGATTTTGGAAAGCTGAAGCAATCCGTCGCGCTGCTCACTCCGAACCTCGAAGGCTGGCTCAAGAGCATGACCTTCGCGCCGATGTTCGCGGGCAAGTATCGGCTGCGGCTCTCGACGTGGAGCGCGCATTGGAATGCGGGCCAGTTGGAGTCTGCGCCGGTGCCGCAGACGGTGCGGCTCTACGCGCATCCGCGCACGCTTGGCTACTTCGATGCGCCGTCGCTTGCACCGAAAGTCCATGAATTCACGCCGTGGCTGGAAATGGGGGACGAGGTCATCTTCGATCCCGCCTCATTCTTCTGGACGGGCCTGCAGATTCATCAACACAAAGGCGGCGGTGGCCAGCATGTCGGGCCAGCTATTGTGTGCGACTGGCTCGAGGTTGAAGGGCCGCATTACGAGGAGTGGCCGCCGGAGAGCCATCGCCGCGTATTCGGCGACCTGCCCTTGAAGTCCTTCGGCACCACAAGTGGACTCAATCCGCCAACACATTCGGAACCCATACAGAAGCTCGGATACGGGTGGCCGAAGCCTTGGGATTTGCCTTTGGATGATCGCAAATGGCCGCTCGTTTCTGTCGTCAGTACCGCTCCGCTCGACGATGCGAAGCGGCTGCTCGCGAGCTTTCTCCCGCGCGCATTTCGCCGGGATGTGAGCGATGCCGAAGTGATGAAATATGCCGGCCTGGTGCAGCAGCGCTTGGAAAAAAAGGACTGCTTCGAACTCGCGATGCGCCACGCGTACAAGGCCGCGCTGACTTCCACGCAGTTCATCTTTCGAAAAGAAGCGCCGGGGCAATTGAGCGACACCGAACTTGCATCAAGGCTTGCATTCTGGATCTGGAATTCACCACCCGACAACGTGCTGCTTGATCTCGCCCGGCAAAACAAGCTTCATGATCCCGCGACGATCCGGGCTCAAGTCGAACGCCTGCTCTCTGACACGCGTAGCGAGCGCTTCATTGCTGACTTTCTCGATCAATGGCTTAAGCTCCGCGACATCGACGCCACCGATCCCGATGCGAAGCTCTATCCTGAGTTCCATCTCTATTTAAAGGAGTCCATGCTCGCGGAGTCACGCGCCTTTTTCCGTGAGCTCATCGCCAATGACTTGCCCGCATCGAACATCGTTGAATCTGATTTCGCGATGCTCAATCAACGGCTCGCGGAACACTACGGTATCCCGGGCGTCACCGGCCCGGACATACGCCGTGTGGCGTTGCCACCCGAAAGTCATCGCGGTGGATTTCTCACACAAGCCGCTGTCCTCAAAGTCACGGCGAACGGCACGACCTCGTCGCCGGTCGTGCGCGGTGTCTTCGTCACCGAACGCATCTTTGGCCTGCCCGTTCCGCCGCCACCGCCCGGCGTCCCTGCGATTGATCCCGACACGCGCGGCGCGACCACGATCCGCGAGCAACTCGCAAAACATCGTGTCGATGCCGCTTGCGCCGCGTGTCACGTGAAGATGGACCCACCCGGCCTTGCATTGGAGAATTACGACGTCATCGGCGGCTGGCGCGAGCGGTATCGCTCGTTGGACAAGGGGATGCCCGTCGCTGTCAAAATGTCGGACGGCACCGGTGTCCATTACAAAGCCGGTCCCGTCGTTGACGCGAGCGGCGAGACCGCAAAAGCCGAGGCGTTCCACGACCTCGCGGATTTCCAGCGGCTTGTTCTCGCGAAGCCCGAGACCATCGCCCGCGCATTTGTTGCTCACATGGTGACCTATGCGTCAGGCGCAGAACCGCGCTACTCCGACCGCCGCGAGATTCAGCGCATCGTTTTGGAATCTGCCGGGAATCGATATGGCATCCGAACCCTTATCCATACCATTGCGCAAAGCCGCTTATTTGTTAACAAATGAAGTGTGGTGGAATCTTTCACTTTATAAATGCTCATGAATAGAATGGCACAAACCTTTAAGTCTGGAGCTTTTTCGGTTCGAGCGTGATGATTGCACCCCTTTACGTCCGCCGCCCCTCACGATACCGTATAAACCCTTCGCAGATCAGCCAAACCACCGTAAGGATTGCGAGCGCTACGATGAAATCAAAAATTGCATAGCTAGCTGTAGGCATTGAATTAAAGCTATTACGTTTTACCAAATATGGCCAATGCCATTCTAATAGATTCTCATATAGAAACGGCTGTGGCCAACCATAACTACGCTCTATAGGATCCTTACTCCCATCGGCATAAAAATAATAATCTGTTACGTCTCCCACACAATTCGCCCAAATAATCCCCCCCGCCGTAAACATCAAGATCACAGCCGTGCTGAGATGCAGTTGCAAGCGCCACCGGCGCGGCTTTTTCGGTTCGAGCGTCATGCTTGCACTTCTTTACTTTCGCCGCCCATCACGATACCGTATCCACCCTTCACAGACCTGCCAAACTACCGTAAGGATCACGAGGGCTACGATTAAATTAAGAATCACGTTGGTTATAAAGTGATCTATTGCAGGAGATTTGTTTTGCAATGCGGCTGGTACTGGTGGAGTATAACTAATTATCTCAATAATCGGCCATGGCCAACCATATTGAAGCTCGCTTATCCGGGGAGCCGTATCCCAGTAACGTATATCATCTTCTTGCCTTCCTACACAATTCGCCCAAATAATCCCCCCCGCCGTGAACATCAAGATCACAGCCGTGCTGAGATGCAGTTGCAAGCGCCACGGACGCGGCTTTTTCGGGTCGAGCGTCATGCTTGCACTCCTTTACTTTCGCCGCCCCTCACGATACCGTATATACCCTTCGCAGATCAGCCAAACTACCGTAAAGATCACGAGGATGGTCAATTGCTTTTCCTTCTGTTGCCGGCTTGATGCTCTTTTGCCTCGCGTTCGGTCTTGTCTCCCTCATCGCCTTGTTGTTTCATCCAACCATCGAGAGTTGTTCGAAGGCGTACAGCCGTGGCGGCATTGTCCGGCTTGTCCCCGACGTTGACCAATTCCCAGTGGTCGGTTTGTAAATCGTAAAGTTCGATCGCGGGACGCTTGGTGTAGCGTGCGGCTTGTTCCGCAGCAAAGGTGTCAATTCTTCCACTTTGCCTTGGCACGTTCCAAAAATGATGGTTGGGCGCTTTTACCCCGGCCCGCGGCGATTTCCTTGAAGCCAGCCATGAAGCCGATTTTGCGGTGGTGCTCAGCTTGTACATGGGCGACAGTTTTCTGCCACTCGCAGTCGAGCCCAGCCTTTTCGAAGCAGCGCTTCGCGCGTTTGAAGTTCGCAAGTGCCGCATCGTAATACTTGCTTTTCTTACCGTTGACGATCCGCATGCCTTGTGCGCACCAGAGTCGTGCCGCTGCATCGGGATGCGACTTCTCCAGTTTCTTTGCCACTGGTTCGGTGGTGTAATGGCTCAGTCCTTCAATAGCGGCGGCATTGCTTTGCCGAACAAACTCGGCAAGTCGCTCGATCTCCTTGGTCTTGAGCAGTAAACCCATGAGCGAGTGGATGTCCGCGCCCTGGGCCGCGTCAATGGCTTTTGTGTGCCACGTTGAACGTTCGGGCTTCGGCACACATTTCATGAGATCGTCATAACTGTGTTCGCTCGGGCGCTTCACATATTCAGTCCAAGCCCCGTCTAGCGCTTCGTCACCGCGCCCCAGTTTTGCCAAAAGTTCGCGTTTGAGCTTGTATAGTTCGTAGCCAACCGTGTCGAAACGATTGGCGTTTTTTTCGAGTTCGATGCCACGGTCAACCCATTTCAACGCCTCTCCGTGTTTGTGCTGGCCGCTGATCAGCGTGGCGACGGCGTGGCAGTCTTTTACCGTTATCCCATCTTCGCCGGCAAGGGCGGTATAGGCTTGAACATTTTTCTGCGCGACGTAAATCGTGCGGAGCGATTCGCCCCACCGGCGACGGGAATACTCTGGATTGTCTTCGCGTGATCCGGCTGGAGCAGGCTTGTTTGCGATCGCCGCGTCAAATCGCGCCCGAATCAGTTTCTCAAACGCCGCGAGTCCGGCTTTATCAAACACCTGCACGGCGTCCACGTCGGCGCGATAGCAAAAGCCGTACGGATCGTCGTCCATTCGTGCCAGCAGGAGTGCAGCGGTGTTGTTCGAGTCTGCTTTCGCAGCCTGTCTGGCCTTGATCCAGCCGGAGAATAGTTCCAAAACGAAATCGCCGAAACTGCCACTCGAGTCGTCCACCTCGTCCGCTTTCTCGTAACACCCCGCGAGGAACACATCGTAAAGCGCGATCGCGCGGTTTGGATCGCTTCGGATCAATTCCGCTATTTTGGTTTCGGCTGCATCAAGTCCGTCCACGAATGAGAAACACCCTCGATCCGGAATAAATCTTCCGGGGGCGAGTGCAATTTCAATCTCGTGTTCGATTGGGTCGAGTTTGCAAGGACGTTTACTGGCCATCATTCCATGTCCCCGAGTTCCATTTCTTCCAACTTCCACAACAGAAGCGGATGTTTCCGCGCCAGAAAACATAATTGTGCGGTGTTTATAAGTTGTTGCTCGCACGACCTCAAGTACAAGCGCGGCGCGCTTCTGCATGGCACCGCGAAAATTGTGTGGGCACTTCCAGACCACCCCTACTTGAACTACGGCCTCCTTTTCTGGGGCGTCACATACAAGCAACAACTCATGTAACATCTTCCTTTCATATTGATGCACAATTGTCGGCACGAATGTCGAGGAGCGAAGAACGCATGGGACGGTCGCCGCACAACTGGAACGGGTATATCGGACAGGGCCATATTGTGCCGGGGTTGGTGCGTCTGATCCAAGGCTCAAAACTGCGTGGCGAGCCGCTGCCAAACATACTTATCCCGGGAAATTCCGGCCTCGGGAAAACACAATTGGTGCAAACAATTGCCACTGACTACGGCACGAAACTTCATCTCATTTATAGTCGGAGTTATTGTCAATTGTTGACGGGCCGGTAAAAAGTCACCGGATTCCTATGCAGGTCGAGCGGCATTGATCCGTCAATAATACTTGCTGACAATTCGCGATCACATGACGGGTGACCTCTTCGACCGCTGGGCGTTTCTGAGCGCCAAACGCCGGGATTTGTTGGACCGGTCTTGGGCTGGCGTGTTCCGCCAACATCTGCTGACGCGGCTGCCCGTGGAAAAACTGGCACCGCTCTTTAGAACCGATGATGGTCGTCCCAGCAACGATTTGCATGTGGCGCTGGGCGTGTTGATCCTGCAACAGATGTTCGATTTGACAGATGCGCAGGTGGTCGAATCCGCAGCCTTCAATATGGCCTGGCATTTTGCGTTTGGATTCGACCGCGCTGCGTTCTGCCATGCGTGAGCTCACGCGCCTGGGTTGTGTGGTCGAAACGATCAGTAAATTTCTGCAGGAATTGGCGCGGGTCCATCCGGCACTTCACGCACAGGTCGATCCCGACACGATTCGGAACTATGTGGAACGTGAAGGTACAGGTTGTTTCGCTTTGGCGACACCCAGCGAATCCAAGCGCCGTCTACCTGAAGCCGGTGAGGATTTGGCCAAGCTGTTTTTGCACTACCAATCTTCCGAGGCGCAGACACGTCCGAGCTTTTTGGTGTTGAAGCGTGTCTTCAACGAGCAGTTCGAGATCACACCGGATGAAGGCGGAAATGGCGGACGCAAAATCCGCGTGAAGGTGCCGGACGAAATTCCATGCGATACCGGATGCCGTGCACATCGATGGCTCGCTGGGCAAGCGGATTGATGCCAACATCACCAATCGCTTGCTCAAGGTGGACACCGTGCCGATGCTGGCCAGTTTCCACAACCGGCCTGGAGAGGGCTGGGTCGGCGAGCACATCGGCAAATGGATCCATGCCGCCACGCTGGCGTGGGTCTATACCGGCAACACCATCCAGCGCTGCGGCTGTACGCCCATCAACGTCTGGTCCACCTCCGGCCTCAGCGACAACATCACAATCCGCGACAACAAAATCACCGAGATCCGTGACGCGGCGATTAGCGCGCTTCGGAAAAATGCGCATGGGTGCGGGAACTCGTCGATTCGGGCGAAGTTTTCCATCCGTTGCGCTGGTCGCCGAAAGAAGCGCATCGGCTACTCCATGACATTCCCGTATTGGAGGAAAGCGGTGTGCTGGCGCGAGTGCCGGACTGGTGGAGCAAACGGCCGCCGCGCGTGCGCGTGTCCATCGGCGATACGAAATCGTCTCGATTCGGTGTCGATTCGATGCTCGATTTCCAAGCCAAAATGACGCTTGAAGGCGATGCCTTGTCGGATGACGAATGGCAGAGCATTCTCGCCGGCTTAGTTCAACTGCCCGGAAACCGGCACGATGTCAACGGCGTCTATG
>JBAXUS010000020.1:0-50204 GCA_037129555.1 Planctomycetota bacterium
GAGATCTTTGCTGTTAGCCCCAAAGGGGCGACATAATGTAGCCCAGGGCGTAAGCCCTGGGAATTGTTGCCTGAACATTCAAGCCCTGAAAGGGCGACATACGAGCACCTGCGAGCTAACGCATTACCCATATATGCCGCCCCGTTGGGGCTCTCAATTTACTTGATGTCTTAACCCAGGGCTGACGCCCTGGGCTACATTATTTCGCCCCTTCGGGGCTTAAATTCACCGACGGTGAAACAACGAACATCGGACTTTTTACTTCCACGTCTTCGGCGCACCCTTCCATGTCTCGCTCAGAATTTCCTTGATCGCTTTGCGGTCGTCCTGGGACAAATGGGCGTAATCCTTGGATGTGTCAGCGCCGGTCAGAATCTCGGTCATCCGCGTTCGGATATGCTCCAGAACCATCTCTGGCAGGCCGTTGAACGAATCCGAGTAGATCAAATAGCTGCACGGGTATTTCAAGAGGCGGCGCTTCAAATCAAGTTCGTGAAGCGAGCGACCGGCTTTGTCTTTCGGGCCTCGGGAACTGAACTCGTTTGCGAAGTCGGGCGATCCAGAGACGGGCGCTTCGAGTGCGGCTTCGCCTGAAAAGAGCATGTACTTCAGTAGCGGTTCGGCGACGCTTCTCACGCGGCTTTTCGTCGAATCGGTGTGCCGGTCAATCGGCTCGCCGAGCGCCTTGTTGATTTCGCGTTCCTGATACAACGCGCTGCGGATTTCGAAATTGGCGTTCGTGATGTGGTTGTGCATGCGGGTCTGATGTTCTGCGACCATCAGTGCTGCGATGTCGCTGGTCTTAGCCAAATAGGCGTCGATCTCACATTTTTTAGTGAGGTCGGTGACGTGGCAGAGTGTCGAAAAATCGGTCTTGTCAGCGTTGTCGCGATCACTCACGATCACGTTGCCCATGTGGACTTGTCCGCCTGAATTGCCGGTCACGTACCACCCGCCCCAGCGTTCTTTGAAGGGACTCTCCTGCGTTGTCACATATGTCCCGGCATTGTAAATCGGCATGCCGTCGCCGTCGGAGTAAACTGAGCGCATCACGAGCCCTGGGACGCCCAGCGCCTGCGACGACGAATCGTGGCATTGGAGGCATGCGTGCGTCTGTCGCGTGAAGATCGGTCGCTCGCGATTTTTTTGAGAGAGCGTGTAGAAGATCGTGCCTTGCTGCGGATCGACCGATGCGATTTCGACCACGTCGCCATTTTTCACCCAGCCCAAATAGACGTCTTCCGAAAAATAAAGTGCGCGCGGATTCTCGGGCGTGATGTAATGACGTTGCAGACTCGTCTTCGAAAACACCAAGGTCTGTGACATCGCTGAAACGCCGAGTTGAGTCATCAACGCCGGGAGCCAGCCGTGTTTCGCATCGTATGACAACGACGCTTCTTTCTTCTCAATTTTCTTGATCAACACCCCGACAGGATCGTTCACGGGTGCGGTGTTGTAATAGATGGGAGCGGATTCGTAAGACGATAACGCGTACACTCGTCCGCCAGCTATCAGTGCAAAAACGAATGATGAGATTACGAGCCGGATTGTGTTCATGGGGCTCACCTGTTTCTGAAATATGGCGCGTGCGTTTGATTACTTGCGCCGGGATGAGACGACAGCGCTGAGGCGTTGCGACAGGCGTTGCTTGGTGCCGCTCGTTTCAATATCCAGCGCCTTCAATGACATGTTGATGTCGCTCAAGAACCAGATCAGCGCCAGTGCCAGCGACACAATGCAGCACATGAAAAGCATTGCACTGATCAACGCGCCTTCGAATTTCAACAATCCGAAGACGAAGAGTGACAGGATCAAAACGGCTGCGAACAAGACACTGAACGATGCCATTGCGATGGCCGTGCGCAGGAGTCGCGCGCGGAGTGTTAGGATTGATAATTCCGACGACAGCCGTTCCATATCCTCTTCGACGGCGTTTCGCACCGCTTCCGCCAATTGCCTCGAGCGGTCGATGACGCGTCCGTATCGGTTCGTCATCGACAACAGGATCAGCCCCACGCCGGAGATTAAAATCACGGGGCCGATGGACATCTGTAAGAGAGGAATCAGTTCGCTGTTCAGCATAGTTTGCTTATCGTTGGTAATGCCGCGTAATCAAGTCGTTTTGAATCCACAGTAATTTGCTGAACGCCCGGATCGCCGCTGTCTTCGCGTCCGCTGGAATGTCGAATCCGAGGATCGTCGCGTTGACGGCATCGGCCACGAATCCCATCAGCACATTCATCTGAACGAGCGGCACATTGATGGACGCAGAGCCTGCGCGGTCGGTGTGAATCTTGCCGACGAAATCCAGGTACGTCACCATTTTGTCATCATACGGACCTGTGACCAAGCGAGCCAAGTAGCGCGACAACTTTTGTTTTCGGTACGCGATCATCGGATGATCAGGGTGCAACTCTTCGAGGCTGGCTGGCGTGTCGCCTTCGTAGCCGCTCTGCTTCGGAACGAAATGCCGCCACGTCGCGTCGTATGCAAACAGCTTCGCATAGACCGCGTCAACGAGTGCGGGCACCACTGGTGCGAGCAACGGCGCGGCTCCGAGAATGACCTTGATGTCGTCAGCGCCGAAGCCCATGAATTCGGCGACGTACTCGAAGCGGTACCCCAAATCTGTTTCCAAACGGCCTTCATCGATGTGGCGCATAGGCAATCCTTCCTGAATTGTGAATACTTGAAAAATGAACGGGCTATAAGCCCGTTCTACATTAACTAACGATCGAACGGATAGACAATACAGGGACGGTCGAACTTCGCAAAACATGTTCGGCGACGGAGCCGAATGCGAGGTGCGAAATGCCGGTGTAACCGTGTGTGGCCATGACGATCAGATCAGCGTCGTACTGTTTCGCCGCTGCGCAGATTTCCTCGTCCGGTCGTCCGATTTTTAACACCGTTTCGACGCTGATACTGTTCTGTGTTGCAAGCGTTGCGGCAGCGGCGGCCAGCTTCTTTTCGCCTTCCGCTTTCAACGTCTGCGTCCACTGTTCAACATCCGGCCCGACACCTTCACTCCATGTCGGCTCATTGAGATACGCCGAATTCTCGACGACGTGAGTCAAAATTATTTTTGCGCGGCCTTGTTTTGCCAGCGTTACGGCAAACGGAATCGCTGCTTCCGCATTCTTTGAAAAGTCGGTCGCCACAAGGATCGATCTGAATTCGCGCCCGGATGGAACGCTCTCGCCGGGGCGGACGGTCAGCACGGGAACAGAACTAAGCCGTGCGATTTTTTCGGCAGTTGATCCGAGAAATAAATGCGGCAGGCCCGTGCGTCCGTGCGTTGAGAGCACGATCAAATTCGCGTTGATGTTCTTGGCAAATTTAACGGACTCCTCAGCCGGATGTCCGTGTGTGCAGGTCAAGGTCGCCTTGGCTCCGTGGGTCGTTTGGATTGACGAGACGATAGCCATCAAGTCGCGTTCGCGCTGCTTATGAACAGAGGACAGCCACGCCGACGCGCCGACCAGAATGCCTGCGCGCAACGCTTCGCTCGTCTCATTTTCGAACGCATGAAATAGGTGAATCGTGCCGTCGCTTTGTTTGGCGAGTGCGATGGCAAATGGAAGTGCCGCTTCGGAGTTTTCGGAGAGATCGCTGGTTAAGACAATGTGTTTGAACGCATACATGGCTCGCCCTCCTTTATACCGTGCCTCTTCGACGCGAGGAACTTAAAGGCAAGCGTTATGCCACACAAGAACGGAGGCTCTAGTTTTCAGTTGTAAGCGCGATTTAATGAACGCATTTGTTTAATTTTAATCAATGAAAATAAAATCAACCAGAGGCTTTCGCCGAGACGATGAATCGTCTCGACGATGTGAATGAAGCCCGCGCAAATTCTCACGTTTGACGCGCACTTTTGCATCAATAAGAATGCGCTCCGATTCCTACTCGGCAGGTTCGCCGCTGCCGAGCAGTCGGTACAGCGATGAGAGCGAGATTTCCAAATCGTGCGCGGCTTGTTTTTTGTCCTGATTGCACGCCGCCAAAATCCGGCGCACATGCGCTTGCTCGAAGGCGCTGACGGCTTCTTTGAGATTCTTCGAATCGATCGCCGCGCCGAACGATTGCGATTCGCGCGAGGCGACGTCGTCCGTTGTCAGTAGTGGCTCGGTGCCGAGAATCATCGCGCGCTCAATCATGTTTTGCAATTCGCGGATGTTGCCGCGCCAGGGCGCTGCGGTCAAAGTCTGCATCGCAGCCGGATCGACTCCTGTGAAATTGCGATTCAAATCACGGTTGAGCTTCTTGATAAAATAATTGACGAGCAACGGAATATCGCCCCGGCGCGACCGCAACGGCGGCGCGTCGATCTCCACGACGGCCAGACGGAAATACAAATCCTCGCGGAACTTTTTGTCCTGTGAATCCTGTTTCAAATCCCGGTTCGTCGCTGCGACGATGCGGCCTTCGAACGGAAAGAATTTGCTCGACCCAACCGGGTGAACCATTTTGTCTTCGAGCACGCGTAACAATTTCGCTTGGAGCGACAACGGTAGTTCACCGATTTCGTCGAGGAACAGCGTCCCTTTTCGCGCGGAGCGAAAGAGGCCTTCACTGTCGCTCACCGCTCCGGTAAACGAGCCGCGTTGATGGCCGAACAATTCGGATTCAAGCAGTTGCTCGGGGATCGCCGCGCAATTCACCGGCACGAACGGTTCAGACTTGGTCGCGCCCAAACTGTGAATCGCCCGGGCGATTAATTCTTTGCCTGTGCCAGATTCACCCGTGATCAAAACAGAGGAACGTGTCGGTCCGACTTTACGAATGAGTTCGCGGATTTTTTCCAGGATGGGGCTTGCGCCGACCATTTCGAGCGGTCCCAATTTGCGGTCGAGATCGCGGCGCAACATCCGGTTTTCGGCGCGCAGTTCAAAACTTTCCAGGACGCGCGCCGTTTTCGACAGCAGCTCGTCGAACGACAACGGCTTCATGATGTAATCTGCCGCGCCGGCGCGCATCGCTTCGACGGCGGTCTCGACCGAGCCGAATGCTGTCATGATGATGAAGGGGGTGTCGTATTCGTTGATGCGGCAATTTCGCAGCAGATCGATGCCGCTCAATTTCGGCAGCCGCAAATCGGAGATGACGAGTTGCACGGCGTTCTGAGCCACCATCGTGAAGCCTTCGTTGCCGTCGCAGGCGGTCAGTACACGGTGGCCTTTTTCGATCAGCAGCGCGGCGATTTCGTCGCGCAGAATCTCTTCGTCTTCCACAACTAAAATAGTGCTCATGCCGATTCCTTGGACTCTGGTTTTTGCGTCATCGGCAGTGTAATCGTGAAGAGCGTTCCGCGCCCAACTGACGAATCGCATTGAATTCTACCGCAGTGTCGATCAATGATGCTCAGGCTCACGTGCAAGCCCAAACCCGTTCCTTTACCTACATCCTTGGTCGAAAAAAACGGCTCAAATATCCGGCTTAAATTCTCGTCCGAAATGCCACATCCATTGTCCTGTATTTTAACCACAACGTGGCTGTTTTGCCGGGACGTTGTGACCTCCAGAATTCCACATTGCTCGCCGACCGCGTCCATCGCGTTTAAAAAGAGATTGAGGAAGACTTGCGAAAGCTGCTCGGACAACGCATCGATCAGCGGCAGTGTTCGGTCGAATTGCAGCTTGACCTCCACGCTCTTTGCGTTACGGGCGAGGCGCGCGATTTCCAGCGCAGATTCGATGACGGCGTTGATGTCCACTGGCGTCCACACCGCCGGGGCGGGGCGCGCGAAGTTGATCAGTTGCCCGACGATGTTCACGATCCGGACGACTTGAGTGCGGATGCGCGTGAAGCGTTCGGCGATGACCGGCTCGATGGGCTTGCGCAACTGACTGTCGCAGATCGCCTGGATCGACGCAAGCGGGTTGCCGATTTCATGCGCCAGCCCACTGACGAGCAGCCCGACTGTCGCGAGTTTCTCCTGATGCAGCACTTGGTCTTTCGACATCTCCAACGCAGCTTTATCGCGTTGATGAAACGATTCGAGGACAATCGCCATGTCCATCAAGAGGACGCGCTGATACGCAGCTTGGATCGCCCGGCGCTGCGTGGGGTCGTCGGCAAAATGGGCGTCGAAAATGGGCGAAAAATAATTCAGATACAAACCATACGCACCTACGTACCACTTGAAATCGAGGCCGACGCGGAAATGCGTCTGCCCGATGAGGCAGCGCTGATCGTAGTATGCGCTGTCAAATTTCGCATCGAAGAGGCTGAGCAAATACCAGCGCTGGGCGTCCAGCAAGCGCTTCAATACGGCGGGATTCGAGATGAAGGCGCGGGTTCCTTCGAACTCGAGGAGGTAGCCATAAAAGCGCTCGACGAATGCGTCTGCGTAACGTTCGACCACCGGTTTAGCAGCGCGCAACGCCGTGACATCGGTGTCGGCAATGTCGGCGTAGCGCAGAAATTCTTTAATGGAACCCATGATGTTCGCCCTCGGTTTTAGCGCCGAATCCGCTCAGCTTTTTCTCAGTCGTGAGAAGCGATTTTTAAGTTTGCAAAAGGCACTGTACTCTACTATTTTGTTTAACTATATGCCACACAGTGTTTTAATCAAATCTACAGTTCGGCACACGGTTTGTGTTTCTACTGAGCGGGGCCGAATTGACACAGGAGATACAATGAGCACAAGCAAAGCACCTACCACCTTTATCATCATTGCAATCGCCATCTTCTTGGCCACGATAGCGTTGCTTTCGGGCGGCGAAATGAACGTGATCATGTTTACGGCAATCCCAATCATTTTCGGAGCCGAGGGCATCGTTTTCGTGCTGTTGTACGCGACGATTTATCACAGCGAAGCGGAAGGGTCGGGGCAGCATCCGCACTAGCAGGGTGCCTGCCAGTTGCCACTGTCTTGATTTCGAGTTGCACAACTGGCGACGTATACTCCACATGGTGACCTCATGAACACTGTCAATACGATACTCGAGCCGGAGAAACGACCGACGATTCTTCTGGCCGAGGATGATCCGGACCAGTCTGATTCGTTGCGCGAGGTCTTGGAACATGAAGGCTATGTCGTCGAGACTGTCTTCAGTGGCGATATGGCTTTGCTGCGTCTGGATTCGCACCGCTTTTTTGCGGCGATCATGGACGCGCGGATGCCGGGATTGCATGGTGGCACCGTGCTGAAAGTCTGCCGCTTGCGATCACCTCAAGTCAACACGCCGATCATCATGGTGTCGGCTTTTGCGTCTCCGCGCGATTTGGATCGGTATAAAAAAGACGGTGCCTACGCGAGTTTCACCAAGCCGCTGGATGTCCCGGAATTGCTGAAATGCGTTCGTACATTGGCCGATGATGCTACGCGGAAAACGACGTTGGATGCTGCGACAATGGCGGCTCCAATCACGTGCCGCACGGAGAACGCAGCGCCGCGCGTCGACAATCCTCCGCCCACTCTGACGGCGCGTTCGGTCGGTCGAAACGAGTGTTCAAACTCGTTTACAACGCAAGGTCGGTTCTTGAGTGCGTTCCATTAATTGTACGAGCGAAAATGCCGCTACGCTAAAATGGCTTTGATGACTTTGGACGGTTCCACGCCGCTCAAGCGTTGGTCAAGACCTTGGGATTTAAACGTCAGGCGTTCGTGATCGACGCCCATACAATGCAGTATCGTGGCATTGAGGTCGTTGATGTGGACGGGATCGGACGCGATGTTGTAGCTAAAATCGTCGGTCTCGCCATGCGATATGCCGCCCTTCACGCCACCGCCCGCCATCCACATGCAGAAATTGCGCGGATGATGATCACGACCGTAATCGGTCTTCGATAATTTGCCCTGGGAATAAACCGTGCGCCCGAATTCACCGCCCCAGACGACGAGCGTGTCGTCGAGCAGTCCACGCTGTTTCAAGTCCATCACAAGCGCAGCAATCGCCTGATCGGTGTCTTTGCATTGGTTCGTGATCTGCCCCGGCAAACTGCCGTGCTGGTCCCAGCCGCGATGCAGCAATTGGACGGCGCGGACGCCACGTTCGACCAAGCGCCGCGCCAACAAAGCGCTGTGCGTGAACGAGCCGGGTTTCTTCACGTCGGGGCCGTAGAGATCAAGGACGCTCTGCGGCTCCTTCGAAATGTCCGTTAATTCCGGGACACTTGATTGCATCCGAAACGCCATTTCATATTGTGAAATACGCGTCTGAATTTCCGGGTCGCCGAAGCGTTCATAGCCGCGTTGATTGAGCTTGTTCAATGTGTCGAGCATGGTCCGACGGTCGGTGCCTTCGACGCCATCGGGATTGCGCAGATACAACACAGGATCACCCGCGCCGCGCAACGCGACGCCATTAAAACGCGTCGGTAAAAAACCGCTAGACCACATGCGCGTGAAGAGCGCTTGAGCGTTGCTGCCATTCGGAAATTGAGGTGTGAAGACGACGAATGCCGGGAGGTTATTGTTCTCGCTGCCGAGGCCGTACGCGAGCCACGATCCGATGCTGGCTTTGCCGGGAATTTCCGAACCGGTCATGACAAATGTACACGCCGGATCGTGATTGATCGCGTTGGTGTTGACGGTCTTGATCAGCGCGATGTCGTCCACGATTTTTGATGTGTACGGCAAAAGCTCAGTGTTGATCCAGCGCCCGCATTTGCCTTTTTGTTCGAACTTGAATTTCGACGGCGCGCACGGAAAACGCGTCTGGCCACTGGTCATGGTTGAGAGGCGTTGACCATTGCGGATACTGGGCGGAAGCTCCTTGTCGAAGAATTCTTCCAGCTTCGGCTTGTAGTCCCATAAGTCAATCTGCGACGGCCCGCCGTTCATATGGAGATAAATGACCGACTTGGCTTTGGGCTTGAAATGCGGCAGCCCTTGCAACGGCGGATGCACCCGTTCGCCCTCGGCAGCGTGAGCGGACGTGCCGCCCAATTTCGCGCCCAAAATTGCGCCCAGCGCCATCCCGCCAAAACGCAGGCCGGGGCCGGTGAAGAATTGCCGGCGAGTTTGGAGGAGGTGGTGTTCGAAGAGTGGATTCATGGTTGTGTTCCCAATCAAGTCGTGTGTCACAACATCAACGGTTCAGGGCTTCAATTCCGCGTCAACGTCTCATCCAAATTCAAAATCATGTTCGCAACGATCGTGTACGCCGCCAACTCTGCCGGGTTCAATTCCGGCTTCGCTTTCGATTCGCCGTGTAAGATCACTTTCTTGGCGGACTCGACATCCTTTTTGTAGCGTTCCAAATGGGCGTCGAGTTCGGATTGGATGATGCTCATTTCAGCGGGTTCCGGTGCTCGTGCGAGGACGGTTTTGAATGCGAAGGTGATGCGGTCGGTGGGTTGTGCGCCGCCTTCGGTGAGCATGCGTTGAGCGAGGACACGGGCGGCTTCGAATTGCTGGACGTCATTCATTAATTGCAGTGCTTGAAGCGGTGTGTCGCTGCGTTCGCGGCGGGTGCAGGAGACTTCGCGGTTCGGCGCGTCGAAGTTGGACATGAACGGCGCGGGGGCGGTGCGTTTGAGGAAAACGTAGAGGCTGCGGCGGTACAGCGCCGGGCCGCTGTCTTGTTTGTAGACGCGTGTGTTCGATCCACCAAATCCGACCGGCTCCCAGATGTTTGGCGGTTGGTACGTCTTCACGGCTGTGCCACCCATATCGAGATTCAACAAGCCGCTGACAAACAACGCATTGTCGCGGATTTGTTCGGCGTCGAGACGGAAGCGCGGGGCGCGCGCGTAGAGACGGTTCTCGGCGTCGCGGCTATACAGTTCAGGTGTGACGCGCGACGACTGTTTGAATGCGGTTGAGAGCACCATTTTACGGACGAGATTTTTGACGTTCCAGCCATCTTCACGGAACGAAACCGCAAGCCAATCGAGTAGTTCGAGATGGCTGGGCGGTTCTCCTTGCGAGCCGAAATCGCCGCTGGTCTTGACCAAACCGGTGCCGAAGAATTGCTGCCAGAAGCGGTTCACGGCGACACGCGCGGTCGTCGGATGATCGGGCGCGACGAGCCAGTTTGCGAGATCCAAACGCGTCGCGCGTGCTTTGGCATCAACGGCCTTTTTCAACGCTGGAAAAATCGCCGGGACGCCGGGTTCGACTTTTTCGCCGGGGCGGTCGTAAGCTCCGCGCATCATAATGAAGCTATCGCGTGGCGTGGGCAGATCTCTGTAAATAAAGGTGGCGGGGATCGCTTTGTCGAAGGCGTCGAGTTTTTGTTTTAACGCGGCGACGTCACCGGCGGGACCGGAGAGCTGGGCCTTCGTGTCGGTGCAGACGAATTGCAGGAAGTGGTCGCGCAATTTTTTGATGACGTTCGCATCTTTGACTTTCTCCGGGCCATCCTTCAACGCTTTGGCGATATCGGCGGGCGTATTCGGCGTGTCCTTGCCTTTGCGTTCTTTGCGCCACGCTTCAAAAGATCGATACGGATCTGAAGCCGGATCGCTGCGGCCGACGACGCCTACTTTATCCCAGTAAACCGTCCCGCCGAATTGAGTCAGCGCAAAGCCATCGAGTTTGTCGCCTGTTTTAAAGCCGAGTTTTTCGACTTCGAATTCGAGCCGCACCCATTTTCCAAGCTCGGGCAACAGTCCTACTTTCTGGCGGCTGATCGAGTTCGCTTTACCCCAATCAATTGCGTTTTCGTCGCCCCATACAGCACGGTGCTCCCACGCGTCTTTGGCGGTGTGGAATTGGAGCATCAATTCTTTCGGTGGGTCCTTCGGATCAAGCCAGACATACGCAAAGATTTTTCCGGCTTGCGGAATGTCGAGCGGGGCGGCGCCTTTTTCGTAGTAGTCCTGCGTCATATCCGGGCCGGAGCGTTTGAGTGCGCGCGCTCCGGAATAGACCTGCCCACCATCGGCAGCGGTAACCCACGTGCCCTTATAATTGACCGTCGCACCTGTCGGGAACGAATCGTCGAGCCAGACGACTTCAGCGTCCTGAACGGGCGGACGTGGCGTCAGCGAGGCGGGATCGACGTAAGTGATCGTCGCAGCTTTTTCGGCGAGCACTTTTTCCTTCTGTGCGATCTGGTCGTTGAACTCAGCGCGCTTTTTTTTCTGATCGGCCAATTCCAATTTAACCGTTGGAGCCGTCAGCAACGCGTTGCCGTCCATGCCGGGATCGGCGGCGGAATTGAAGAACGCGTACATCGAATAAAATTCGCGCTGGGAGATGGGATCGAATTTGTGGTCGTGGCAGACCGCGCACCCGCCTGTCAAACCCATCCATGTTTGCATCGTCGTTGCGGTCCGGTCGACAGCATAGCGGTAGAGATTTTCGTCGTTGATTGAACCGCCTTCGCCAGTTGTGACGTTACAGCGGTTGAAGCCGGTTGCGGTGAGTTGCTCGTTGCTGGGATTTGGGAGCAGATCGCCGGCGAGTTGTTCGATCGTAAATTGGTCGAACGGTTGGTTGCGATTGAACGCGTTGACGACCCAATCGCGGTAGGCCCACATCTGTCGCTCGTTGTCCAAATGCATGCCGTGCGTGTCGGCGTAGCGCGCGACGTCGAGCCAGTGGCGCGCCATTTCTTCGCCATAGCGCGGCGAGGACATGAAGCGCTCGACGCATTTTTCGTACGCATCAGCAGACGTGTCGGCGAGGAATTCATCGACTTCTTTCGGCGTCGGCGGAAGGCCAGTTAAGGCAAACGCTAGCCGCCGGATTTGTGTCGGTTTGTCGGCTTCAGGCGAGAACGAATGACCGTCACGTTTCAAGCGGTCGAGAAGAAACGCGTCGATGTCATTCGATTTTCCGGGCGAGGCAGGTGGCACGGCGGATTTGACGGGCTGCTCAAATGCCCAGTGCTTCTGATATTTAGCGCCGCTTTCGATCCACTTTTTGATCGTCGCTTTTTCAGCGTCGCTTAGCGTCTTATGCGTCTCCGGCGGCGGCATGACTTGTTCGGGATCTTTGCTGAGGATGCGTGTCCATGCGTCAATCTTGGCCAGATCGCCCGGCATAATGGCGCGGGTGCCGTCCTTCTCCTTATACGCACCTTCCTCAGTGTCGAGCCGCAATCCAGCTTTGCGTTTCTTGGCGTCCAAGCCGTGGCAGGCGAAACATTTGTCTGCGAAAATTGGGCGGACGTGCTGGTTGAAACTGACGGTTTCAGCTGCTGATGCTCCGGAGAAAACGGTCAGTGCCGAGAGCGTTACAGCAACCAAATACGATATGCGATGGAGTGGAGTCATTGCCATGATTTCTGAAGCCGGATGAATGTAAAAAAGCCACCTGTTTCAATAGTAAACCGAGCCATTACGCAAAGGCAACACGAATTTGAAAACGCTAAAAAAAAGCCCGGAGCAGCGCCCCGGGCTTTCGACGGTCATGAATTATGAAGCCAGCGCAATCGATTACTTTTCGAGCGCGGCAACACCCGGGAGAAGTTTGCCTTCGAGGAATTCGAGGCTGGCTCCGCCGCCGGTGCTGACGTGTGTGATCTTGTCGCTGAGTTTCGCCTTCTTCACGGCGGCAACGGATTCACCGCCACCGACGATGGAAGTCGCGCCCGTGTTGGCGGCGACGGCGTTGGCGATGGCGAATGTGCCGGCATTGAACGGTTCGAGTTCGAACACGCCCAACGGACCGTTCCAGACAATCATCTTTGCGGTCGCGATTTCCTTCGAGAACAATTCAACCGTCTTCGGGCCGATGTCGAGCGAATCCCATTCGTCTGGAATCTTGCCCCAACCGACGACCTGGTGCGGCGCGTGGGCTTCGAATTTCTGCGTCACCACATGATCAAGCGGCAGCAAGAACTTCTTGCCTTTTTCAGCTGCGAGTTTGCGGACGTGGCGGGCGAGTTCGACTTTGTCGGCTTCAAAGCGCGACTTGCCGACCGTGAATCCTTCGGCGACTGCGAACGTGTAGGACATCGCGCCACCGATGAGAATCGTGTCGGCGACGTCGATCATCTTTTCGATGACCTTGATCTTGTCGGAGACTTTCGCTCCGCCGAGGATCACGACCATCGGACGCTCGGGATTGGAGAGCGCTTTACCGAGGTACTCGACTTCTTTTTCGAGCAGCAGTCCGGCGGCTTTTTGTTCGATCAATTTCGCGACGCCGTGGACGGATGCGTGGGCGCGGTGGGCGGCTCCGAAGGCGTCGTCAACATACACGTCGGCGAGCTTGGCGAGCTGCGCGCAGAATGCGGGATCGTCGGCTTCTTCGCCGGCGTGATAGCGGAGGTTTTCGAGCAGCAGCACGTCGCCGTTCTTCATGGCGGCGACTGCCTTTTCAGCGACTTCACCAACGCAGTCGTCAGCAAACGCGGTGGGCTTGCCCCAGCGTTCGGTCAGGCGGTCTGAGACTGGCTTGAGCGAGAGCTTGAGGTCGCGGCCTTCGGGGCGGCCAAAGTGGCTGCACAGAATAACTTTCGCACCGCGGTCGGTGAGATACGTGATCGTCGGCAACGCGGCAACGATGCGGGTGTCGTCTTTGATCTCGCCCGTCTTTTTATCGGTGCTGACATTGAAATCCACACGGCAAAGAACACGCTTGCCGGACACGTTCAAATCGGACAACTTCGACATCGACATGGTCGTGACTGCTCCTTCGAGAAAATTCGATAACGTCAGTATGATCGACTGGGTTCAGTTTAACGGATGCGGAGTGCTCGGGCAACAGCAAGTGAAGGCGATGTCGATTTGGCGAAGAGGCGTTCCACGTGTGGTGTATCACACATACGAGAATCTGCTTCACGTTCCAATAAACTCACCTGTCCTGGGCAAACCGGATACAACGCATGAAACACTTGATTTGCTCCATTCTTCTAGCAATCACGTTTGCGTCCGCAGCAGAACGGCCGCGTTTGCTTATTCTAACTGACATCGGGGGCGATCCTGATGATCGGCAGTCAATGATACGGTTGATGGTGTATGCGAATGAATTCAAGATTGAAGGACTTGTGGCCAGCGCGTCCGGGACGCCGGGCGAAGTGAAGGTGGCTATCACACGCACGGATTTGATTCGCGAGATTGTGACTGCATATGGAAAGGTGTTGCCGAATCTGTCGCAGCATGGCGACGGGTGGCCGACTGAGGAGGAGTTGCAAGCGGTCATCAAATCGGGGAATCCGAAACGCGGCAAATCGAACGTGGGTGCCGAGCATGATACGGAAGGATCGCGCTGGATTGTTGAACGCGTCAACTCGGGGACGCCGGAGCGACCCCTGAATATTGCAATTTGGGGCGGCCAATCGGACCTCGCTCAAGCGCTATGGCGAGTCAGACAGGATAAAGGGCCAGAGGGCCTGGCTAAATTCGTTCAGCTCTTTCGCGTCCATGATATCAGCGATCAGGATGGAATCGCGAATTGGATGCGGGCTGAATTTCCGGGCATGTTCTACATTTTGTCCAAAGCTCCAAACGGAGTGGACCGGTTGCAGGGAACGTTTCGAGGCATGTACCTCGGCGGCGACGAATCCTTGACCAGCCGCGAGTGGATCGAGAAAAATATTTCGTCGAAAGGACCGTTGGGCGCTCTGTATCCGTTGAAGGCATGGACCTCACCGAATCCAAACAACTGTCTCAAAGAAGGGGACACGCCGTCATGGTTTTTCTTTTTGCCGCTGGGCGGAAACGATCCGTCAGACCCGACGAAGCCGGGTTGGGGCGGTCAGTATCAGAAGTCGAAAGACGGATGGTATCGCGATCTACTGCTGACGCCGAACGCTGAGCCGAGGCAATCAATCAACCGCTGGCGACAAGCGTTTCAAGAGGACTTCGCTCGACGGATGTCGTGGTGTGTGTCGAAGTGAAAAGCGGAAACAATTCCTGCCTGCTGATTAAAGCTGTGTCGTTGTCGCAGCCCATGTTCTACGGTAGATATAAGCCCACATGATTTCTTTTACCCTCATCCGCGCCATCCGCGCGCAATATCAGCTTGAATGGCGCGGCATCCACGGCATCGACCATTGGGCTCGTGTTCTCGAAAACGGGCTTCGTGTCGCGGCGTCCGTCAACGCGCGCGTCGAAGTCGTCGAACTCTTCGCCGTATTTCACGACGCTTGCCGCGTCAACGACGGTCACGATCCCGCTCATGGCTTGCGAGGCGCCATGCTCGCACAACATTATCGTGGAACGTATTTCGACATTTCAGATGCAGATTTCAAATTGCTCTACGAAGCTTGCGCTTATCACACCGATGGCCGAACGCGTGGAGATCCTGTGCTTCAATCATGCTGGGACGCAGACCGCCTTGATCTCGGTCGTGTTGGAATCCATCCCTATCCGACCTATCTTTGCACCGATGAAGCAAAGAAAGATGAAACGATTGCTTGGGCTTACGCGCGAAGCGTGTCGCTGACCACCCCGATAAAAGCGCTTGAATGGGCTCAGGCGTGATGAGCGGTAACAGTGATTCATGCATGCCGTTGTTAACTCCCAATCTAAGAAACAGTCTGGTAAGTTCGCGACTCAATGAACACACAGAAATAAAACACCCCCAACTCGACGGGTTCCCCCATTTCGCACTGGCATCCCCACCCAAATAAATTACAATCCTTCATAGACAAACATGCCGATTATAACATCTAGGCTGTCCGACTGTTTTTCGCTTCGTTTCATGCGCACCGTCCGGAGTCATTCATGAGTCAGATCGACGCTGTTACGCCGCCGCCGCCCGTTCAAGAATTCAACAACTCAGCCGCTGTCGATGCGGGCAATTACGGAGCCGATGACATCCAGGTCCTCGGCTTCCCTGAAGCCATTCGCAAGCGCCCGGGCATGTACGTTGGCGGCGCGAATGAAAACGGGCTGCATCATCTCGTCTATGAAGCCGTCGATAACGCCGTCGATGAAGCCATGGCGGGCTACTGCAAAACCATTAAAGTCCAGATTTATAAAGACGGCTCCGTCTCCGTCGAAGACGACGGGCGCGGCATTCCGGTCTCCGAACATCCGTCCGAAAAAATCAGTACGCTCGAAGTCGTGCTTACCAAGCTCCACGCCGGTGGAAAATTCGGCGGCGACACCAAGGGCTACAAAGTTTCCGGCGGCCTGCACGGCGTCGGCGTGAAGTGCGCCAACGCGCTCAGCGAATGGTTCCACGTCACCGTCCAACGCGACGGCGGCATCTTCGAAATCACGTTTGATCGCGGTGTTCGCAAAGCACCCGTTGCACGCACGGGCGACTCGTCAAAGACCGGCACCAAATTGCATTTCAAGCCCGACGCGGAGATCTTCCCCGTCCCGGAATTCAAACTCGAAACGTTGACCAAACGCTTCCGCGAAATGGCGTTTTTGAATCCCGGCCTGCGCATCAGCATTTTCGATGAACGCACCGGACACAACGAAGTCTACGACTATCCGGGCGGCATCAAAGCTTTCGTCGAACATCTCAACACCGGCCGAAACGCGATCCACAAAGACGTCATCTTCTGCCGCGCCGAAGCGCAGGACATCGCGGTCGAAGTCGCGTTCCAGTACAACGACGGCTACGACGAAAAGATTTTCTGCTTCGCCAACAACATCAACACCCCCGGCGGCGGCACCCATCTCAGCGGCTTCAAAACCGCCGTCACGCGCGTCTTCAAAAACTACATGAAGAACAACAATCTCTCTGAGAAAGACATCGATGTCTCGGGCGAAGATTTGCGCGAAGGATTGACCGCGATCATCTCGGTCAAAATCCCTGAACCGCAGTACGATTCCCAGAACAAATTCCGCCTCTGTAACGCCGAAGTCGAAGGCCTCGTCAACAGCCTGCTCGGTCAGAAACTCGAAGAAGTCTGCGAGACCAATCCCAAAGTTGCGACGGTCATTTGTAAAAAAGCAAACGCCGCCGCAGTCGCGCGTGAAGCCGCTAAAAAAGCGCGCGATCTCGCCCGTCGCAAAGGCGCGTTCTCGGGCGGTGGATTGCCCGGAAAACTCGCCGATTGCCAATCGCGCGACACCGAAGAAACTGAACTCTACCTGGTCGAAGGAGACTCCGCAGGCGGCTCGGCCAAGAGCGGCCGCGACCGTAAGTATCAGGCGATTCTGCCGCTGCGTGGAAAAGTCTTGAACGTCGAAAAAGCCCGAGCCGACAAGATGCTCGCCAACGCCGAAATCTTCACGCTGATTCAAGCCATCGGCGCGAACATCGGCGACGAATTCAACATCGCGAAATTGCGCTACGGCAAGATCATCATCATGACCGACGCCGACGTCGACGGCTCGCACATCCGCACGCTGTTGCTCACTTTCTTCTACCGCCAAATGGCCGCGCTGCTCGAACAAGGCCGCGTCTACTGCGCACAACCGCCGCTCTTCCGCGTCACGCGCGGCAAGGCCAGCGAGTACGTTCACAGCGTCGATGAGATGAACACGACGCTGCTGAAGCTCGGCATGAAAGGCACACGCATCGAAGTCAACGGTCGCGTCGCGCAGATCGAAGGACCGGATTTGGAGCGACTGCTCAAGCCGCTCGTGCGCTTAGAGGCGCTGCGCAACAACCTCAAACGCAAGGGCATTATTTTCGACGATTTCTTAAAACTAGAACACGAAGGCAAGTTCCCCGAATGGCATGTTGTCGTCGGGACGGACGAAGGATTCTTCCTGACCGAAGAAGAAGCTGAAGCCTTCCGCCTTGTGAAAGTTGACGCGTTGCTCGCCAAGAACGCTGAAGAAAATCCGGGCGGCGGAGCGAAGAAAACGAAAGTCAAAGTTGAGGGCGACGAAAGTGTCGATGACGTTGATACAGGTGCGGAAGATGCCGTCTCCGGGCAGGCGATGCTGATCGCGTCAGGCCTCGGCGTTGAGAAGCGGCACTTGAACGAGTCGGCGGGTCTAAGCGAATGCTTCGCTGAAATCCAAGCCTGTGGATTCACACAGCAGGATTACCTCGGCTACCGAACCGAATCGGGCTACAAGTTCAAAGTGATCGACGATAAGAACGTCGAAACCCCCGCCGCGTCACTGGCCGGACTGCTCGAACGCGTCCGCGAGAGCGGCAAGAAAGGCATTGAGGTCCAGCGCTATAAAGGGCTGGGCGAAATGAATCACGAGCAGCTTTGGGAAACGACGATGGACCCGGCCAAGCGCACACTCAAGCGCATCCGCCTTGAAGACGCTTATGCTGCCGATGACATGTTCAAAATCCTGATGGGTGACGTGGTCTCCGCGCGCAAGGAATTCATCGAACAACACGCGTTGGAAGTGACCGATTTGGACGTATAAGCCGCAACGAAAGGAGTGACATCATGGGACTTGGACGAGGTATTCTGTGCGTCATTTTACCGCCGCTGGCTGTGTTGGACAAAGGCTGCGGAACGATTTTGGTGGTCACTCTGTTGACGCTCGCCGGTTGGATTCCCGGGGCGATTGCGGCGTTGGTGGTGTGTAGTAAAAAGAATTAGGCTGGAGGACATGATGAATAATGTGGCCGAAATTCAGAATGCAGTTCAGAAACTTTCGCGCGAAGAACTGAGCGCGTTTCGCGATTGGTTTTATGAATACTGTGCCACCACGTTGGATAAAAAGTTTGAGGAAGATGTCTTAGTTGGTCGCTTGGATACCCTTGAGGAAGAAGTCCTCTGTGACCTCCGAAAAGGACGCTGCACGGAATTGTAAAGCAGGACGGGCTAAAATCCCGTCCTACTTTTTTAAAATAGCGCTCTCCAATAATCGGAGCTCTTTCGCCGCATGCTCGACCTCTTCAACCCCACACAAATCCCGCCCCTTCTATGGTGCCTCGCAGCCCTCGGCTCCGTCGGTTTCGGACTCTCGAAAACGGGCATTCCCGGTGTGGGGATTTTGGGCGTTGCGCTGTTTGCAGTTGTCTTTAAAAAGTCGCCCGGCCTCGCTCTCCCGCTCTTGATCGTCGCTGATTTCGTTGCAGGATACGCGTATTACAAACTCGCGATTTGGTCGAAGATGTTTCGCATGTTTCCGTGGGCCGCCATTGGGATTTTCATTGGCTTCTGGGTCATGGGCGTCATCAACGAACAGCCCGATAAAGAAGTGGCGGCTTCAACACTCAACCACATCATCGGCGGCATTTTGATCGCGCTTGTTGCCGTCTCGATTTGGTGGCGCTGGCTGCGCAAAACTGCGGTCGATCCTGAAACGCCCGACACGCAGGGCCTCGCCTTCGAAATCGGTGTCGGTGTCATTTCTGGTTTCACAACGATGATTGCCAATGCCGCCGGGCCGATCATGATTCTCTATCTGCTGCGTATGAAACTGCCGAAGATGCAATTCATCGGCACGTGCTCGCTCTTTTTTCTGGTGCTCAATTGCTTCAAAGTTCCGTTCATGATGTACAACGGCATGATCACGATGGAGACGATGCGCGTCGATCTGCAATTCATTCCGTTCTCGTTGCTCGGAGCGTTCGTCGGCTGGGCGCTGATCAAGAAAATCAATCAGGCGCTCTTCGAAAGTTTGTGCCTGGGATTCACAGCGGTCGCCGCCGTCTGGCTGGTCGTTAAGTAGGACGGGCTATAGCCCGTCAGTTTTTCTCCACGGAACCACCACCACAATCATGCCTCACGTCCTCATCATCCACGAAGTCGAACACTACCCCGCATGGAAAGCGATCTTCGATAATGCCGCGGGCATCCGCAAAGCCGCTGGCGAAGTCCGCTATCAACTGCTCCGCTTCGACACGAACGCGAATAACATCGTCCACTTTTCAGAATGGACGTCGCTCGACAATGCGCGGCGATTTTTTGAGTCTCCTGAATTGATCGAAATCCGAAAACAGGCCGGAGTTAAAGCGCCGAATTTCATGTATCTGGACGAGATTGAACGTGGCGAACTAACGGATCAGTGATGCGCCACTTGAACCCGACACGACGTTCGATTACGCTCAGATATTCGTCCACTCGATTTTCTTTCGGGAGTCCTGCCCATGTTAAAAATCAATAATCCAGAATTGATTCCGCTGATCAAATCGTCTTACACGGCCGCCGATTTGAACGCCATCAACGCGTTCCTTGCAGCGCACGGTACACTCGATTTTAAAACTCTGCCCAACGGACTTTTCCCCGCTGCAGATTTACAACAGGACGCGCAGTACACGGGTTACGCCAGCATCTGGATCCGTGACAATATCCACATCGCTCACGCGCATCTTGTTGCCGGAAAACCCGCTGCCGCCGTCGCCGCCGTCACATCACTTCTGACGTACATGAAGAAGCAAGAATCGCGTTTCATCACCATCATCACGAAGCAATCGGACCCGCAATCCGTGATGCTTCGCCCGCACGTTCGCTTCGATGGCTTCACGCTCAGCGACATCGACCAGACGTGGGCCCACGCGCAAAACGACGCGCTCGGTTATCTGCTGTGGCTTTATTTCAAACTCGCCGACGCTGGCCACATCACACCTTCATCCGGCGATCTCGATTTCATCGCACTCTTCCCGCACTACTTTAAAGCGCTCCCATTTTGGGCCGACGAAGACAGCGGGCATTGGGAGGAGACGCGCAAAGTCGCCGCGTCCAGCATCGGTGTCGTCACCGCCGCGTTGACGATGATGCGCGCGTATTGGTCGGAGAAAAGTCTCGAGGGCAAGCACGGCGCTACGTCCTATTCTGTCACACTCGATCTGCTCGATGACCTGATTTCAAACGGCCAAAGCGCACTTCACACAATCCTTCCCAGCGAATGTATTCAAGAGGCCCCAACGAAGAAACGGCGCAACGACGGTGCGCTCGTCTTCCTGATTTATCCACTCGATGTCCTCGACGAAAAAACGGCTGACACGATTTTGAGCGATACGAAAGCCACGCTTCAAGGCGACTATGGTATTCGCCGCTACATCGGCGATTCGTTCTGGGCACCGGGCTATAAATCGAAACTTTCTGAAGATGTCCGCACGGCTGATTTCAGTAACGATCTTTCCGCGCGCGACGCCATGCTCGAAAAAGGCCAGGAAGCGCAGTGGTGTATTTTCGATCCGACGATCTCCACCATTTATGGTCGCCGTTACCAAGCGACGCGAAGCCCCGAAGACCTCGCGTTGCAGATTGAGTATCTTAATCGCAGCCTCGGCCAAATCACTAACACCGCTGGCCCATACCCTGCATACCGCTGCCCGGAATTGTATTACATCGAAGACGGCTACTACGTTCCAAGCGATGCGACGCCGCTGCTGTGGACACAAGCCAATCTCCTGATCGCGCTGATCACGATGGAGGCGAGTTTGAAGGTGTCATAAATAATGTTGGGATGAGACGGCGCAACGGCCTTCGGTGTAGTCCTCCTTAAAGGAGCGGCGACAATCCTGCTGCCGTAAATTCTTTGGAGTCATAATTCGCATGTCCAAGATCGCTCTCGCATCGCTTCTCCTCATCGCTTGTTCCTTACGCGCCGAATCCGTCGTCCTCTTCGCGGGTGGAGGCACCGGCCCTGACGGCGGTCCGGCCATTGGTGCGAAAATCAAGATTCCGTTCGCGGTTGGTTTCGACAAAGTGGGCAACGCTTACATCCCGGAATTCGGCGGGGACCACGTTCGCAAAGTGGACACCAAAGGTGTCATCACCACGATCTCAGGCAACGGCACCAAAGGCCACACCGGCGACGGTGGACCGGCCAGCGCAGGCACCGTCAACTGGATGCACAATCTCGTCGTCGGCCCGGACGGCAACATCTATATCGCTGACACCGGTAACTTCTGCGTCCGCAAAATCGATCTCGGTACCGGCATCATTTCAACACTCGCCGGGACTGGAAAAAAAGGGTTCAGCGGCGACGGCGGTCCAGCGACGCAAGCGATGTTCGGCGGTGTTTTCTGCGTTGCGTTCGACGCCAAAGGGGAACATCTTTACGCGCTCGATCTGGACAACAAACGCGTCCGCAGCATTGACATGAAAACTGGAATCGTTACCACAATCGCTGGGAACGGGAAGAATGGTGTTCCGGCAAATGGCTCGGACGCAGCTTCTTCTCCACTCGCTGATCCACGCGCGGTTGCGGCCGATTCTAAAGGTAACGTCTACATTCTCGAACGTGGCGGCAATGCCTTGCGCGTCGTCGATACGGCGGGCAAAATTCACGCTGTTGCTGGGACGGGCAAATCGGGTTTCAGCGGCGATGGCGGCGACGCATTGAAAGCTGAACTCGCAGGACCTAAGCACATTTATTGCGACCACGACGACAACGTTTTGATCGCCGACACCAACAACCACTCCGTCCGAAAATACACGCCGAAAGATGGTAAGATCAACCGCATCGCCGGGACGGGAAAATCGGGTTCCGCCGGTTTGAACGGCCCACCCGAGCAACTCCAATTGAGTCAGCCGCACGGCGTCTATGTGGATGCAGCAGGCACCCTTTTTATCACTGACAGCTACAACGACCGAATCCTCAAAATTGTGAAGTAAGCTCAGGCGCATTTCAACTCGGAGCCTTTTAATACATGTCCTCTTTCAACCGCCGTACCTTCTTAAAGACCAGCGCCGCTGGAATCGCCGCACTGGGCTGCAACGCTTTGCGCGCCGAAGACGCGAATCCCTACGGGCCATTCAAGGTCGGCATCGCGACGTACACGCTCCGCAATTTTAAAACGCTCGATGAGGTTCTCGCCAAAATCAAAGAGCTGGGCCTTAAATACAGCGAGTTCAACAAAGCGCATCTGGTCGTCACATCCGACGCGACGAAGATCAAAGAGTACAAAGAGAAACTCGGAGCCGCAGGCATCACGGCGCTGGCCATCTGCGTCTATAAATTCGATGACAAGCCCGGTGCGAATCGTGCGGTTTTCGAATTTGCAAAAGCCATGAACGTCCCAACCATCAGCGCGACGTTCTCCAGCAAAGGCGCGTTGTCGCTCGACAAACTCTGCGACGAATTTCCGGACATCCGCGTGGGCATCCACAACCACGGCCCGACCGATGAATACAAGTCGCCGGAGGATGTGTTGTCATGTGTGAAAGACCGCCACAAAAACATCGGTGCAACCGCCGACCTCGGTCACTACATCCGCGCGAAACAGGACCCGCTCGCTGTCATCGAAAAGCTGAAGGACCGTCTCTACGGCATCCATTTCAAAGATTATAAAAATGAGAATGGAAAAGAGAAAGAGATGATCGCGGGCGACGGTGTGCTCAACATCAAAGAAACGCTCGCGCTTCTGAAGAAAGTCAATTTCCAGGGTTGCTTGTCGCTTGAGTATGAACAGAACCCCGCAGATCCGATTCCCGATTTAAAAGTCGCGTTGGCTCGGATTCAAGCAGCGGCAAAAGAAATATAAATGAGCGCGCACGACGCATTTCGAAGCTTGCGGTAGCTACATGAAATCTTTATAGTGCCCGGATCACACTGACAAAATAAGAGGAGCCGCTATATGTCCGACGTTGCTGCCACGCCGAATTCCCTACCTTTAAGTCGCGAACATGAACGCTTGAAAGAAGCTCCGAACAGTGGAGCCGCGTGGCGTCGTTGGGGTCCGTATGTCAGTGAACGTTCCTGGGGCACGGTTCGCGAGGATTACAGCGCGAACGGCAACGCATGGGATTTCCTCACGCATGAACAGTCGCGTTCGAAAGCCTATCGCTGGGGCGAAGACGGCCTCGCCGGGATTTGCGACCGCTATCAACTTCTGACCTTCGCGCTCGCCTTGTGGAATGGCCGCGACCCGATTTTGAAAGAGCGCGCGTTCGGCGTGACCTGCACCGAGGGCAACCACGGCGAAGACGTGAAAGAGTATTACTTCTACTGCGACAGCACACCGACGCACAGCTACATGAAGTACCTCTATAAATATCCGCAGGCCGAATACCCGTATGCTGATCTCGTCACCGAAAACAAGCGGCGCGGCGGGCGCGGATTTGAATACGAATTGCTCGACACCGGGGCCTTCCACGAGAACCGATATTTCGATGTCGTCGTCGAATACGCGAAAGCATCCGCTGAAGATATTTGCGTCCGGATCGAAGTCTTCAATCGCGGCCCGGAAGCAGCGCCGATCCATGTACTGCCGCACATGTGGTTCCGCAACACATGGTCCTGGGACGAAACGCCCGGGCACGAACCGGAGATTCGCGTCGCACAAAGTGGCGGCGATTCCGTCTGCATCGTGGCTGATGACACGCATGGCGACCGATTGAAAAAACTGCCGTTCGAATACAAATTGGGCCAGCGCTTTTTGTACGGTGATGCTGGTGGTGAAATGTTGTTCACCGACAACGAAACTAACGGCCCGGTGGTGTATGGTCCCGGCGCGATCAGCCGCAAGCCGCACACAAAGGATGCGTTCCACCGCTACGTCGTCAACGGCGACAAGAGCGCGATCAAAGCTGAAAAGATTGGGACGAAATCGGCGCTCCATTACAAGTACGTCGTGCCCGCTGGCGGCTCGGTCGTGCTGCGCATGCGCATGTCGCCCGAGCACATTGATGGCGCGTTGCAAAAGGTTGATGCAATCGTTTCTCAGCGCAAGTTGGAAGCCGACGAATTTTACGAAACGATTCATCCGCCACGTGCAACGCCCGACGAACGAGCCGTCCAACGCCAGGCGTTTGCCGGATTGCTTTTTGGCAAACAGATTTATCTCTTCGACGTGAGTACATGGTTGGAAGGCGATAATCCGAATACGCCGCCGCCCGAATCGCGCAAGAAAATTCGTAACCAGCATTGGCGACATCTGAATTCGATGCGCATTCTGTCCATGCCGGACAAGTGGGAATACCCGTGGTTCGCTGCGTGGGATTTGGCGTTCCATTGCGTGACCATCGCCATCGTCGATCCTGACTTCGCGAAAGAGCAATTGTGGTTCATGCTCTTCGAACAATTCCAGCACCCGAACGGCCAGATCCCAGCGTACGAGTGGGAATTCTCGGATTTGAATCCGCCCGTCCACGCGTGGGCGTGCTGGCGCGTTTACAATACCGAGTTCAAACGCACGGGCAAACGCGACCGCGAATGGCTCGAAAAATGTTTCCACAAATTGCTGATCAATTTCACGTGGTGGGTCAACAAGGTTGACAGCTCCGGCAACAACGTTTTCGAAGGCGGCTTCCTCGGCCTCGACAATATCACCGTGCTCGACCGCAGCGAAAAACTACCCGACGGCGTGGTCCTCGAACAATCCGATGCGACGGGCTGGATGGGTATGTTCTGTCTGAACCTGATGCGCATCGCGCTTGAGTTGGCATACACGAACAAGGCGTACGAAAGCCTCGCGTCGAAGTTCTTCCAGCATTACATCTACGTCGGCGCGGCGATGAAACGCATGGGTGGACGCAAGTATTCGCTCTGGGATGAGAACGACGGATTCTTCTATGACACGCTGCGCTACAAGGACGGCAGCTTCCATAAATTCCGTGTGCGTTCGCTCGTCGGCCTGATCCCGTTATACGCGATTCAACGTCTCGAATTCGAATGGACCAACCAGTTCGCTGAATTCACTCAGAACGTACATTGGTTCATGGACAACCGCCAGGACTTGGTGCAGAGTTGTTGCTACGTCGTGGAAAAAGAGCCGGGCAAAAAAGTCGTCGTGCTGGCCATCGTTGACGAGCACCAGATGAAGGGCATCTTGTCGCGTGTGCTCGATCCGAACGAATTTCTGTCGGATTACGGCATCCGCAGCCTTTCGAAGTACCACGAAAAGAATCCGTTCACGTTCGGTCACAGCACGGTCGTGTACGAGCCGGCGGAAGCGGAATGCAAGATCAAGGGCGGCAATTCAAATTGGCGCGGCCCGATTTGGTTCCCGACGTCATTCTTGATGATCGAAAGTCTGCGCAACCTCGGTAAAGCCTACGGGACGACATTGAAGGTCAAAGCGCCCGGCGACGAAAGCCGCGAAATCACACTCGGTGAAATGGGTGAAGAAGTCGCCAACCGCCTAATCAAAATCTTCGTCAAAGGCCCGGACGGACGCCGCCCGTGTTACGGTGGAACTGAAATCTTCCAGACTGATCCACACTGGAAAGATCACGTTCAATTCTTCGAATACTTCCACGGCGATAACGGAGCCGGATTGGGCGCGTCGCATCAAACCGGATGGACGGCGCTGGTGGCGTCGTTGATTGATGAATGGAGACGGGATTAAGATGAGTTAAGTGAGGCGAGGGTTTGGTAACTCACCATCCCCATCCTTACCCCAACGCTTCAAACAAGCAGCGTATCTCGTCGTCGATCTCCTCTTCCGTTTCGACCGTTGCGGCGATTTCGTCTCGGAGGAGGATCGCGTAGCGTTGTTTTAGCCGGTAAACGGCGACTTTCACCGCACCCGGGCTCATTTTCAATTCCTCTGCCGCGTTCGCGTAGCTGTCGGTGGCGATCTGGGATACGTCGGCCATCAGATAGCCTTTAAGCCGCTCGAACACCGCCTGTTTTCCGGAGCGTTCGTAATCCGTGCGCAGACAAGACAATACTTGATCAAGCAGGATCAGTGCCCAGCGGCGTTCGAAAATTTGTTCCGGAGTCAAGCCGCGCGCGGGTTCCTGAATGTACCGCCCCTCTGCATCGCGAAGTGCATCCATTGAAACGATGGTTCTGCCACCGCCGCGTTTTTGCGCGCGGGCGCGGTCGTGTTCATCTGCTAGAAAATGTTGGACGGATGCCAATAGAAATGAGCGGAAGCGACCGCGCTGACGGTCCACTTGTTGCAGGACCTTTTTTTCCAAGAGACAAGCAAAGAAACTCTGCGTTAAATCCTGAGCACTTTCCGCGCTGTTTCCTTTACGGCGGATGAAGGCATACAGCGGATACCAGTACGCGGAACAGAGCGACGCGAGCGCTTCGCTTGAATCCGGCGTCGACTCGTTGACGGCAGCGGCCAGCACAACACTCCATCGCGTCGTCGCAAAACGGGAGTTGGCGTGAGGCGGGAAGCCGTCAGGACTTGATGCGTGCATGTGGACATGATAGAAGCACTCGCAGCTTTTCAAGCACAGCTCTTATGATTCCATCCCAACACACTCCGATGTGCCCGACTTGCGGTTCCGAGATTTCTGCGGATGTCCCCTTGGGCCTGTGCCCCAAATGCCTGCTGCGCCCAACGCCTGCGGCCCCGCTCAATCATGAACGTGAAGCGCCGCGTCAGATCGGCGATTACGAAATCATCGGCGAACTTGCGCGCGGCGGCATGGGGATCGTGTATCGCGCGCGGCAGATCAGTCTGAATCGCACCGTCGCGTTGAAGATGATTTTGAAAGGCGAATTCGCATCGCCCCAGGACGTTCGACGGTTTCAATCTGAAGCTGAAGCTGCGGGGTCGCTCGACCATCCCAACATTCTTCCTGTATTCGATGTCGGCCAGGAAAAGCAGTGGCACTATTACAGCATGCGGTTGATCGAAGGCGGCAGTCTGGAGAGCCGATGCGGGACGGCGATGCCCGTTCATGAAGCTGCGGAAATCATCGCCACTGTTTCACGCGCAGTCCATCACGCGCATCTGCATGGCATTCTGCACCGCGATTTGAAGCCCGCGAATATCCTCGTCGATTTCAACGGCGAGCCGTTCGTGACCGACTTTGGTCTGGCCAAGCAGATCGGCAAACACAGCGACGCGACGCGCAGTGGCGTGATCATGGGCACGCCGCGTTACATGTCGCCCGAACAAGCCGCCGGTCAATCCAAGCGGCTGACACTGGCGTCCGACATCTACAGCCTCGGCGCCATTCTCTACGAACTGTTGACCGGTCGCGCGCCGTTCGATGGTGACTCGGCACTCGAATTATTGAAGCGCGTTGTCGAACAGGAACCGATGCGGCCGCGACGCGTCAATCCTGCGATCAGCCGCGATCTCGAAGCGATCTGTTTGAAGTGTCTCGAAAAAACTCCTTCGCGCCGTTATGCATCCGCCGAAAAACTAGCCGATGATCTCGAACGCTTTCTGCGCGGCGAACCGATAGCAGCGGCCTCGACCAATGTCCTCAAACGCATCGCGCGCGTTCTGGAGCGCAGCCAGTATGACATCGAATTTCACAAATGGGGCACGATGCTGATTGGCTTCGGGGTGATCATTCTGTTCGGTCATCTCGCCGCGTTTGTGCTGATCCAGTTGCGCCAGCCCGAGTACACGCTCTGGATCGCGCGTGGCATCCAGCTCGCGTTGGAAACGTGTTTCTTCTGGCGGTTCAGACCGCGCTCACAAGGACCGGCCAGTGCGTTGGAACGGCAGCTCTGGTCGATCTGGTTGGGCTTCCTGCTCGCCTACATCGCGTATCTCTTCGCGTGCCGCACGATGCTGAAACACGGGCTTGTCGTCAGCGGCGATCACGCGTCGCCTTACTGGCACGATCTGATTTTGTATCCTGCTTCAGCGACGTTATCGGGGCTGGCGTTTTTCATCATGGGCGGAAACTATTGGGGCCGCTTCTATCAATTCGGTCTCGCGTTCTTTTTGTTGGCTGCCTGCATGCCGTTTGCGCTGGAATGGTCGCCGTTGATGTTCGGAGGATTGACCTGTATCACGCTGGTGACATTCGGTTTGCATCTGCGGCTACTCGCTCGAGACGATTAATTTATTTTCTGCTGTAACCATTTTCAAAATTCTCCTCAATAATGGGCGGACGGGTTTGGCAACCCATATTTTAGAAGGAGGGGCAACACATGTCTCACGACGAGGACGTAGCGAAACCAGCCGCACCAGCGGCGGCAACCCAGGAGCCATCGCTGCTTGAAAGTCTGCTCGATCCACACCGGCTACAGCAACTCATGACATTCGGTGCGGGTCTGTTGGTGACGGGCCTCGTCATCTGGATGTGGGCGATTGGGATTTTCGAAAACAAACTCGCGATGGCCACTGGGCTCGGCGCTATCACGCTGGGAATGCTCGCAGGCGGTTGGTCGTTGCTGAAATTCACTCGCTATCAAATCGCCGGGAAGGCGATCACGCTGCTGGCGTGTACGGTCATGCCGCTGAATCTGTGGTTCTATCACGCGCAACATCTAGTGACGCTCGAAGGCCATTTGTGGGTCGCGGGTGTGGTGTGTTGCGCGCTGTATGCGATCTCTGCACTGACCTTGCGACAACCTGTTTTTGTCAACGTCACCATGCTCGGCGTTACGATGACTGGCCTGCTGATTCTCGCCGATGAACATGTCCAGAAGCTCTGGGAAATCGCGGCGCCTTCGACGCTGCTTGTGATTATTGGATTAATCGGAATTCATATCGAACGCGCGTTTCCTCCTGAAGGCGATTTCTCACGGAAAAGTTTTGGACGGGCATTTTTTCAATCTGGCATTATCGCATTGACCGCAGGTTTGATGTTGCTGTTCGGCGCGCAACTTGCCGCGTGGGCTTCGGAGCCGGCCATTTACTTCTTTGGGATGCGCGAAGCACCGGCGATTGGAGAGAGCCACTCGCTGCAATTGCTCGCTTTGTGTCTGGTCGTCGCAGGAGCGTATGCGTATATGTACGCCGATTGGGCGGTGCGGCGATCGAGTGCGTTTCTGTTCGCCGCTGCGTTCAATCTGATTTGGGCGGAAGTCCTGGCGATCAAGCTGCTTGCGATTCACATCAACGAAGAAGTCGCTATTGCGGTGCTTGCGATCACGGCGCTCGGCGTCAATGTGTTGCAAGCGTATGCGTCCCGCGCTCACGAGAATTCACCAGCGGGTTCGGACGAAACGAAAGGGGGATCGCTTGCTCGTGGCGGCTACGTGCTCGGATTGTTCATCAGCACGATTCCGTTGGTGATCGGATTTGAATTGCATCTCCGCGCGACGTATCGGTTCGTCTATGACGCGTGGCCTTTTACGCTCGGCGTGACGTATGCGAGTGTGATGGCGATCACGGCGGTGTCGGCTCGCGCGGGCGCTCACATTTATCGCAAGCAACGCCCGATGCTGTCGGAAACGTATTTCTTCGCGACGGCTGCGGCGACGTTGATGTTTGCGCGCGGCGTCCTGGCATTGTGCGGCATTCAATCGGCTGAAGTCGTCGCGCCGTGTTTGATGTTGATCCCCATCGCCTACTTGATTGCGTCGCGCATTAATCGAGACTCCACGTCTGAACGCCCGCTGGCTCGCGTGGCGCAGATGGCCACGGCGTTTCTGCTCGCGTCCGTCGTCGCCGCGTCGATTCATCTGGTGCCGGAACGCGTCTACGACGCTGTGCGCGGACATTCGACGAATCTGCTGCTCTCAGTGTTCTTTGGTGAAGCCGCGATCTTCTATGTGCTTGCAGCTTTGTTCCGAAAAAAGGATGGTCACCTTTATATGGCCACCGCGACAGCCTGCGGAGCGGTGTGGCAATTGCTGAATTATTGGAGCTTGCCGGAAGAGTATTTCACGCTCGTCTTCGCAGTCGCTGGATTGGCGCTGATTATTTCGGAACGGTTCCTGATCAAAAAAGAAGGCGCTACATCACCAGCGACACACCCCGCCGCGCAATGCGGTCACACGTTGCTGTCGATGTCCTTTGTTGCGGCGATCCTGTTGACGATGAGCAGACTGTTAGTCGCAAGCGCTAACATCCATTTCCCGCTGCTGGTCCTGTTGATCCTCTTGTCGGGATGCAGCATGATTGCCGCGTGGCTGTCACGTGACCCCAGCATTCGGAGTTGGTATGCCGTCACGACGTTCACTGAAGTGGGGCTGACGTTCCTTGTGTTGAATGTGCTGAGCACGTTGCGGTTCTGGGACAAGATGGAGTTCTTCTGTGTTGCGGTGGGTGTGTTCTTCCTGACGATGGGCCACCTCCGCTGGTACCGCGAACGTGCCAATAAATCGCTCGACGATTGGACCAGCATGTGTCTTGGAATGGGCAGCGTCTTTGCTTCGTTCCCGTTTATTTTCGCAGTTCTGATCCAGCGAGGAGGATCGTCCTCTCATTGGACCACGATGCGGCTGGTGAATGAAGTGGGCATTCTGGCGATGGGTTTGGCACTGGTCGGGACCGGAACGTTGTTCAAACTCCGATCCACAACTGTCGCTGGCGGGTTCACGATGTTTGTGTACATGCTCAGCCTGCTCTTCTTCGTCCGGCTGCCGGAAAAACTTCAAACGGTTGCCGTCTACATGATGTTCGGCGGCGGAGCATTCTTTGCCATCGCACTGGTGCTGAGCTTGTATCGAGATTTTATCCTGGCACTGCCCGAGTATATCAAACGCCGCGATGGCATTTTCCGGGTATTGAATTGGAAGTAAGGAGCCCTTAAACACGATCCGTCACGTCATCCCAACTATCGGGGAGCCATTGCGCTCCCCGATTTGATTCTATATTGCGGTTTAGAAACTCCAGATCGCGCGACGCTGTCGAAGGGTGTGTGTGCTTCAGGATCACTCCCCTGTTACACGCCGAAACATCCTCGCCTCAAAAAGTTCGGCCAGCTTTCCTCAGCGATAGATCGTCCAATCCACTTCCGAGAAAATATTGTCGCGCCATTCGAGGTCGGCGAGCCAGGGTTCTTCGATACGGCTTTCCATCAATTGCAGGTAGAGGCCGTTGAATCGGTGGAGGTGGTCCTTCGTGCGCTTCTCGGCGTAGGCGACCATCGTGCCGGTCGTGATGATGAACGCCCAGTCGCTGGATTGTGCGAGCAGCAGTTCGCGCGCGGCTTGTTTTAACGCACGCTCTTCGAGCTCGTTCGGCGTGACGAAGGTGTTCGCGAGTTCCTGCATGTGAACTTCTGCGGCGTGAAGGTGGCGGTAGATCCAGTCGTTGCCGTTATTGAGCCAGACTTCGTAATAACCTTTATCGCCCCAGGAACTGGCGCTGGGTTCGATGATCTGCTGCTTGGGGAATTTCTCCAGAAAGCGCGGGGGCGTGGTCAGCGCGATGTCGCTTTGGTCATAGGCGATTTTGCGCATCATGTAGTTCAAAAACTGCGGGCCTTCGAACCACCAGTGCCCGAACAATTCGGCGTCGTATGGCGCGACGATGCAGGCTTCAGCTCCGAGCGCGCCCTTGAGCCAGTTCGCTTGCTTCACGCGGTTGTGCATGAAATTCGCGGCGTGTTGCGCCGCCTTTTCAGTGGCCCACGCTGGCATGTAAGCTGCCTTTTCATTCAATCCAACTTTGCCGGTGATGCGATGGTATTTCATCCCAACATTGCGCCGGACGCCATCGTTGTGGAGGTACGGTTTGATGTAAGGAAAGTCGCCGTCGTAGCCGATGTCGCGGTAGAATTCGCGGTAATCGACGTCGCCGGGATAACCTTCTTCGCTGGACCAAACCTGGCGACTGCTCTCGGCATCGCGAGCGAATGCAGCGACGCCCGCGGGGCTGTACACCGGGCGAAACGGCCCGAAGCGCGGACGCGGTGAACCGAAGACGATGCCGTGCGTGTCCATGAAAAAGAATTCGATGCCAGCTTCCTGGAGATGCTTGTCGATGCCGGGAGCGTAGGCGCATTCGGGCAGCCAGATGCCGCGCGGTGCGCGTCCAAAATGCTTTTTGTAATTCGTGACCGCAATTTGAATCTGCGCTCGAACTGCGGATTCGGTGACCATCAGCGGCAGAAATCCATGCGTCGCACCACAGGTGATGACTTCGATGAAGCCTTTGTTTTGATAGTGGCGGAAGCCGTTGACGAGGTTGTGGCCCCAGCGTTCAAACGTCGCGAGGCAGTCCGCGAAATGCTTCTTGTACATCTTTGACGCAGATTCGAATTCGGTTCCGAGCGTTCGTTTCAATTCCTTCTCGGTCAATTCGGTGAGCTTGCGCAGCTTGTTTTCGTAGCGCCCTTGCAGCAACGGATCGGCGAGCATTTCGCACAGCGGCGGCGTAAGGCTCATCGTAAAACACGCGTTGACGCCATCGCGTTCAAAGCCATCGAGCATCAAGAGCAGCGGAATGTAGGTCTCGGAGACCGCTTCGTAAAACCAATCCTCTTCGAGAAACTCGGGATACTCCGGATGCCGCACATATGGCAGATGCGCGTGCAGCATCATGCAGAGGTAACCGGTGGCGTTGGCGTGGTCGGCGGGCATAGTCTGAACCTGGATTAAATTGCGTCTTTGCGAGAGAAAAACGAGCGCTTAAAAACTCATTTCCTTGGGCACAATCACGACGCCTCCCGCCGAAACGGCGAAGCGTTTTTTGTCTTCGACGGGGTCGTAGCCGATGGTTGCGCCTTCAGGAATCTGGACGCCTTTGTCGACGATCGCTCGGCGCACGCGCGCGCGGCGACCGATGCTCACACCTTCCATCAGGATGCAATCTTCGACCTGGCTGTAACTGTTGACGCGCACGCCCGGCGAAAGGATGCTGCGGATGACACTGCCGCCTGAAATAATCACGCCGGGGGAGACGAGGCTGTCGAGCGCTTGACCGCGCCGCGCGGAGCCTTCAGCGCCGGGTTCGGAGTGGATGAATTTCACTGGCGGATTTTGTTCGCGGTAGGTTCGCACCGGCCACGTTTCATCGTAGAGATTGAAGAGCGGGTCGGGCTTGGTCAGTTCCATGTTCGCATCAAAATACGAATCCATCGTGCCGACGTCGCGCCAGTAGGATACGTCTTTTTTGTTCTCGTCCTGGAAGGGATACGCGAAGACGCGCGCGCCGTCGTTGACCATTGATGGGATGATGTTCTTGCCGAAATCGTGTGACGTTTCCTGGCGCGCGTCCTGCGACACGCGGCGCACCAGTTCTTCGGTCGAGAAGACGTAGATGCCCATGCTGGCGTAGCATTGATCGGGCTGGCCCGGAATCGTGGCGGGATTCGTCTTGGGTTTTTCCTGGAAGCCGACGATGCGGTTGTGTTCATCGGCGACGGCGATACCCAATTGGTTCGCTTCAGATTTATGAACGTTGACGCAGGAGATCGTCAGGTCCGCGTTTTTGGCAACGTGGTCCTCGATCATTTTTGCGTAATTCATTTTGTAAATATGATCGCCGGCGAGGATCAACACGCGCTTGGGCTTCTCGCGTTCGAGGTTGTAAATGTTCTGAAAGATCGCGTCGGCTGTGCCGAGGTACCATGACGTCCCGGCGCGTTGTTGCGGCGGCAGGATGTGGATGAACTGGCCGATTTCCGGATTGTTGAACAGGCCGCTCCATCCCAGCATGATGTGGCGGTCGAGCGAAAATGATTTGTACTGCGTCAGCACATAGACATTCATGCACTCGGAATTGAGGCAGTTTGAAAGCGTGAAATCGATGATGCGATACATCCCGCCAAAGGGCACGGCGGGCTTCGCGCGGTCCTTCGTCAGCGGATAGAGGCGCTCGCCTTGTCCGCCGGCGAGGATGATCGTGAGGGTGTCTTTCAGCAGTTGATTGGCCATGATGGAAGGTCGTCCAAAAGCGGGTTCAGAATCGGATGGGGTGGCGAATCACAGCATCTGCACGGCGTGAGGCGCGCAGAGTGAACATCGACGTTGAGCGGTGAGTGCGCGCGCGGAATGGGCTTCCACGTTTAGCTCAGAATGCCACGGGCTTTCAGCACGTCGCGGATCTTGCTTTTCAATTCTGTCGTGTCGCCGGATTTGACAACGTAGCCGTCCGCGCTCCACGTCATGAAATTATTTTTGTAATTCGAATACGCCGTGTTGAGGATCACCGGAATGGTCCTGTCCTGGGCGAGGATTTTGCCGAGCGTTTCGATGCCGTCCATTCCAGGCATGGAAATGTCGAGCACGATCAAGTCCGGGCGTCCGGCCTTCAGCGCGTCGAGGCCTTCTGGACCGCTTGCGGCTAGTGTGACTTCGTGACCGTCGTCTTCGAGATCGATCTTGTACAACTGTCCCTGATTTCGATCATCATCTACAACCAGTAGTTTTGCCATGGGCGCGCGTCTCCAGTCTCGGTTGCTTTTATCCTACCACTTTCCAGAAAAATAAAAGGACATGATTGCTATGCGGGTTGGAAGCCCGCAGTCACGGAACGACGTTCAGATTTTCACGCTGCGCAAAAACTCCGCCGCGTCTTCGGGCGGAACCGGGTTGATGTAGAAACCGGTGCCCCATTCGAATCCAGCCTGTCGCGTCAAGCGCGGAATGATTTCAATATGCCAGTGAAAGTGCTGCAAGTCGCCCGCGTGAAAGGGTGCCGTGAAGATCATGTAATTGTACGCCGTATTCTTCAGGCCTTTTTCGATCTTCGCGACGGTGCGTTTTAGAATGTAGGCGAGTTCTTCGCAGAGCGGTTGGTTCAGCGTTTCGAAATGTGACGCGTGATTCTTTGGAAGAATCCACGTTTCAAAAGGCGTGCGCGCGGCGTACGGTTCGAACGCGATGAACTGGCCTGAATCCATCACGAGGCGCGCCTTCTGCTCGACTTCCTGAATCGCAATGTCACAGAGCAAACAGCGTCCGCGAAAATCGTAAAAACGTTTACACGCGTTGAGTTTTTCTTCGACGTGGTGCGGAACAATCGGCGTGACGATCAGCTGGCTGTGCGAATGGTACACGGTCGCGCCTGCCGAACGCCCAACGTTCTTGAAGAGCATGCCGTATTTCAAACGCTTGTCACGGCTCAAGTCCACGAGCCGGTCGCGGTACATCCATAGAATTTCCTGAACGTGCTCGTCGGTGCAGCCGGTGAAACTGGCGACGGTCTCCGGCGTGTCGATGATGACTTCGTGTGCGCCGACGCCTTTCATGCTGTCGTAAATGCCTTCGCCGCGTTTGTCGAGCGAGCCTTCGATTTGCAGCGCGGGGTATTTATTGGGAACGACGCGGATGCGCCAGCCGGGCTTGTTGGGCAGCGTTCCGACTTTGCGATAGGACGCGATTTCGGCGGGTGTTTTGTCTTCGTTGCCGGGGGCGAACGGATCGAACGCGGGCGCTTCGTGACTCACTTCCGAATCAAAATCCGTCGGACGTTTCGCGCGTTCGGCGGCGATGATCACCCAGCGTTGTGAAAGGGGGTCTTTGCGTAGCTCCGACGGTATCACGCGCGTGCTCTCTCCTGATGCGGCTGTTGATGTTTGGACACTGAAACGTTATCGCTCCCGACGCGATATTCAAACACTTTCGGTCTCCCGGCGAAAATAGAATTCAGAGCACCATTCAGTCGCCGGCAAACAACCTCGCACAAAGACTCAAAGAGCACGGAGAAACACAAAGAAAATAAAGGTTAAAATGCTCTTTATAATTTAGTCTCCGTCCTTTGTGATTCTTTGTGCTCTTAGAGTCTTTGTGCGATCGCAGTTTAGGGGTGCAGATCGTTTACAAATTCAGAATGCGAAATCGGGATGCGCGACTATACTCTGCGAAACGCAGTGAATGTCCTTGTGCCAGCGATTCGACTCACACCGTTGGAGGTGCATGATGCTCTGCCCCAATTGCAATGAACCGGTCGCCAACTCCGCGCTGGTTTGTCCGTCGTGCCAATTCAAAATCGATGAATCGCGCGACTGGTTAACGACATTGCTGCTCGCGATTGTTTTGGGAAAGTTCGGTGTGCATCGCTTTTACACCGGGCACATTGGCATCGGTATTTTGATGCTCTGTACGCTGGGATGCTGTGGCATTCTGTGGATTTATGACATCATCACCATTGTCACGGATTCGTACCGCGATCACAACGGCCGGCGTTTGGCTCGGAGGCATTAAGTTCAGGTCATGCGGATTATCTTTTGCGGCACGCCCGACTACGCAGTTCCCTCGTTGAAAAAACTTCACGCGCTCGCGCCCAGGCACGAGGTTGTGGGCGTCGTTTCACAACCGGACAAACCGAAGGGGCGCGGGAATTCGAAGACGCCGACGCCTCCGCCGGTCGTTGATGCGGCGCGTGCGTTGGGCATTCCGAACGAATGCATTTTTCAGCCGAAGTCGATCAACTCGAAAGTAATCCTCGACGCGTTGCGCGCTCTGCAGCCGGACATTTTGTGTGTCGTGGCGTACGGGAATATTTTGAAGAAAGAAGCGCTGGAACTCGGGCGCGTATTTCCGATCAACGCTCACGCGTCGCTGCTGCCGAAGTATCGCGGGGCCGCTCCGATTCAGGCGGCGTTGCTGGCGGGTGATGCGGAGACCGGCGTGTGTGTGATGAAGATGGAAGCAGGGCTGGATACGGGGCCGGTGTTTTTGCGGCGCGTGATTTCGATTGATCCGCGCGAAACGGCGGGGACGCTGCATGATAAACTTGCTGATTTATCGGCGGATTGCTTCGCGGATGCGCTCGATCTTTTGGAGCGGAATGACTACGTCCTCGACGCCCAGGACGATTCGCGCGCGTCGTATGCGGCGAAGTTGGAGAAGACCAGCGGGTTGATTGATTGGAACGCGAGTGCGGTCACGATTGAGCGCTTGATTCGCGCTATGACGCCATGGCCGGGGGCGTGGACGCGGGTAGAATCGGCGGATGGAAAATGGGGTCAGCGCATTCGTGTTGCCGAAGCGGAGATTGCTGCGCCGGGAAGTTCGTCATCGGTTTTAAACGGACAGTTTTTAATCGCGAGTTGCGGCTCAGGCGAAGCGCTGTCGATTTCAAAAATCCAGCCCGAAGGCAAACGTGAAATGACCGTCGCAGAATTCTTGCGCGGAGCCGGAAAGCCGTTGATGAACGGCGTTCGCTGGAGTTAACGTGTCACGGCAAAATATCTTTGATCACGTGACCGTGGACTGGTTCAACGTACTACCTTCCAAATCAAACTAGGGAAGCATCATTCAAAAACAGTTCTCGGACATATTTCCAAATTTGGTGATGGATTTCTTCACGTGTCGATAGTCCGCTGACAATAAGTAGACTACCCGTAAGGTCTTTGTTAGAAAGAAATTTCACATAATTATTTTTTACCAACTCTAATTTCGGCAAATGATGATACAGTTCAAAATGAGTACTTCGATTTTGAATTCTGTCCATACATATCACAGGATCAGTGTCTACAAAAATAGTCAAATCAGGAGTTTTAGCAAAAGAATTAATTTTCAACAACAAATCAACATCAACGCCGTCGGCGGCTTGATAGGCCAGATTGCTCAATACGTATCTATCTGATATTACCCAGCGATCTGCATTCAAGGATTTCATAATTCCGTTATGAACATTAAACAAATGATCAGCACGATCAGCTGCAAAAGCCAGTGAAAGACTTATTTGATCCAGAATAAGCCGACCTTCGATCGCTTGACGAATCAACGCTCCTAATGGGCCTGTCGAAGGTTCCTTTGTTGCCTCGACACCTATACTTTTATTTTCTAGCGCACGTTGTAATAGGTGCAATTGCGTAGAAGTACCCGCTCCATCCAATCCTTCAAACACAATAAAGCGACTTTTCGATGTCATTAGGCTAATTTCCATTGTATGAAGCGAATTCTTTCTTCAACCCCATCACATGCGCAGGGTAGCTTTTGGCATTTGTAACAATTATTCGCGTAACAGCGATTAAGCATATCACTAAGTTTCAATTCTGGTTCAGCCCGCTTTATAAAAGCAACTATCCATGCCGCACATGAGGCAACGCTAAGATGAAGAGCATCAATTTGTCCCATTCGCTCGACACTGCTGCTTTTTAATAGTAATTCACGTATCGCATTAAGTTTTTGATACACTCTGAGTGCAATGGCTTCCCTTGATAGCGATGAATTCGACACTCCAAAAATCTTGGCGAGTCGATTTTCCAATTCATCAATGCTTGAGCCATCGCTAAATTCTAAAATGTAACTTCCTTTAGAATAAAAATTCTTTAGGATTTGAGAATTTACGGCTTGTGCGGAGCTAGAATCCTGACCAGAGCATTTACATGGATTTGCTAAGCAGGCCAAACATTCATTTGGATATTTTAAGTTCAATAACGCTTCAAGCCCGGCATTGATTGACGTTGTGAATGCACAAAACCATCCGAAAACCTTGCCCGACGCGAAAACAACATCAAGAGAATTCCTTTGAATCGCACGAGTACATTCAATAAGCTCTTGAAAAGCGCACTCAACATGGTCAAGCAGTAAGGCAGGAGAACGAAGGCAATTTTTGGCACCATAAATTGCGAATATCTTCATCTCCAACTGGTCAAAAGTATTGATTTGACCTAAGTGATATGCCTTTGCTTGTTCGAGTAATAAAATTTGCAAAACTGATTGAATGGAAGCAATGCGAGTAGATAATGGGGCTAACATTTTTGTGACAAGATCACTAACATAAGTTGGGACTTGAGGATTTTGAACCGCCAGTGCGACATATTCGCATCTGCCGATACTTGTTAAAAGTGCAGTTGTGTTTGAAGAGTCGAACGGATACACTCCTGTCCAAATATAATAAAATACTACACCTAAGGAGAATAGGTCAACACGATGATCGTATGGCTTTCCATCCAATAGTTCTGGTGCGACAAATCGCATCGTCCCGACAAATGTTCGAGCGTTCACAGATTCAGTTATTATCTTGCTAAGTCCGAAATCTCCAATTACAGGGTCCGAAGTGTTCTTTAGTAAAACGTTTGCGGGTTTTAAATCCCTATGAATCACACCGAAGTAATGCGTTTCTCGCAAACCCCTACAAATGGCGATAGCATATTCCAAAAAATTGGCTCGAACGGAATCAGGGGCCCTCAGCATAAGTTCGTCGAGATTTTCCCCATCGATAAATTCCAATACGATGAGTCGCTGAGTAAGATCAGCTTCTATCTGGTGAACGACATTTCTTGCGTTACGAAGTCGTTGACCGCATTGAATTTCAAGCCGTAAGCACTCGTCTGGCAATTTAGAGTTTATCTTCTTTATTGCAACGATTTGGCCGGTAAGCGCATGTTTGCACTTATACACCACGCCAAAGGCACCTGAACCAAGTTCTTTTTCAACATGATATGTATTCTCATTGATGACAAATTCAGTGGTCATGTGTCAAATACCTTTTGAGGAAGCATCGATCATTGCGCGAACATTGCTATCCTTTGCCCACAATAATACGGTTTTTACTTTTTCAGCTGACCATTGAATGCGTCTACCGGTGTCTGCGATCATTTCTTCGCGGATTGAAGGAGGGTAATTCAAAATACCGTCTAAACTGTAATGACATAGTGCAACGCATGCCAAAAATTCCGTTAGCTCAGTTTCAGTGATAGAGACTGAGAAAAATTTTGGAAAATTGTTGATGCTCGCCCTGTCTAAAGAGCAATTCTGCTCTTGTGCACATTGCAGATAAGACTGCTTCAAGGCCTCGCGACTAGGCCGGTCTAAATTTACGAAAAGAGACTGTGACTTTAGAAGTGAGTCTTCTGAATTACTGCGCCAAAGTTCTGTCATGGCTTGATCTAATGTCATTGTTTTCATGGTCGATTCCCGAACAACTCAAATTCGCGTGATTACCTTCGGTTCAAAATCTGTCCATTATGGTCAGAGCGCAGAAAATCTTAGACCCGGTGTCAAAACGAGTCAAGCAAACTAAAACAATCGGCCAAAAAATTGATCCTATCATATTCAACAGTATCGCAAGGGTATAAAAGTGCAAACACAAATGTCGACCTGAATCTGGGGCTACGGATAAGCGCTTAACGGAAAGATTGTTGAAAATATTTTTAATGCGCTGAGACCTTGACAAAAAGCTGCTTCGTTACAATCGCATTGGCGTTAAGCGGCAAACAAGGACAGTCTCCATTATCCAAAAATCAAGTCTCACGCCAAAATGTCTTTGATGACATGTCCATGTACATCGGTCAGGCGGCGTTCGATGCCGTTGTTGTAGAAGCTCAGGCGTTCGTGGTTGAGGCCGAGCAGGTGGAGCAGCGTGGCGTGGAGGTCGTAGATTGTCGTCACGTTTTCGACGGCTTTGTGGCCGAATTCGTCGGTGGCTCCGTAGCTGAATCCGCGCTTTACGCCTGCTCCGGCGAGCCAGACGGTGAAGCCGGCGGGGTTGTGGTCGCGGCCGCTTGCGCCTTTTTGGAACGTGGGCATGCGACCGAATTCAGTGACGAACGCGACGAGCGTGTCGGCGAGCAGGCCGCGTGATTTCAGGTCGCGCAGTAAGGCTGCGACGGGTTGATCGAGGATCGGGCCGTGTTTGTCGTACTGCGTTTTCAGCGTCTTGTGTCCGTCCCAATTTCCGACGCCTTCACCCATCGCGTAGGCTCCGTTGAACAATTGAACGAAGCGGACATCGCGTTCGAGCAGGCGCCGCGCGAGGATGCAGTTTTTGGCGAAGCGGGCTTTGATGTCGTTCTTCGTATCGTCCGCTCCATAGAGGGCGAGCGTCGCGGCGGACTCACTCGACAAGTCTGCAATCTCCGGGGCGGAGAGCTGCATCTTCGCGGCGAGTTCGTAACTGGCGATGCGTGCGGCAAGGTCGGTGTCGCCGGGATGCGCGGCGAGGTGGCGCTCGTTTAAATTCTTGAGGAAATCACGTGTCGCAGCGTCGGTTTCTTGGGAGATTTCGGCGGGGCGGCCGAGATTGGGGATCGACTTTTCGGCGTTGAACGGCGTGCCCTGGAAGCTCGCCGGGAGGAACGCGGAGGCCCATTGGCGCGGGCCGACTTGCGGCACGCCGCGCGGGTCGGGAATCGCGACGAAGGCTGGGAGGTTTTGGCATTCGGAGCCGAGCGCGTAGGTCGTCCACGCGCCCATGCTGGGGAAGCCGTCGAGCGTGTAGCCGGTGGACATCTGGCATTCGGCGGGACCGTGCGTGTTGGATTTCGCGGTCATTGAATGGATGAAGCACATCTCGTCAGCGAGTTCGCCGAGGCGCGGCAATAGCTCGCTGGTCATCTTTCCGGACTGGCCGCGCGCTTTGAATTCCCATTGCGGCTTGATCAGGTTTCCGTTTTCGCCTTGGAACGTGACGAGCTTGCCGCTGGCTCCCGGCATCGGCGTATCGTGGCGTTTGAAGAGTTCGGGTTTGTAGTCGAACGTGTCGATCTGCGAGATCGCGCCGGTGCAGAAGATCAGCAGGACGCGTTTGGCTTTGGGTGTGAAATGCGGCGGGCGCGGCGCGTTGGGTTTGGACGCGTCGACGGCGGGACGGATCGGCGTTTCAGCGGCGAGAAGACGTTGTTGATCGAGCAGCGATGCGAGGGCGATGCCGCCGAGGCCTGTGCCTGCGTAACGCAAAAAGCCGCGCCGGTTGAGCAGGTCGCGACCGGCGGTGCTGGGACCGAAGGAGGTGGAGTGATCGGGGTTTTTCATAGGAGCATCATGAATTCGTTGGCGTTGAAAAGTGCGCGGCAGAACGCCGCCATCCCGTGAGTGGTGACGAGTTTTTCACTGGCTGAGAGTTCGTCTGAAGACGCATCGCGTCCGAACGCGAGTTGGAACGCGCGGCGGATTTGGGCGACTTTATTTCCAGGCGCATCGCGTTCCAAGCGTTCAGCAAAGGCGCGTGATTGGTCGAGCATAAACGAACTGTTGAGCAGATTGAGCGCTTGAAGCGGCGTGGTGCTGACGGTGCGTTTGGGTTGGATTTGTCCGGCGTCGGGGCAATCGAATGCGCCGAAGAGGGTGTCGAGTTCCGCGCGCGGTTTGCTTTGGTAGACCATGCGGCGGAAGTCGTCGGGTGTGAATTTGGTTTTGGTCGCGTAGACTTTGACGTAATTCGTGTTCGGATCAAAGAGGTCGAATCCGGGGCCGCCCATTTTCGGATTGAGCGAACCGCTGACGGCGAGGATGGTGTCGCGCAGGGATTCGGCTTCGAGACGGCGCGGCGGGTAGCGCCAAAGGAGGCGGTTTGATCCGTCCACGGCGATGGCGTTGGGCTGGGGCGCGCTGCTTTGCAGGTAGGTTTCGGAGGTGCAAATCAAGCGCTGCATCGCTTTGATGCTCCAGCCTCGCGACTTAAAATCGTCGGCCAAAAAGTCGATTAATTCGCGGTGCGAAGGGCGGCCACCGTTCAAGCCTAAATCGCTGGGCGTGTCGGCAAGTCCGGTTCCGAAATGGTAGTGCCAGAGGCGGTTGACCATCACGCGCGGGGTCAGCGGATTGTCGGGCGCGACGATCCAATCGGCGAGGGCGAGGCGGCGCTTTTTTTCGGGCGTGTTTGCGGGGAGTGAACTTTTGCTTCCGAAATGTGTGAGCACGGCAGGCGAGACGTCTTCTTTGTGTTGCGTCGGGTCGCCTCGGTGCATGCGATACGTCGGGCCGGGTTGGGAGAATTTTCCGGCGTAGGCCATGGGCAACGCGCTGGCGGTGGCGAGTTGTTTTTCGAGAACGGCTTTTGCGGCGGCGACTTCGGCGATGTCTTTGCGTTCCTGATCGGTGGATCCGGTCAGCGTTCGGACGACGACTCCTTTGTAGCGTGAATACGGGAGGCGGTCGTCGGAGGAGCTGACGGTCTGCCACGTCGTGCCGTCCATCGAGACGTCGATGGTGTAGCGCGTCGCGAGGCGGTCGTCGTAGCGCGGGACGTTTTCGCGGTCGCGGCTCCAGACGACGCGGTCGATGCGTTCGGGTTTTGCGAGTTGGATTTGGACCCAGCCTTTGCCGAACGTATTTGAAATCCAGCTGCGCGCATTGCCATACGCGCCGTCGTTGATGTGTTCGAGTTTGTGGAGCGGATTGTTTTTGTAAGTGCCGGATGCGGTCGCTTTGGCTCCGGTTGTCGCGAGTGCAACGTTAAGCGGTTCGGGACCGGCGGTGAAGATTTCGAGTTCGTCGATGCAGGGTTCGAGTTGCGATGTTTCGGTGATGTTGAAGCGAACATACGCGGCTTCGACGGGCGTGAATTTATCGACGTTTTTTCCGCGCGTGACGGCTGAGCGGAGTTGGACGGCGGATGGGCCTTCTTCTTGAAAGAAGAGGAGGTCGGCGCTGATGTAGGCGTCGGTCGATCCGCCACGCAGGATGATTTTGCTTTCGGGGCGGAGGTCGCGGATGCCGGCATCGAAGAAGCCGCTCCAGAGCGGTTGGTTGGGCGTGTTGCCGGTGCCGTCGGCGAACTTCTGTTGATTGACGCGGGCGATTTCGGTTTGGTCATTTTTCGTTTCGAGATTGCCGTCGAGATCAAGGATGTAGCGCGCATCTTCGGCGTGGGTTTTGTGGCCGCAGCCCCAGGAGAGCCAGATTCGATACCGGCCGGTGAGGTGCGGGAGCCAGGCGAAGACGTCTTTGCCGGTGACATTTTTCCAATAGGAATAATTGCGGCCGAGGTTGGGGAGACGGGTGGTGTCGCCGGGGTCTTTGAGTTGGCCGCGCGCGGTGCCGTCGCGTTCGAGTTCGAGGCCGATGCGCGGAATCAGGATTTCGACGGCTGGCGCGTTCGACGCTTTGGCTTCGGGCGTGTCGTCGTCGAGCAGGAGCGTGTGGCGTGTGAAGGAGACGGGTTCGAGTTTGGCGAGGCGGGCGTCGAGCGGGGCGATTTGCGCTCGGATGGCGGCGTTCTTTTTTTCGCGTTCGTCGAAATCGGTGGGGCGGAGTGCGCGTTCGCCGTGCGCGACGCCTGCGAAACAGGCGACCATCGAGTAGTAATCGACTTGGGTGATCGGATCGAATTTATGGTTGTGGCAGCGGGCGCAGTTGACGCTCAAGCCGAGGAAAGCGCTGCCGGTGGTGCCGACCATGTCGTGGAGTTCGTCGGCGCGTTGGTTGGCGGTGAGGACGGGGTCGGGGGATTTGACGCGATCCCAGGGGCCGCCGACGATGAAGCCGGTGGCTTCGTCGGCTCCGAGCGCGTCGCCTGCGAGTTGTTCGCGGACGAAGCGGTCGTAGGGTTTGTCGGAGTTGAAGGCGTCGATGACGTAGTCGCGGTAACGCCAGGCGTTGGGGCGCGGTTGGTTGGTTTCGAAGCCGTCGCTTTCGGCGAAGCGGACGACGTCGAGCCAGTGGCGGGCCCAGCGTTCGCCGTAGTGGGGGCTGGCGAGAAGCGAATCGACGAGAGTGGCGATGGCTTTTTCGCGCGAGGCTGCGTGAGCAATTTCAAAGTCGGCGATTTGTTCGGGCGTTGGCGGGAGGCCGATCAAGTCGAAATACATGCGGCGGACAAGTGTGCGGGCGTCGGCGGGCGGGGAGCGTTTGAGTCCTTTGGATTCGAGCGCGGATGTGATGAAGGAGTCGATGGGATTCGCGTCGGGCGTTTTTGGGACGGCGGGTTTGATGAGCGGTTGGAAGGACCAGTGCGTTTTGACGCCGGGGAGCAGGGTCATGTCCTGCGCGGGCGCGTCGTGGGGGCTGGGGGCTCCGCGCGTGATCCAATCGATGAGGATCGCGATTTCGGCGTCGGGGAGTTTGCCCTTTTTTTCGGGCGGCATGGTCAGGTCTTTGTCGGTGTAGCGGACGGCTTTGATGAGCAGGCTTTCGTCGGGTTTGCCTGGGACGAAGAGTGCTCCGCTTTCGCCGCCGCTTTTGCGCGCGGATTCGGAATCGAGGAGAAGTGAGCCTTTGGCTTTGGTGCCGGCGTGGCATTCGAAGCAGCGGTTTTGGAGAATGGGTTGGACTTTTTGATTGAAGAATGCGAGGTCATCAGCGCTGGGTTCGGAGGCGGCGAGGGCTGGGGCAAGGGTGGCGACTAGGATAAGGAAGTAGTGATGACGGTGCATGGTTTGGATCTCTCGCTTTCCGTCGACTTTAAGGACGAGGAGTGGGCGCTCAAGTAGTCTAATGCGTATGGATTAATCAACGCCTCCCCCTCACCCCGCGAAGGAGTACCTTCGTCGGCCCTCTCCCCGAGGGGAGAGGGGAAGGGCAAGCTCACGCTTGACTTTCGAGTGTGTTTCAATCAAAGTCTGGCGTTCTGATTACCCCTCATCTCGTGTGTATTTTGGTGGAAAATAATGAATCCATTTTTAATTGTGCTGATTGGAACGGTGGCCGTTGTTGGGTGCATATTGGCGTTGCGGCTGCATGCGTTTTTGGCGCTTTTGGTTGGGGCGTTGCTGGTCGCGAGTTTGACGTCGACGCTGCAACTCGAAGCGTTTGCGACGACGAAAAAGATGCCGGTGGCGGAGTTTGTCAAGACGTCGGTGGGCGAGCGTGTCACGACGGAGTTTGGGAGCGCGTGCGGGAAGTTGGGGGTGTTGATCGCGCTCGCATCGATTGTTGGGAAGTGCATGATGGACAGCGGCGCGGCGGACCGGGTGGTGCGGTCGATCACGAGGGTGCTGGGTGAAGCGCGTGCGCCGCTGGCGTTTTTGTTAAGCGGGTTTGTGCTGAGTATTCCGGTGTTTTTCGACACGGTGTTTTTGTTGATGGTACCGTTGTGCAAGGCGATGTGGATGCGGACGCGGAAGAATTATGTGCTTTATTTTTTGGCGGTCATTGCGACGGGGAGCATGAATCATTCGCTGTTTCCGCTCACGCCCGGGCCGCTCTTTCTGGCGCAAACGTTGAAGATCGACATGGGGCTGATGATGGTGATGGGCTGTGTCGTCGGGCTGGCGTCGGCGAGTGCCGGGATGATCTATGCGGTGTGGATTGATCGGAAATTGCAGTTGCCGGTGCGCGAGTCGCTGCAATGCCCTCTGTCTGAATTGGAGGCGATCAGCAATTTGGACGAACGGAGTTTGCCGCCGTTGTGGTTGTCGCTGCTGCCGGTGTTGTTGCCGGTGTTGTTGATTGGCGGGAATACGCTCATCAAATTGAGTTGGGACGCGAAACAGATCATGGCGTTTTCGATGGTTGCTCGGAATGCGATTGCGACTGTGAAATGGTTTGGCGATCCGAATATTGCGTTGATGTTGTCGGCGGGAATTGCGATTGTGACGCTGGCGACGGTGAAGCGCGAGAAGAAGCCGGTGTTGAATGACACGATCCGTTCGGCGCTCGCGGACGGTGGGCAGATTCTGATGATCATTGCGGCGGGCGCGGCGTTTGGCGGGGCGTTGCAGCAGACGGGGATCGGGACGGCGATTCAGGAGGCGATTAAAGATCACGTGCAGTATGTGTTGCCGATCGCGTTTTTGGTGACGGTATTTGTGCGGGGCGCTCAAGGGTCGGCGACGGTAGCGATGATCACGGCTGCGGGGATTTTTGCTGGGATGGCGACGAAAGAGCAATTGGGTTTTCATCCGGTATATTTGGCGCTGGTGATTGGGTGCGGATCGAAGCCGTTGTCGTGGATGAATGATAGCGGGTTCTGGGTGATTGGGAAGATGAGCGGGTTGACGGAGAGCGAGACGTTGAAGACGTTCTCGGCTCAGATTTCGATTGAGGGGACGGTCGGGATGCTGGTGGTTATGGGGTTGTCGCGGGTGATGCCGATGGTGTAGAAATGTGCGTTATTATACCTGAATTCGAGTACGGTATTGTTTTCACGTTGTAGTCATACATGTCAACGCGTCACGCGTTCAATCCAACTAACGAGGCTCAATCATGCCGCGAATTCTTTCTCGATCCAGCGTTCTTCAATGGGTGGCTGTTGTCATATTTTGTGCCGGGATGAATCTCGCGGTTCAGGCTGCGAGTTTTACCAACGCGGCGTCGATGAGCTCGGCGCGGTCGAATCATGTTTCAGTTTTGCTGCCCAATGGCAAAGTTCTTGTCGCCGGGGGGTACGAAGTATCGACGGTCACACCTTTCGCAAGCGCGGAGATGTACGACCCCGTGAGCGACACGTGGAGTCCGGCGGGGAGTCTGAGCGCGGCGCGATCGAATGCCACGGCGACCTTGTTGCTCAACGGCACGGTGCTGGTCGCCGGCGGTGTGACCAATGCCGGCTTTTTTAACACTGTGGATGTGTATAATCCTGCCACGAACACGTGGAGCACGGCGGGCAGCCTGAATTTCGCCCGGCAACGTCATTCGGCGACACTGTTGCCCGACGGGCGAGTACTGGTGGTGGGAGGAGATAGCAACTCAGGCCCCCTGACCAGCGCCGAAGTGTATGACCCGTCGACGGACACGTGGACCGGAGTTAATGGTCTCACCGATTCCCGTTATTCTCACTCGGCGACATTGTTGACGAATGGGAAAGTCTTGATTGCCGGTGGGGCCATTGATGCATTCACCAAGCGGCAAACGGTCGAACTGTTTGATCCGAACAACAATACGTGGCTTACGGTCGCGAGTTTGACGACCGCGCGTTACGACCATACGGCAACCGCGTTGTCCAATGGCAAGGTGCTGGTCACGGGCGGGATTGGCCCGAGCGCTATCGTAGCTTCCTGCGAAGTATATGACCCAACACTTGATTCATGGAGCGCAGCGGCGAGTATGGCTTCGAAACGTTTCTTTCATTCAGCGTCTTTGTTGCCGGATGGAACGGTGCTGGTGACGGGAGGGAGTGATGGCTCGGGAGGAACGGCCACCGGGGCGGAAGTGTACGACCCCATTGGCGATGCGTGGTCGTCGAAAGGGGCAATCAATGCGAGTCGCATCAATCACACGGCAGTTCTGCTGACGAGCGGCAAGGTGCTGCTGGTGGGCGGCAACACGCCGGACGTTTCGTTGGCGAGCGCCGAAATTTATAACGATTCGGCGCTGTCCGGGTGGAATCCAACAGGCAGCATGACGGACGGGCGGAGCAATCATACGGCGACGAGGCTGAAGGATGGCACTGTACTTGTCGCGGGCGGTATCGGCGGAGAGGACTTCCTGAAGTCGGCAGATATTTACTTTCCCGCCTTGGGAACGTGGACATCCGTCGGCAGCATGAACAAAGCGCGTTACAGACACACGGCCACGTTGCTGAGCAGCGGCAAAGTGCTCGTCGTCGGTGGATACAGTCCGTTCGGCTCATTTGGCGGTAGCGTCGAGGACAACACAGCCGAATTGTATGACCCGGCGACATTCACGTGGAGTTCGGCGGGAACGCTGTCGGGGACACGGGCGGACCATACCGCGACGCTGCTACCGAATGGCAAAGTGCTTATAACGGGCGGGACCAGCAACAGCCTTCCTGTGGCGACGTGCGAGTTGTACGATCCCAAAACCAACAAATGGAGCATGGCTGCGAGCCTTGCGAACGCGCGTGTGTACCACACGGCTGAATTGCTGCCGAATGGCAATGTGATTGTCATGGGTGGGCTAGGAGACAACGCTACGTCGTGCGAAGTGTACAACCCCGGAACGAATACGTGGATCGCTGCGGCCAGTCTGAATGTCCCACGAGCCTTTGCGGCATCGACGCTGCTGGATACGGGCAAGGTGCTCGTCTGCAGCGGAGAGGTATCGGCGGGTAGCGCTGTGACCAGTGCGGAATTGTACGACCCGGTGGCGAACACGTGGACCCTGACCGGCAGCATGACGACGGCTCGACTGAATCATGTTGCCACGAAGCTGACCAATGGAAAAGTGCTCATTGAAGGCGGAACCATTGACGCGCTGCAAGTATTCGCTAGCAGCGAAATTTATGATCCGAACACGGGGAGCTGGAGTTCCACCGGCAACCTGGCAACCGCGCGCACCGGGCACACGGCTACTTTGCTCAACAATGGCCAGGTATTGGCGACCGGCGGCAATGCGAAAGGACCGAGCAATTTCAGCAGCGCGGAACTTTTCACGTCAGGCGGCGATTTCGAAAGCGCGCGGCAGCCGATCATCGCTACAACGAATTCGCCAATCACAATTGGCAGTCCTATTGGGGGTGCATTGCAATTGACGGGCAGCGGATTCAGAGGGAACTTCGAAGCGTCGGGTGGCTCGACCAGCAATTCGGCGTCGAATTATCCTGTTGTTCTGATCACGAACAATGCGACGTCGCAATCCCGATTCATCCTGCCCAAAGCAACTCAATACTTCTCCGATTCGAACTTTCAGTCGATTCCGTTGGTTGACTTCCCGGGTGGCGATGCGACGGTCGTGGTGTTCACGAACGGCATTGCAAGCGATCCGGTGACGATCAACATTATTGGCGACGATCCGCCGATTGTGCCGCCGTTGACATCCGATCAGAATCCGGCGGCAGATAAAAATACGCTGGTCACATACAAGTTCACGGCCACGGACGCAGAAGAAGCCATGCTGAACTACACGTTTAATTTCGGCGATGGTTCCCCCGACATCACCGGCACGTTTGCGTCCGGAACATTTGTGACGTTATCGCAAACGTATGGAGTCTTCTCCGATAGCGGCTTCACCGTGACACTGACGGTGAGTGACGGCGTGAATACGCCGGTTGTTGTCAGCACGCTGCAAACAATTCCGACGCCGTCGTCGGGCGGGACGGGGATTGATAATGTGGCGACAACTCTTCCGCAGATTGTGGCTCCGTTGGATGGGCTGGGAGTCATGGTGGATAAAAGCAATGGCGGTGTGATTCAATTGGCGATTGATGTGAATTCGCTGACGCGGGCGTCGTACGATGCGACGACGGATTTCGGCAATGTGTCGGGGCGGAGCAACATCGTGACCGGCACATCTCCGATTCATAAGTACACCAACCGGGGCCTGTTCGTCGCGAAAACGACGGCCAAGAATCATGACACACAAGTCGAGGCCGGGAAGGCGCGGATCACGCTGGCGTTGAGTTCGAAAGAGACGGACGACTATCCGGCGGCTCATGTTCATTCGATGCTGGCGAACCTGCGTGTGTTACCGACGACTGATTCGACAATCAAGACGAAAACGTTGAAAGGGAAATTTGATTTCACGGGTAA
>JBAXUS010000200.1:0-11073 GCA_037129555.1 Planctomycetota bacterium
GTCTCGTCACTCGGAACGACTTTCTGCCGGATCGCTTTGCGCAGCACCGAACTCGCTTCCACCGCGCGCCGATACTCGGCTTCCGTCTGCCCGAACTTGCGGTAGACGAATTCGCTGAACGTCATCGTTCCGAATTCTTTGGGGTTTTCGTGGATCAACTTATCGTGTTCGACGCGCTCGTCGTTCAACTCCCGTTGCATCTCTTCTTCTTTGATACGAATCGGAACCGCGCGCGGAGCGTTAGGTGAACGGTGATTCGGACTCGAGCACAACCACTCCATGTAGGCGACGCCGCGCTCGCGCAAAATCGTCATGACGACTTCGCGGTTGATCAGGCGGGTCAAGGCTTCTTCGCCTTCGGTGCGGAGCAAATCGCGCCAGATTTCGGAGCGCTTGATGGCGACGCCATTCACGCGCCCGACGACGGGGTCCGCGCCCGGTGCGTCACGTTCTGCGCTCTCTTCTTTCGGCGGCCAGAGCGACGCTTTCTCGGTCTTCAAATCCGCGCGCGCACTCAGTTGTGCGAACCATGATTCGGAGCGCAATTGAATCTGGTTTTCGATGTACAACCGTCGAATTTTATCTTTTGCTTGGGTAAACGTCAGGACACGTGGAAATTTTACGTCCATCATTTTGACGATGTGCCAACCGAATTGGGTCTTGATGGGTCCGGCGATTTGCCCGACTTTTATGGTCTTCGTGCCTTCATAAAAGTCGCGGACCATCGGGCCGTGTTTGTGATACCAGCCTAATTCGCCAGGCAGAAAACCGCGTGTTTCGCGTGGGCTTTTGGGCGGCGTTGCCGGTTTGCCGGGAACGCGGCGCGCCATCGCGGGCTGGTCGGCGGGATCGCGGGAATAGCGTTTGACGTAATCGTTCCAGCGCTGCGGAAACGTTTGCAATTCCTGGGACAAACGCTCGGCTTGTATCTTTGATTCACGCCATGCATCGTTGATTTCCTCGACCGGCGAGTCTTTGTATGTAATACCTCGGTCCCGGTCGTGGTTCTTGCGTTCCTCGCGCAGCCGTTCGGTTTCAAGCATCTGGCCGACAGTCGATTGTGTCCGACCTCCGCGTCCCATGTCGCGCGGGTCCAGCGGGGTGATCAGAATGTGCGCCGCGCGGTAGCGGATCGGTTCTTGAAAGAGGTCCGGATATTCTTCGAAGAACTTGCGCAATTCGTGGTCGTCGGGATTGACGTCCAATGCCATGCAACGGCGCGATAGCAGACGCTGACGGATGATTGTGTTTTTGTATTCCTCAACCGACACACCGAATTTGCTGCGGATCGTTTCTTCCATCGGCACGGGTGCACGCGGATCGTGTTCGACATTAATAAGGTCGTCGGCGAGATCCGTCTTGTCGATCTTGTATTGGAGTTCGATGTCTTCATTCGACACGACGATCTTTTGATCGGCGGCGTGCTGTTCAATCAAAATGCGATGGACCAAACGATCAAGCGCTTTGGCTCCGGACGCGCCGACCAATTCTCGGACCAATTCCATGCGGCGAATGGGGCGACCGTCCACATCGGCTACGATCTCAGGAATGCCTTCAAGCCCAGGCAGCGGCGCTTCTCCGGCCCTTACTTCCAGCGCGGCGAGCAGAGTCAAGACGATCAACATCGGAATGCGAGTGGAGTAAATCATCATTGCCACTTCATACCCCTCATATTCGTGCGCGCAAGAAGGAAAGTCATTGCAATTTTCGAGGTCAAAAACTGTCATATCAAAGCCTGCTTAAGTAGACTCTTCTTCCGGAAAATACCTTCCGTTTAAATTTGGCGTGAAGTTGAAACGACACATCTGGTGTAAGCTGTGATTGTTTCAATGCCTGTTTAAAAATTTCCCGAGGATCATGCCATGTGGCAGCGTTTCTATCTTCTGTTATTGATCACGTTCGTCTCGATTGCGTTCGGCGCAGAACCGGTCAAGCCCAATATTCTCTTCATCCTCTCCGACGACATGGGCTATGCGGATGCGGGGTTTCAGGGCGCGAAGGATATCAAGACTCCGGTTCTCGATGCGCTGGCCAAGAGTGGCACGATTTTGGATGCGCATTATGTTCAGCCGGTGTGTTCGCCGACGCGGTCGTCGTTGTTGACCGGGCGCTATGTGGCACACACGGGTGTGTACACGATTGTTCGGCCCAACGCGAAATGGGGGTTGCCGCTGGAGGAGCGGACGCTGGCTCAAGCGTTGCGCGAGGCGGGGTATGAAACGGCGCTCACGGGTAAGTGGCATTTGGGCGAATACAAAACGGCGTACCAACCGACGCAACGCGGCTTCGATCATCAGTACGGATTGTGGTTTGGGATGGGCGACTATTATAAGCACACGCGCGATAATCAAGTGGACTGGCATCGCGATGACAAGCCGTGTGATGAGGTCGGGTATTCAACGCATCTGATCGCGAAAGAGGCGTGTAAATTGGTCGAGCAATCGAAGGGCGACAAGCCGTTGTTTTTGTATTTGCCGTTTCAAGCAGTGCACGGACCGATGCAAGTGCCGGAGAGTTATCTGAAACAATACGGCGATTTGAAAGAGCCTCGAAAGACGTATGCCGGGATGTTGTCGGCGTTGGATGAAGCGGTCGGACAGGTGCTGGCGGCGTTTGATAAGAAGGGACTGCGCGAGAATACGTTGATTATTTTTTCGAGCGACAACGGTGGGCCTTCGCCGGGGCGCGTCACACACAACACGCCGTTGCGCGCCGGGAAGGGGACGATTTTTGAAGGCGGTGTACGGACGTGTGCGTTTGCGACATGGCCGGGAAAAATTCCAGCGGGGCAGACGATCAAGGAGCCGGTCCACATTATTGATTGGTATCCGACGCTATTGAAATTAGCTCAGGCATCTCCCGAACAAAAGCGCACCGTCGATGGGCGCGACATCTGGCCGGTGCTGACTCAGAATGCGAAATCCCCGCACGACGCGATTCTGTTGTCTGGAACGAACGGAACCTCAGCGGCAATTCGGATGGGTGAATGGAAGCTTCTTGTAGGCGCTGCGGATTCAGGCGTTGGCGAGGAAGAAGAGGGGCCCAAGAAGGCGAAGAAAAAGAAAGCTGGCGAAGACGGCCCGCAGTCGGTACTGCTTTTTAATCTTGAAAAAGACATCAGCGAAAAGACCAACGTCGCGACGGAGAATCCGGAGATCGTGAAGAAGCTACGCGCTCGATTGGATGAATTGCGCAAGGATGCGGTCGAGCCGGGGAATAAAACATTGGATGAGAAGTAAACGCTGGGGGTCTTAATAAGGAGTTGAGGAACCCACAGAAAATAGGAACATGCACCCTGGAGTTTGCGAACCGTTTGGTTTTGCTTGACGGAGCCTTTGCAAACGCCTATAAAGGTGCACTGAATTTGAGTCGAAACAAGCCCCGTGCCGCACGGGGCTTTTCGTTGTCCATTATTTTTGCGGCGATGCGAACGGATTTTGTAGAAGGGAAGCGATTACAGTGGCAGCGGAAAATGAAGACGACACGGAAGACGCACTCCTCCCAGTGGAGACGAGCGTTAAAGATTCTGGCCAGTGGGAGAAGTCGGTCGGCGTGACCGTCGCGGCTGCGGATGTCACCAAGGAATTCAACACCGTCCTCGGCGAACTTGCGGGGAAGGTCAACCTCCCCGGCTTCCGTGCGGGCAAAGTGCCGCGCGAAGTCGTTGAGCGCAAATACGGCGCGGATGTCAAGCGTCAGGTCGCTGGCAACCTGCTCCAGCAGGCTGTGTATGCCGCCATCGAAAAAGAAAATTTAAACACGATCGGCGAGCCGCAATTTGAAGCGCCGGAATCCATCGCCGCCACGCGCGGTCAACCGTTCACATTTGAATTCAAGACTGAAATCTTCCCGCAATTCGAACTGCCTGTGTACACCGGTTTGAAGGCCGAGCAGCAGGAGATCGATCTGCTTCCCGAGGAAGTCGATACCGCGTACAACAGCCTGCGAGAACGCTTCGCTGAAGAAGTCGTTGCCGCTACGGGTGCCGCCATCGGCAACAAAGATAGCGCGACCGGCGTACTCCGCATTCTCATTGATGGTGCGGAAGCCCACAAAGAAGAAGGAGCCCGCATGTTGTGCGTGGATGGACACGTTTTCGGTGCTCACGCGCATCTCGCTGACACGTATTTGCTCGGAGCCAAAGTGGGCGAAAAGCGCGTAGCCGATGAAACGTTGACGGCCAGTTTCCCGAACAAGGAACAGGTCGGCAAGAAGGCCACGATTGAATTCGAAGTCAACGAAATCCGCTCGCTCTCGCTTCCGCCGATCGATGATGAATTGGCTAAGAAGCTCGGCATGAACGATGCCGCCGCTCTGGACGAACGCGTTCGAGCGACGCTGCTTGAAAAAGTCCGCGACCGGATCATGGGCGATGTCAGCAATGCGTTGATGGCGCAGATCGAAGACAAACTGACGTTCGAACTGCCCAAGCGCGCACTCAATCATTCTGCTCAAACCAACATCCGCCAGAACCTAGAACAGATGCAGCAGATGGGCGTGACGCCCGACGCACTCGGCATCTCGCCGGAAGTCATGATGGGCCAGGCGCTGGAAAACGGCAAGAAAGAACTGCGCCGCTTCTTCATCCTCTCGGCCATTGCCGACAAGGAAAAGCTGGTCGCTGAAGACGAAGAAGTCGATGACGTCGTCGTCAGCATGGCGCGCCGCCAGGGCACCACGGCGGAACTGCTGTTCCAAAAACTCGTCGACGAAGGTCAGATCGAGCAGATCGAAACGAACATTCGCTTTAAGAAAGCGATGGAGTTCGTCACCGATAGCGCGGAAATTGCCGTCGTAGCGCGTAAGGCGTTCAAGAACGAACACGAAGGCCACGACCACGGTTCGCATGATCACGCCGCTCATGATCACGCTGAAGCGGGTCACGAACACGGCCATGATTGCGGTCACGACCATGGCACTGCCGGTCACGAGCACGGCCACGATTGTGAACACGATCACGGCACTGCCGGTCATGATCACGGCGCAAAGGCTTAAACGTCCAATCGCCGAATGACGCGGAGCGGTGACTCGCTCCGTGTCCCAGGGCGAGAGTGTCAGCAGCAGTGAAATTGAATAAATAATTCGCAGTTCCCGCTCGAGGCGCGTCTAACAGACACGGCTGGCGTGAACCTCGAAAAAAATGAAGGCCGATTGGAGATCCGTCAAAATGGCATTTATTCCGAACATCATTGAACGCACAGGTCGTGGCGAACGCGGCTGGGATTTGTATAGCCGATTGCTCAAGGACCGCATCGTGTTTCTTGGCGAAGAAATTACTGATTTCACTGCCGCAACGGTCGTCGCTCAATTGCTCTATTTGCAGTTGGAAAACAAAGAAGCCGACATCGAATTGTACATCATGTCGCCGGGCGGATCGGTGACCGCTGGGTTGGCGATTTACGACACGATGCAGCACGTGACCAACGATGTCGCAACGTATTGTTTCGGCCAGGCCGCGAGCATGGGCGCGTTTTTGTTGGCTGCTGGAGCCAAAGGCAAGCGGTTCGCGCTGCCTCACGCGCGCATCATGATCCATCAGCCTTGGGGCGGTGCGCAGGGCACGGCGTCGGACATTGTGATTCAAGCCGAAGAAATCATCCGCTTGAAAAAGTCACTGAACGAAATTTACGCCAAGCACACCGGTCAGTCGCTTGATCGCATTTCAAAGGATAGCGACCGCGATTATTTCATGTCGCCTGAGCAAGCCAAGGAATACGGTTTGATCGACGAGATTTTGAAGTAAGAATCGGCACGATTAATCAGCATCAATTCATCGAAGAGCGGACGGCAGCGTCCGCTTTTTTCGTTTAAAAATTTTGGCCCAATCCTGCCGGTGCTGTATTGGATTTGAATTTCCAACACAGCGCGGCGAGCGCCAGTGCGTAGGGCAGAATCCCCACCAATTCGACAACCGATCCGCTCGACGGAATGGCGTCGCGCAGATAAAAGGTCGCACCGAACACGAGACACGCGGCGGTGGTTCCGAGCGTTCGATGACCGCCCAGCACCACGGCGGCCAGCGCGATAAAGCCGCGTCCGCTCGTGCAATTCGGAGCGTAACTGCTGGTCTGCGAGACCGTCAAAAATGCTCCGCCCAAGCCACACAACGCGCCCGATGCCAGACACGCTTTTACGCGCGCGGCGGCGACGTTGATCCCCGCCGCTTGAGCCGCCGCCGGATTTTCACCGACGGCGCGTAGTTCCAATCCGCGTTCCGTCTTCGCAAAATACCACCCGATCAGCGGAACCGACAGCAACGCGATCCACGTCAGACTCGTTTGCTCGAACAAGGCCGGGCCGATGATCGGCAGGTCTTTGCCCTGGGACCAGACTGCGGTCCAACGCGGGACGCTGATCATTTTCGTCGGATGCGCGGCGCTCAGCGCGTCGTACGCCGTGCTCGTCACGCCTGCGGCGATCAAGTTCATGGCCATGCCGGTGACGATCTGGTCTGCGCGAATTTTCTGCGTCATCCCGGCGTAAATCAGCATGAACGCCGCGCCCGACATAGCGCCCACGAGCGCGCCAATGACTGGCGAATGCGAAGCCCATCCGGCGTAGAAACCGCCGAACGCGCCGCAGAGCATGACGCCTTCGATGCCGATGTTGATCATTCCGGCGCGCTCCAGGATCAGCTCGCCCATCCCGGCAAAAAGCAGCGGCGTTCCGATGCGCATGCTCGCGCCGATGGCACTGTCAATCCAATTCATTCGGCGGTCCTCCCGTCACGTATTTTGCGCGCCCCGGCATCACGCGCCAACATGGCCAAAATCATGAAACCGTTCAACGCGTACACGACCCAATGCGGCACGCCTCCGGCAGCTTCCATCGATCCGGACCCGGTGTCGAGTGCCGCGAAAAGCAGCGCGACAAACACAATCGCCAGCGGCTTCAATTCGGCGACCAGCGCCACCGAAACGGCCATGTAACCGAACTCCGCGTATGCCGGATCGGTGCCCAATTTTCCGACGGCCATGACGCCCAACGCACCGGCGAATCCGGCCAACGCGCCGCTGATTCCAAAGACCCACAACGCGAGCGCATCGCACGGCACGCCACACGCGCGCGCGGCCCCGCGATTCAAGCCCATCGCGCGGACCCTCATTCCGCCTGCGGTGCGAAACAAAAATACATGCGCGGCTAGCGCGGCGGGAAGCGCCAGAAAAATGCCCCAATGAAAATCCGTGCCGTGCCAGCCTGAAAACTTCAACGCGTTGGGAAGTTCGTTCTGCTGCAAATCGGTGTCGGGACCTTTCAGCCAAGCGTGGCTGCCGACGAACATCCGGACGAGTTGAATCGCGATAAAATTAAGCATCAATGTGGCGACCACTTCGGAGACGCCGCGCCAGCGCTTCATGGCCCCGGCGAGCAGCGACCACAATGCGCCCGCCAACGCGCCCGCGCATAACATCGCCGGGATTCCGAGCCACGGATGGTCGCAGAAAAATCGTCCGCGTGCTCCGAGCGTCAATGCCACCGCAGCGGCGGCACCCATGCGTGATTGGCCTTCCGTGCCGATGTTGATCAGCCCCGCGCGGAAACTCAACGCGATGCCCAGCGCGTAAAACAGTAGGATTGTGGCGCGCGCCATCGTCGCGCCGAGCCCTGCGCGCGTACCGACCGAGCCAGAGATAAATTCTGAAAACGCCTCGCCGGGATTCTGGCCGAACGACACAATCGCGAGCGCCAAAATCGAAATGGTTCCGGCTGCCAACGTCAACGGCCACACGGCGGCACGCCACCCGCGCGCAGTCGGTTCTGCCACCCGTTCGATGTCACTCGACGTGCTCATGCGTCTTTTTGAATCCTCAACTTTAAGTCCTCAACAACTCTACTTGAAAGATGCCTTTTTTGCGCGAAAGTTGTGTGACGAAATTATCCGAGTTTCAATGACCGCCTTTAAAAGAGGAGACGCCGTGAGCGCCGAATCCATTCCGCCGCCGGACCTCGTGACCATTAATATCGGCAACACCCACACCTCCGCAACAGCGTGGACATTCGCAAACGAATTGCCCGAGACGAAAGAATGGCCGAGCGATTTCCGTTCAATGGCAACCGTCGCGAAATATGCATCCGCCGCCAAACACGTCGTCATCGGCAGTGTCGTCAAACAGTGCACGAGCAAACTCTTTAACGACCTTTCAACGTTGGGCTGCAAGCCACAATTTTTTCGGATCGACATCGCTCCTAAAATCGAGATCGTGCCGAACCCGCCGGAGCGTGTGGGAGACGACCGTATCGCGGCGGCGCTTGGTGTGCTGGATATTGACGAGACCAGTCCGTGGGTTGTCATTGATGCCGGGACGGCGGTAACGTGCAACGCAATCCGCCCGGCGCTCGGCGACGCATTGCCGCGATTTGAAGGTGGATTGATTTTTCCGGGCGCGGCGATGTGCTTGAAATCACTGAACCAGGGCACGGCCCAATTGCCTGAATTGAAATCTGCTGCGCTCGAAACCAGCGGTTTTGATTTCATTGGGCGCAACACGGAAAGCGCGATGCTGTCCGGCGTCCTGGCGATGCAATCGGAGACGATTCGTTCGGTCATTGAAGGCCAGCGCATGATGCTCGGTGGCCATGCACGCATCGCCATCACCGGCGGCGGTGCGGGCTTTTTGATCGATGCATTACGTCGCTCGGGCGGGACGAAATACGATCTTGTGTATCAGCCGACATTGGTTCACCGGGGATTGTGCGCGGCGTGGAAGGCGGCTAAGTGAGCGCGCGAAAATCCGCAGCGGCGTCCGCGCCTCCGCCCGCGTTGTTCGTTCGTGTAAGTGCTCCCGGCACCGGCGGCATTGCGACGTACGTCCTCGACGGTTGGGGCCTCGCGTCGAAGCTTCAGCCATATCTACGTTCCAAGCACGAATTGCGTTTGTGCCAGAGCGGCGATTTGATTTTCGGAAGACTCGTCGAACGCAACGGCGCGATCATCGATGAAGTCGTGTTGTCGTTTCTCACATCGAACGACACGGCGACGGGATTTGAGCAGATTGAATTGTCGTGCCACGGTGGCACAGGATCGGCGCGAGCGGTCGAAGACGCGCTGCTGCTTGCTGGACTTGAACGCGGCACTGGCGCGGACCTGCTCGCCCGCGCACATCTCAATAATAAATTACCGCTTGTTACAGTCGAAGCGCAGCTCCTTCTTACTCGTGTCGCCACGGCCCGGCAGGCTGAATTTTTGTTGGGAGCAGCAGCGTTTCAAAAAAGCTGGGAGCGTTTTGGATTCGATGTTGCGATGGCGCTACGGAGTAGTGAAGCGTCCTGGCGCGAACGAATTCTGGTCGCTGCACGCAACGCGATTGACGCGTCAGCCGGCGCGATGGCGTTGCTGCGCAGTCATCATGTTGTGCTGACAGGTCCGGTCAACGCGGGCAAATCGACGCTCGCAAACCGGCTGACGCGCGCGGACAAACACATCGTCAGCGCCATTCCTGGGACGACGCGCGACCGACTTGATTCGCGCGTGAGTATTGCTGGATTGGACGTGACGCTTTCGGATACCGCTGGAATGCGCGACACGGAAGGCGTGATTGAACGCGAAGGCCAGCGCCGCGCACACGCGGCATTGGAGGCGGCTGCGCTTCGCGTCGTAGTTCTCGACGGATCACGAGCACCGACCGAAGCGGACCTGAATTTGATCGCTCATTGCAAAACGCTCGGACCGTCGCTGGTTGTGCTCAACAAAGACGATTTGGGTTTGGATGAATCTGCCGAAGGGTTGGGATTTCTCGCAGGCATTGAGCCAGTGGCGTTGAGTGCGCACCGCGAGGACGGCTGCGCGAAACTGGAGGCGGCGATTGAAAGCGCACTGTTGCACGGCGCGGCTCCCAAACCCGGCGACGCGTTTACGGCACGGCAGGTCAGCTTGCTGAACGAGATCAAAAGCTGTATTGAAAATGGTTGGGAAGAGACGATGGTGATTCGCTCGATTTCGAAACTGGCCGGGACGCGCAGTCTGCCGGAGCAATTGCAGATCGTATTGACCGCGTAACGATTCTATTCGAGTGGTCCGACGGCCCAGTGTCCGCGCTGGCCGAGATCATAGAGAAAATCGACGATCCGACGGTGCGCTTCCGGGGCGTGGATGACGACTAATTTCTGCGTACCGCGATGATAGAAAACGCAGGTGCCCGGGTCGTTCCACGACGCCGGATAAATCCGTGCGCGGATTTGATGGGCGATGGTTTCGCCGCTGAGAAAGAGCGCTGCTTCGGGTGACAGGACCGTGAAGAGCGAGCTTAAATCGTAGGCGCGGACCTCGACCGAATCCCAGAGTAATTCGCCGGTCGGAAATGGGCGCGGACCTTTGTAGAACCAGATGCCGGCGGGCGGTTCGATCGAGCAGCCGTCGAAACCGGCCTCGTCAACGATGTCGCGAAAAACCTGACGCAGCGGCGTGTTCTCGTAATCAATTTTCAGATACGGCAACGTGCCGTTGAATGGTTTCGGATCGAACGCGATGGCCAGGCCGGTCTCGCGCGCGAGATCGCGGAGCAGGCGGTCCACGCGAAAACGTCCGCGCTTGGTCACGAGTTTTTCGCCGAGCGATTGACGCAGATTTTCCTCGGCTCGTGTGGACGGTTCGGGAATCGGGAGTCCGTTCGCGCGTGGTTCGCGCAAGACGTTGATGATCTCGCGCAACCGCAGAGCCGAGGCTTTCGGCAGCATCGCGAAGATCGCTTGTTGATTGGCTTCGAACGACATCGTCGCCCCGAACCGTGCGAGTGACGATTGAAAATAGTCGCGCAATGGCGCGAGCAAATCCGACGCATCAGATTTTTCGTGCAACGCGTCAATCCCGGCGGCGGCGGAGTCCATCTTTTCATCGCGGAATGAATCGCCGGGCTTGATGAGAAAAAATGCGCGGTCTCCGTCGCGGCGGTAACGTGTGCCGGTCTGACGCGCGATGCTGTCGAGGAGGTGGCGCAGCGGCGTGTTGCCAGCTTCGAGCGCGAGTTGGAATTCATGAAAATGGCCCGGACGAGCGAGTCCCGGATCGACGACCAGCGCGACATCGCAGCGCCGTGAAAACAGCTCGACGGCGCGTTGAAGGCCCGAGTCTTCCGG